>NZ_CP029495.1:319304-638608 GCF_003325475.1 Chromobacterium phragmitis
GCCCGGAGCGCCCAACAGGATCAATCGCATTTGTGTGACTCCAGTCTGTTTTGATTTATGAATTCTTCGCGGAGCGCTCGCTCCCCTCTCAGGCAAACAGCCGGCGCACCCTCTCCAGGTCTTCCGGCGTGTCCACCCCGGCGGCGGGCGCCTCGTCCGCCAGCGCCACCATGATGCTGTAACCATGCCAGAGCACGCGCAATTGTTCCAGCGCCTCGCACTGTTCCAGCGGCGCCGGCTCCAGGCCGGCATAGGCCGCCAAAAAACCGGCGCGATAGCCATACATGCCGATGTGGCGATAGACCGGCAGCCCGGCCGGCAGCGTCGAACGGTCGACAGCATAGGCGTCGCGGGCGTAGGGAATCGGCGCGCGGCTGAAGTACAGCGCGCGGCCATGCTTGTCCAGCGCCACCTTCACCACATTCGGATTGAAGTGATCGGCCGCGTCGTGCAGCGCGTGCGCCAGCGTCGCCACCGGCGCGTCGGTCGCGGCCAGCAGCTCGGCCAGGCGATTGATCAGCTCCGGCGCGATCAGCGGCTCGTCGCCCTGCACGTTGACCACCAGCGCATCGGCCGGCAGCGCCAGCTTGGCGGCCACCTCGGCCAGGCGATCGGTGCCGCTGGCATGGTCGTCGCGCGTCAGCACCGCCTCGACGCCGTGCGCGGCGCAGGCGGCCAGGATGTCGGCGTGGTCGGTGGCGACCACGACGCGGCCGGCGCGGCTCTTCGCCGCCTGCTCCGCCACGCGCGCCACCATGGGCTTGCCGGCGATGTCGGCCAACGGCTTGCCCGGCAAACGGCTGGAGGCCATCCGCGCCGGAATCACCACCGTAAAGCCGCTCATTTTACGTCTTCTTCCGGCGCCAGCTCGCGCGCTTCGCTCTCCAGCATCATCGGAATGCCGTCCTTGATCGGGAACGCCAGGCGGTCGCCCTTGCAGATCAGCTCTTCCTTGCTCTTGTCGAACACCAGCGGGCCCTTGCACAGCGGGCACACCAGGATTTCCAGAAATTTAGCGTCCATGTTTCGTCTTCAAGCGGGCTAGTATCCACTCGCACAGATCAGGCGCCAGCATGGCCTGAACCGGCAAAACCCATAGTCTAGCACGCTGCGCCGCGTCATGAAGCGCGCGCGAGAGCTTGACCGCGTCCTTGCTGGTGACGATCACCGCGTCCGCATCGGCTGGAATGTCACCCGGCGAGAATGGATGATGGTCGGGAAATGACAACTTCCGATCCACCGCCATGCCCATTGCCGCCAAAGTATCGAAAAAGCGCTGCGGATGGCCGATGCCGGCCAGCGCGGCTACCCGCAAGCCGGCAAAGTCGGCCGCCCCGCGCGTGACAGAGGCATCGTCCAGCGCATGGCAGAGGCCAGGGCGCAAGGTCATGGCGAAGCGCGGCAAACCGTCCGGCAAGGACAGATCGGCTCCTTCGCCATTCACGACGACTGCGTCCACGCTGCGCAAGCGGGAAGCCGGCTCGCGCAGCGGGCCGTTAGGCAGCAGCCTGCCGTTGCCCAGACCGCGCCTGCCGTCCAGCACCGCGATCTCCAGGTCGCGCGCCAACCGGTAATGCTGCAGACCATCGTCGCTGAGGATCAGCTGCACATCCGGATGAAGCGCCAGCAAACGACGGCCGGCGGCGACGCGATCCCGCCCCACCACCACCGGCGCGCCGGAGGCGGCCAGCAGCAACGGCTCATCGCCCACCACAGCCGGATCGCCGCCCGGCTTCGCCTCGGTAGGAATCGTCGCCTCGCCGCCGTAGCCGCGGCTGATCACCCCGACCTTGACGCCCCGCGCGGCGAAGTCGCGCAGCAACGCCAGCGTCAACGGCGTCTTGCCGACGCCGCCGACATTGATGTTGCCGATCACCGCCACCGGAACCGCGAGCTTCTCGCTCGTTTTCCAGCCGCGGCGGAACGCCTGCCGGCGGATGGCGGCCAGCAGCGCGAAAAGCCCTTCCAGCGGAGCCAGAAGGGCTGTCAGCCAGCCTCGCGGCCGGTACCAGTGCTGTTCTATCAACCTCATGCCGTTTCAGGCTTCACTTCAGGTTCTGGGTGGCGAAGGTCAGTTGCGACAAGCCGGCCTCGCGGGCCGCTTCCATCACGGTGATCACCGACTGGTGGGTGGACTTGGCGTCGGCGTTGACCACTACCACCACGTCGCTCTTGCCTGCGGCCGCGGCCTTCAGCCTGGCTGCCAGCCCGGCCTTGTCGCCGCCGGGCAACTTGGCGTCGTTCACCGCCATCTCTCCGTCGGCGGCCACCGATACTTTAATCTCCAGGGTCCTGCTCTGCTGTTGCTCGCCCTGCGCGGTCGGCAGATTGATCTTCAGCTCGGAAAAATGGGAATAGGTGGTGGTGACCATCAGGAAAATCAGGATCACCAGCAGCACGTCGATCAAGGGAATGAAATTGATCTCCGGCTCGTCCCTGCCCCGGCCGCGACGAAAATTCATGCTCAGCCCCCGTTCTTGCGCTCGCCGTGCGCCACTTCGACCAGCTTGATCGCCTGCGCCTCCATTTCCACCAGCAGGCCGTCGACCTTGGAACGGAAATAGCGATAGAACATCATGCTGGGGATGGCGACGATCAAGCCGAAGGCTGTGTTGTACAGCGCCACGGAGATGCCATGCGCCAATTGCTGCGGATTGGCCCCGCTGGCGTTCTGGGAGCCGAAGATTTCAATCATGCCGATCACGGTGCCCAATAGACCCAGAAGCGGCGCCATCGCGGCGATGGTGCCCAGCGTGGTCAACAGCCGCTCCAACTGATAGGCCACCTGGCGGCCTTCATCCTCGATCGACTCCTTCATCACCTCGCGGCTGCCGTGCACATTGCGCAAGCCGGCCGCAAACAGGCGGCCAAGCGGAGAATGGCCGTGGAGACGCTGCATCAACTCGTCCTTGTCGCCCACCCGGCGGTACTCCTGCAGCGTCTGCGCCAGCAGGCCATGCGGCACCACCGCGCCGCGCCTCAGGGAGTACAGCCGCTCCAGGATGATGGCCAGCGACACCACCGACGCCGCGATGATGGTCCAGATCGGCCAGCCGGCCGCTTCAACGATAGCCCACACGAAGCATTCTCCGTCATCGATACAAACGCCAGACTTTATTACCTCCAGCGGGGTTCAGGCAACCTCGCGGGAATAAATTTCACGCAGTTTGCCACTTTTTTGGGCAACAGCTGTCAAAAGCCGTTGCCACCGGAACGCCTCCCTAGTTATCCACAAGGTTATTCCGCGGTTGCTGTGGATAATTTGACAAGCGATTGGACGGATTTTCCGCGCAGGGCATTGACATCGCGCAAACCTTTGTCAACGATGGATCATCAAAACGACCGTTTGAATCGATATGAACCTGCCCATCTGGCTGATCAAGCTGCTATTCAATCTGTGGCCGCCCTTCCTCGGCGCCGGCATTCGCGTGCGCGAGCTGTCGCCGGACTTCCGCCAGGCCGAAGTCCGGCTCAAGCTGGGCCTGGGCAACCGCAACTACGTCGGCACCCATTTCGGCGGCAGCCTGTACGCGATGACGGACCCGTTCTACATGCTGATGCTGCTGCGCCAGCTGGGCGGGGACTACTACGTGTGGGACAAGGCGGGGCGCATAGACTACATCAAACCCGGCCGCGGCGTGGTTCGGGCGCTGTTCCATCTGTCAGACGAGCAGTTGGCCGACATCCGCGAGCGCACCGCCGCCGGCGACAAATACCTGCCCGAGATGACGGTTGAGATTCGCGACGCCGACGACGAACTGGTCGCCACCGTGCACAAGACGCTATACGTGCGCAAAAAGCCGCGGCAACGCTGAACCCGCATGAAAAAAGCCGCGCATGGCGGCTTTTTTCGCATGGGCCCCGGGCAGCGCTCACTCCCCGAAACCACAGAACACTTCGCGCATCATCCTGAGCACATCCAGCGTGCGGATGTCGCCCACCCGGTAGAAGACCCGGTTGGCGTCCTTGCGCGTGCGCAAAACGCCCTTGTCCCGCATAATGGCCAAGTGCTGGGATATATTGCTCTGGGACGTGCCGACCTGCTCGACGATGTCTTGCACGCTCACCTCCCTGTCTTCCAGCACCGATATGATCTTCAGACGCAGCGGATGCGACATGGCCTTCATCGCCCGCGATGTCTGTTCGATCTGGTCGTCGTTGAACAGCAAAGCTTTTCTCCTAATGTAGCCCGACATTTTCTTGATTTGACTGCGGTACAATAGTATCCACAAAACCGGATACTATCAAGGTTTTCTAATATTCTGAATGCGAATGCCATGAAATCCATCAAGCCTGTGCTGTTATTGATCCTCGACGGTTTCGGCCACCGCACGGAAGGCGATGACAACGCCATCCTGCATGCCAACATGCCGGTGTGGAGCCGCCTGCGCCAGCAGTACGCGTACGGCACCATCAACGCCTCGGAAAACTTCGTCGGCCTGCCCTCCGGACAGTTCGGCAACTCCGAAGTCGGCCACCTGAACATCGGCGCCGGCCGCATCGTCCAGCAGGATATCAGCCGCATCGACTGCGACATCGAAGACGGCCGTTTCGCCGGCAATGACACGCTGCAACAAGCCATGAGCAAAGCTCAAGGCTCAGCCCTGCATATCCTGGGCCTGCTGTCCGATGGCGGCGTTCACAGCCACGAGAACCACATCCACGCGCTGATCCGCGCCGCCCAAGCCGCCGGCGTGCCCAAGATCTACGTCCACGCCTTCCTCGACGGCCGCGACACCCCGCCGCGCAGCGCCGAGACCTACCTGAAGCGCCTGGACGCGGTACTGGCCGAGTGCCCGAACGCGCGCCTGGTCTCCGTCACCGGCCGCTACTGGGCGATGGACCGCGACAAGCGCTGGGAGCGCGTCGAGCCCGCCTACCGGCTGCTGGTGGACGGCGAAGGCCTGTTCCGCGCCGAAACCGGCCTGGAGGCGCTGGCCGCCGCCTACGCCCGCGACGAGAACGACGAGTTCGTCAAGGCCACCGGCATCGGCGCTCCGGTGAAGATGCAGGACGGCGACGCGGTGATCTTCATGAACTTCCGCGCCGACCGCGCCCGCCAGCTCACCACCGCGCTGACCGACCCGGCCTTCGACGGCTTCCCCGCCCGCCAGCCCACATTCGGCTGCTACGCCACGCTCACCAGCTACGGCGAAGCCTATTCGGCGCTGCCCACCGCCTACGCGCCGCAGAAGATCCACAACGGCATGGGCGAATACCTGTCCTCGCAAGGGCTGAAGCAGCTGCGCATCGCCGAGACCGAGAAATACCCGCACGTCACCTATTTCTTCAACGGCGGCGAAGAACAGGTCTACCCGGGAGAAGACCGCATCCTGGTGCCGTCCCCCAAGGTGGCTACCTATGACCTGCAGCCGGAAATGAGCGCCGGCGAAGTGACCGACAAAATCGTCGCGGCGATCCAGTCCGGCCAGTACCAGGCCATCTTCTGCAACTACGCCAACGGCGACATGGTCGGCCACAGCGGCGTGTTCGACGCCGCCGTGAAAGCGGTGGAGGCATTGGACGGCTGCATCGAGCGTTGCGTGGAAGCCATGCTGGCAGCCGGCGGCGAAGTGCTGATCACCGCCGATCACGGCAACTGCGAGCAGATGTACGACGGCGAGCACCACCAGCCGCACACCCAGCACACCACCAACCAGGTGCCCTTCCTCTACATCGGCCGGCCGGCCAAGATTCGCGCCGGCGGCTCGCTGCGCGACATCTCGCCGTCGCTGCTGGCGATGATGGGCCTGGAACAACCGGCCGAGATGACCGGTCAATCGCTGATCGACTTCCAATAATCGCCTAAACTGGCGACGGCGGCCGCGTTCGCGCGCGGTCGCCGTCGTCGCCTCAAGCGAGAGAACGCCAAGGGAATGAAACCTTACCTGCTGCTGGCCCTGCTGGCCGGCGCCGCCCACGCGGCCAACACCAACACATCTTCCTCCAGCCTGTCCGCGGCTCCGCACCAGCAGGACCTGAAAAACGTGCGCAAGGAAATCGACACCCTGAAAAAGGACCTAGCGCAGAAACAGACTGTGCAGAAAGAAGCGCAGTCCGCGATCAAGGAATCAGAACAGGCCATCAGCCAGACCAAGCAGGCGCTGGCCACGCTGGAGCAGAAGCAGAGCCAGTCCGAGCAGCAGTTGACCGAGCTGCGCGCCAAAATCGAGCAAACCCGGACCAAGCTGGCCGGCACCCGCCAGCGCGTCGGCCAGATGCTGGTGCGCCAGTACAAGAACGGCCAGCACGACGCGATGAAGCTGATGCTGAACGCCGACGACCCCAACCAGAACGCCCGCGATCTCACCTACTACCAGCACATCGCCCGCGCCGAACAACAGCTGGTGCAACAGCTGGTGGCCCAGCAGCGGCAACTGGAAACGCTGTCCGCGCAGCTGGAGCAGGAACTGGCCAAGCTGAACAACCTGTCCGACCGCAAGTCGCAGGAAAAGAGCGATCTGGAAAAGGACAAGACCCAGCAGGTGCAACAGCTGAACAAGGTGGCCGGCGAGATCAAGCAAGGCCAGAGCAAGCTGACGCAACTGCAGGAGGACGAGAAGCACCTGGCCAATGTGATCGCCCAGATCAACCGCGAGATCCAGCGCCGCCGCGCCGAAGCCGCGCGCAAGGCCGCGGAAGCGCGCAAGGCCAAGCTGGCCGCCGCCCGCGAGGCCGCGCGCAAGGAAAACGAGCGCCGCCGCAAACTGGCTGAAGAAGCCAAAAAACAAGGCAAGCCGGTGCCGGAAGAAGCGAAGAAAACGGTGATCGTCAAGGAAGAGCCGGCACAGACTGTGGACGATGTGGCCGACGGCAGCGCTTCCGGCCGCGCCTTCGCCAGCCTGCAGGGCAGGATGAAGATGCCGGTGGCCGGCCAGATAGGCGGCGCCTACGGCAAACCGCGCAAGGAAGGCACCACCTGGAAAGGCGTGTTCATCCGCGCCGCGGCCGGCCAGCCGGTACGCAGCGTGGCGGACGGCACCGTCGTGTATGCCGACGAGTTGCGCGGATTCGGCAAGGCGGTGATCATAGACCACGGCGGCAATTACATGACGGTGTACACCAATCTGTCCGCCATCGCCAAATCGTCCGGCAGCGGCGTCAAGGCCGGGGAAACACTCGGCAACACCGGCGCGCTGGACAATGGCGAATCCGGACTGTACTTTGAAATCCGGCACCTCGGCCGCACCCTCAACCCGCAAGCCTGGACACGCTAAGGTGCCGGACACGGAGAATCAGCAAAGCATGAGCAGCCAAAAAATGAAGAAAATCGCATGGTTGATGGCAGGCGCCATGGCCGGTGGCGTCCTCACCCTCAGCATGCAGGCCCTGGCCGACAAGGAAGCCTCGCCGCTGCCGCTGAACGAGTTGCGCACCTTTGCCGAGGTGTTCAGCCTGATCAAGCAAAGCTACGTCGAACCGGTCACCGACAAAAAGCTGATCGACGAAGCCATCAAGGGCATGCTGACCGGCCTCGACCCGCACTCCGACTACATGGACGCCGAAGAATTCAAGGAACTGCGCGAAGGCACGCAAGGCGAATTCGGCGGGCTGGGCATCGAGATCGGCGCCGAGGACGGCCTGGTCAAGGTGGTATCCCCGATCGAGGACACCCCGGCGCAGAAGGCCGGCATCAAGAGCGGCGACCTGATCATCAAGATCGACGACACGCCGGTGCGCGGCCTGTCGCTGAACGACGCGGTGAAGAAGATGCGCGGCAAGCCGGGCAGCAAGGTCACGCTGACCATCGCCCGCAAGAACGAGGCCAAGCCGCTGGTCTTCACGCTGGCTCGGGCCATCATCAAGACCAAGAGCGTCAAATACCGGATGCTGGAGCCGGGCTACGGCTACGTGCGCATCGCCCAGTTCCAGGAGCACACCGCCGAGGATCTGGCTGCCGGCCTGCAAAAGCTGTACCAGGAAAACAAGCAGCCGCTGAAGGGCCTGGTGCTGGACCTGCGCGACGACCCGGGCGGCCTGCTGAACGGCGCCGTCGGCGTCGCCGCCGCCTTCCTGCCCAAGGACAAGCTGGTGGTCTACACCGAAGGCCGCACGCCGGACGCCAAAATGCGCCTGACCGCCACCCTGCAGAACTACGCGCGCCAGAACGGCACCGACCCGCTGGCCAAGCTACCGCTGGCCGTGCGCAGCGTGCCGCTGGCCGTGCTGGTCAACGGCGGCTCCGCCTCGGCGTCGGAAATCGTCGCCGGCGCGCTGCAGGACCACAAGCGCGCGGTGCTGGTGGGCACCCAGACCTTCGGCAAGGGCTCGGTGCAATCCATCCTGCCGCTGGGCACCCAGGGCGGCATCAAGCTGACCACCGCCCGCTATTTCACGCCAAGCGGCCGTTCCATTCAGGCCAAGGGCATCACGCCTGACGTGGCGGCCGAAGACGCGACGCTGACCGCCGCCGACCAGGCGCTGCGAGTGCGCGAGGCCGACCTGGAAAACCACCTGGCCAATCCCAACGGCGACGACAAGCCGGCCAAGGCGGCGAAGCCGACGGCCAAGCCGCTGCCGGCCCCAGCCGCTCCGGAAAGCAAGGACAAGGCCCCGGACACGCCGGAAACCGGCGCGCCGCGCGCGCAAAACCCCAGAAGCGACTACCAGCTGTCGCAGGCGCTGAACGTGCTCAAGGTGCAACAGATCCTGCAGAAGAACGAGAACTGACCCCGCCTCTTCCCGCCCCGTGCCGCCCGGCCTTGCCGGGCGGCATTTTTCATGGCCGCGCGCTTACGTTCCGAAACACAGCGCCGGGGCAATCCTGATATTCTTGATGGTTATCCACTCCACCAGGCCGGAGCCCGCCGCATGCTGACCCGCGAGTTCGTCCATACCTTCCGCGAAGCCGCGCCCTATATCAACGCCTACCGCGGCAAGACCTTCGTTCTGGCCATGGGCGGCGAGAGCCTGCTGGACGGCGACTTCTCCAGCATGGCGCAGGACATCAACCTGCTGGTCAGCCTGGGCGTGCGCATCGTGCTGGTCCACGGCATCCGGCCGCAGATCGAAACCCTGCTGCAGCGCCAGGGCATCGCCCCCCAATTCCACCAGCAGCGCCGCGTCACCGACGCGGCCACCATGGACATCGTAAAACAGGCCGCCGGCGCCACCCGCCACGATGTGGAGGCCCGGCTGTCGATGGGCATGCCGCACTCGCCCATGCACGGCGCCCACCTGCGCGTGGCCGGCGGCAATTTCGTCACCGCCCAGCCGCTGGGCGTGCTGGACGGCGTGGACATGCAATACACCGGCCAAGTGCGGAGGGTGGACGCGGCCGCCATCCGCCAGCGGCTGGACGGCGGCGAATTGGTGCTGCTGACTCCGGTGGGCTACTCGCTGACCGGCGAAAGCTTCAACTTGGCCATGGAGGAGCTGGCCACCCATGCCGCCATCGCGCTGAAAGCGGAAAAACTGATTTTCGTGGTGGAAGGGCGCGGCGCGGTGGAACAGGACAGCGAGCTGATCAGCACGCTGACCGCCCACCAGGCCGAGCAGCTGCTGCAAGCGGGCAGCTTGCAGGACGACGTGGCCGCCTGCCTGCCCTATTGCATACGCGCCACCCGCGAAGGCATCCCGCGCGCCCACCTGGTCAGCCGCCATCAGGACGGCGCGCTGCTGCTGGAGCACTTCACCCGCGGCGGCAACGGCACCATGATCGCGCGCGATCCGCTGGTCAAGGTGCGCCACGCCAGCATCGAAGACGTGGGCGACATCCTGGGCCTGATCCGCCCGCTGGAAGAGCAAGGCATCCTGGTGCGCCGAAGCCGCGAGCGGCTGGAGGTGGAAATCGGCGAATACTCGGTGCTGGAGCACGACGGCAAGATTTACGGCTGCGTGGCGATGCACCCGTTTCCCGAGGCCGAGACCGCCGAGCTGGCCTGCCTGGCCGTGTCGCAGGAAAAGCGCGACGGCGGCTTCGGCGAACAGCTGCTCAAGCACGTGGAATACCAGGCCCGCACCCAGGGCTTGCAGTCGCTGTTCGTGCTCACCACCCAGACCTCGCACTGGTTCGTCGAGCGCGGCTTCGCCGAAGTGGACAAGAGCGCGCTGCCGTTGACGCGCCAGCAATTTTACAATTACCAACGCCGTTCCAAGGTATTGGTCAAGAAGCTGTAACAAATAGCGGCGATGATGCCGCCACGGTTGGAACGACGCGGTCTCTGTGACACAATAGCCTGTTGTTTCAATCCGATTCCAAGCAAGGATTTCAAGCCATGAGCAGAACCGTCAATTGCGTCAAGCTGGGCCGCGAAGCCGAAGGCCTCGACTTCCCGCCGCTGCCGGGCGAACTGGGCAAGCGCGTCTTTGAGAGCGTGTCCAAGGAAGCCTGGCAAGGCTGGTTGCGCTACCAGACCATGCTGATCAACGAGAACCGGCTCAGCCTGGCCGACGCCCGCGCTCGCCAGTACCTGGCCAGCCAGCTCGACGCCTACTTCTTCGGCCAGGGCGCCGACGCGCCGGCGGGCTACACGCCGCCGCAGAACTAAAGCAGCAAAACAGCCCTCCAAGCGAGGGCTTTATTGTTTCCGATCACCGCTATCTTGGCTCGCATACCGTATGTCACAACCGCAAGACCTGCTGCTGAACCGTGAACTGGGACTGATAGAATTCAACCGCCGGGTGCTGGCCCAGGCGGAAGACCCGGATCTGCCGCTGCTGGAACGCCTGAAGTTCCTCTGCATCGTCTCCTCCAACCTGGACGAATTCTTCGAGGTCCGCGTCGCCTGGCTGCAGGATGCCGCCCATGCGACGCCGGACCGGATGCTGGCCGACGGCGGCACGCCGGAACAGACGCTGGCCAAGGTTTCGCGCGCCAGCCACCAATTGGTGCGCGAGCAGTACGCGGTGATGAGCGAGGTGCTGTTTCCCGCGCTGCGCGAGCAGGGCATCGTCTTCCTGCGCCGCAGCGAGTGGACCGAGCAGCAGCAGGAATGGGTGAAGGGCTATTTCTTCCGCGAGTTGATGCCCATTCTGACCCCCATCGGGCTGGACCCGTCCCACCCTTTCCCCAAGGTGCTGAACAAGTCGCTTAACTTCGCGGTGGAGCTGGAAGGCCGCGACGCCTTCGGCCGCGCCTCCGGCACCGCCATCGTGCAGGCGCCGCGCATCCTGCCGCGGGTGATCAAGCTGCCGGCCGACGTCTGCGACGGCAAGCCGCACTGCTTCGTCTTCCTGTCGTCGATACTGCACTCGCACGTGCACGAGCTGTTCCCCGGCATGACGGTCAAAGGCTGCTACCAGTTCCGCGTCACCCGCGACAGCGAGCTGTCGGTGGACGACGACGACTTCAAGAACCTGCGTACCGCGCTGCAGGGCGAATTGCGCCAACGCCAATTCGGCGACGCCGTGCGGCTGGAAATCGCCGACACCTGTCCGCAGCACATGGAGTCCTTCCTGCTGACCCAGTTCAACCTGCAGCCCCGCGACGTCTACCGAGTTAACGGCCCGGTGAACCTGGTGCGGCTGATGCAGGTGCCGGACCTGGTGGACCGCGCCGACCTCAAGTTCGCGCCGTTCACCCCGACGCTGCCGGCCAACCTGCAGAAAAAGGCGAAGTCCTCGCTGTTCGACGTCATCCGCAAAGGCGACGTGCTGCTGCACCATCCGTACCAGAGCTTCCAGCCGGTGATCGACTTCCTCACCCAGGCGGCCACCGATCCGCACGTGGTGGCGATCAAGATGACGGTGTACCGCACCGGCACCGACTCGGTGCTGATGGAGTCGCTGATCGCCGCCGCCCGCGCCGGCAAGCAGGTGACGGTGGTGGTGGAACTGATGGCGCGCTTCGACGAAGAAGCCAATATCGGCTGGGCCAGCCGGCTGGAAGACGCCGGCGCCCACGTGGTCTACGGCGTGATCGGCTACAAGGTGCACGCAAAGATGCTGATGGTGGTGCGCCGCGAAGCCCACGGCCTGCACCGCTACGTGCACCTGGGCACCGGCAACTATCATCCGCGCACCGCGCGGCTGTACACCGACTTCGGCCTGTTGACCTGCAACGAGGAAATCGCCAGCGACGTCAACGACATCTTCATCCAGCTGACCGGCCTCGGCCGCGCCGGCAGCCTGAAGCGGCTGTTCCAGAGTCCGTTCACGCTGCACAGCATGATCATGGAGTCGATCCAGCGCGAAACCGAGCACGCCCAGGCCGGCAAGCCGGCGCAGATCATCGCCAAGATGAACTCGCTGCTGGAGCCGCAGGTCATTCACGCGCTGTACCGCGCCAGCCAGGCTGGCGTGAAGATCCAGCTGATCGTGCGCGGCGTGTGCGCGCTGCGTCCCGGCGTGCCGGGGCTGTCGGACAACATCACCGTCCGCTCCATCGTCGGCCGCTTCCTCGAACACCCGCGCGTGTTCTACTTCTACAACGATCACAAGGAAGACCTGCTGATGTCCAGCGCCGACTGGATGAGCCGCAACTTCTTCCGCCGCATCGAAACCTGCGCCCCCATCCTGGACGGCAAGCTGAAGCGCCGCATCATCAAGGAAGCGCTGCGCCTCTATCTGGAAGACAACGTCAACAGCTGGGAGATGCTGCCCGACGGCGGCTACAAGCGCCGAACCAGCCGCGGCAAGCCGCACTGCGCGCAGCGCGAGCTGCTGGCCTCCTACACCGGCAATCCGGAAGCGGAGTAAGCGCATGGAGATTCTCGGCTATCTCGCGGCCGCGCTGATGGTGCTGGCCGGCCTCGCCGGCACCGTCCTGCCCGCCATTCCCGGCCTGCCGTTGTTGTTCGGCGGTTTCCTGCTCGCCTCCTGGCTGGACGGCTTCCAGCACCTGGGCGCCATCAGCCTGGCCATACTGGCCGTGCTGGCGGCGCTGGGCCTGTTGATAGACTTCGTCGCCGGCCTGCTGGGCGCCAAGGCCACCGGCGCCAGCCGCCAGGCGCTGTGGGGCGCCTTCATCGGCAGCCTGGCCGGCATGTTCTTCGGCATCGCCGGCGTCATCCTGGGGCCGCTGATCGGCGCCGTCATCGGCGAATTCATCGCCCGCAAGGACGCCTTCCAGGCCGGCAAGGTGGGCGTCGGCACCTTCATCGGCTTCATCGTCGGCGCGGTAGCCAAGGTAGCCTGCGCCTTCGCCATGCTGGCCACCGCCGCGCTGGCCGTGGTGTTCTGACCGCTCTCTCTTCGCGGCCGGCTTCCCGCCGGCCGCTCGGCCATCTGGCCTTGGCCGCCCGTTTTGGTAGAATCGGCGTTTGACCTTACCAACAGAACGCAAACCCATGGCCCAATACGTGATGTCGATGCTCCGCGTGAGCAAGATCGTCCCGCCCAAGCGGCAAATCATCAAGGACATCTCGCTGTCCTTCTTTCCCGGCGCCAAGATCGGCCTCTTGGGCCTGAACGGCGCGGGCAAGTCCACCGTGCTGCGCATCATGGCCAACGTGGACAAGGAATACGACGGCGAGGTGCAGCACCTGGCCGGCGTCAAGATCGGCTACCTGGAACAGGAGCCGAAGCTGGACCATGACAAGACCGTGCGCGAGGAAGTGGAAAGCGGCATGGGCGACGTGATGGGCGCGCAAAAGCGCCTGGAGGAAGTCTACGCCGCCTACGCCGAGCCGGACGCCGACTTCGACGCGCTGGCCGAAGAGCAGGCCAAGCTGGAAGCCATCATCTCCGCCGGCGCCGGCGACAACGTGGCGCTGCAGCTGGAACTGGCCGCCGACGCGCTGCGCCTGCCGCCGTGGGACGCCAAGATCGGCCCGCTGTCCGGCGGCGAAAAGCGCCGCGTGGCGCTGTGCAAACTGCTGCTGTCCAAGCCGGACATGCTGCTGCTGGACGAACCGACCAACCACCTGGACGCCGAGTCCGTGGAATGGCTGGAGCAATTCCTGGTGCGCTTCCCCGGCACCGTGGTGGCCGTGACCCACGACCGCTACTTCCTGGACAACGCCGCCGAATGGATTCTGGAGCTGGACCGCGGCGAAGGCATTCCGTGGAAGGGCAACTACTCGTCCTGGCTGGAGCAGAAGGAAGAGCGCCTGGCGCAAGAAGCCAAGAGCGAAGGCGCCCGCATGAAGGCGATGAAGCAGGAGCTGGAATGGGTGCGCCAGAACCCCAAGGGCCGCCAGGCCAAGTCCAAGGCGCGTATCGCCCGCTTCGAGGAACTGTCCAGCTTTGAAACCCAGAAGCGCAACGAGACCCAGGAAATCTTCATCCCGGTGGCCGAGCGCCTGGGCAATGAGGTGATCGAGTTCGACGGCGTGTCCAAGGGCTTCGGCGACCGCCTGCTGATCGACAATCTGAGCTTCAAGGCCCCGCCGGGCGCCATCGTCGGCATCATCGGCCCCAACGGCGCCGGCAAGTCGACGCTGTTCAAGATGATCGCCGGCAAGGAACAGCCGGACAGCGGCGAGGTGAAGATCGGTCAGACCGTGCAGATGGCCTTCGTCGAACAGAGTCGCGAAGGCCTGGACGGCGACAAGACCGTGTTCGAGGACGTGGCCGCCGGCGCCGACATCCTCACCGTCGGCCGCTTCGAGATGTCCAGCCGCGCTTATCTCGGCCGCTTCAACTTCAAGGGCGCCGACCAGCAGAAGAAGGTGGGCATGCTGTCCGGCGGCGAACGAGGCCGCCTGCACCTGGCCAAGACGCTGCTGAAGGGCGGCAACGTGCTGCTGCTTGACGAACCGTCCAACGACCTCGACGTGGAAACGCTGCGCGCGCTGGAAGACGCGCTGCTGGAATACGCCGGCACCGTGTTCGTGATCTCCCACGACCGCTGGTTCCTGGACCGCATCGCCACCCACATCCTGGCGGCGGAGGGCGAATCGCAATGGACCTTCTTCGACGGCAACTATCAGGAATACGAAGCCGACAAGAAAAAGCGCCTGGGCGAGGAAGGCGCTAAACCCAAGCGCCTGCGCTACAAGCCGATCACCCGCTGATCCGGCTCTGACAGATCGCGCCAAGCCCCCGTCCTCGGGGGCTTTTTGCTCTCACTCCAGGTAACGCGCCGCGATGCGCGCGCTGGTGCCGTCCTCGCGCAGCTGCTTCAGCGCCGCGCCCAGCTTGAGCGCCACATCGTCGGGCAGCTTATGGCTGCAGGCCAGATAGATGCTGGTATCCTGCAACTTCAGCGCCTCCCGTATCGGCAACGCCCCGCTGCCCTGTTTCTTCACCAGATAGCGCGCCACCGGCGCGTGCACCGCCCAGGCGGCGGCGACGCCGCTGCTCAGCTCGCGGTAGGCGTCTTCCGTCGTCGGCAGCTCCGAAAACGACACCAGGTGGCGGCGCAGCCACTCCGCCATCGACGAACCCAGCAGCGCCACCACGCGCAAGCCTTTCAAATCGGCAAGATCGTGGATTTTGACCTTGCTGTTGGAGGGGATGAACAACGACTGGCTGCTCTCGTCTATCACGCCCACCCAGCGATACAGGTCCTCGCGCTTGGGCGATCGCGTCAAGGGCAGCAGGCAGCCGTTCTCCTCGGTTTGCACCTGCATCTGCGCCCGTTTCCACGGCAGGTCCACATACTGCGCCCGCACGCCGCTGCGCGCCAACGCCTGGCTCATCAGCTCGATGGCGATGCCGCGCTGCGCATGCCCGGGATCGTCCTGAATCACGAAGGGCGGATAATCGACCGTGTACAGATTGATGACCGGTTCAGCGCGGCTCAGGGAACCAACGCAGCACAGCGCCAGCCAAAACCATTTCCTCATCGCGGCACCTCGTCCTGTCCGCGGCCAATGCCGCCGACGGTGTTAGAATCCCGATCATGTCCTTGCGTACCCTTATTCTTTGTAGCAGCTTATTGCTGACGGCCTGCGCCACGCCTTCGCCATCGCTCGCCCCCGCGCCGTCCGGCTATTACCGGGTGCAACCAGGCGATACGCTGTACCGCATCGCCCGCCAGCACAAGCAAAGCGTCGCCAGCCTGGCGCGCTGGAACCAGTTGGCCGACAGCGCCAGCATCCAGGCCGGACAACTGCTGCGCGTGCAGCCTCCCGCCGGCGCGGGCAAACCTTCGGCCGGCAAGCCATCCGCGTCCAGACCCGCGGAGTCGAAGCCCGCGCCGCCGCCGGCCAGGCTGGACATCAAGCTGCAATGGCCGGCTGACGGCGCTTTGCTAGCCGGCTTCGACGGCAACCGCAACAAGGGGCTGGACATCGCCGGCCAGGCCGGCGACCCGGTGCGTGCCGCCGCCGCCGGCAAGGTGATCTATGCCAGCAAGGGCATACGCGCCTACGGCAATCTGCTGATCGTCAAACACAACGAGAGCACGCTGACCGTCTACGCACACAACCAGAAGCTCCTGGTGCAGGAAGGCCAGCAAGTCAGCGCCGGCCAGCAGATCGCCACCATGGGCGACTCCGGCGCCAATCGGGTCAAACTGCATTTCGAACTGCGCCTCGGCACCCGGGTGGTCGACCCCGCCGCCTATCTGCCGCCGCGCTGAAAGCGCCAGGGCCGGCCGCGGGCTTGATGCAGGCGCTTGCGTGCCGGGGCGGCTTGGCCTAACCTCGCCGCTGTCGCACCGCTCAGATCCGCCAGAATGAAAAAGCTTTCGTTGATTTTGTTGTGCTCGCTGCTGGCCGCCTGCGCCGGCACGCGCCCCGCGCCGGCCTCCGCACCCATCGTCGCGCCGGAAATCTTGCCGCCCGCCGCAGAACCCAGTCTTCCGCCCAGCCCCGTTGAGCCGCCATCTAGCGCGCCCAGCCCGCAGCCATCCGCCAGCGCGCTCAAGACGGCGCCAGTCTCGCGAGCCTTCATCGCGGCCGCGGTTCCCTCCGGCGCGCGCGACCGCCAGGGCTGGGTCGCCGACATCGACAGCGCCTTCCGCCATTTGCAGATTCCCGCCACCGCCGAAAACGCCTGCGCGCTGGCGGCGGTGATAGAACAGGAATCCACCTGGCAGGCGGACCCGGTGGTGCCGGGCCTGCCCAAGATCGTGTGGGGCAAAATAGAAGAGCGCGCCCACCGCTACCTGGTGCCGCTGACCGTGGTGAAAGGCGCGCTGCTGAAGACCTCGCCCAACGGCCAGAGCTACAAGGCCCGGATAGACAACCTGCGCACCGAGCGCGAGATGAACCTGCTGTTCGAGGACATGTCGCGCGAAGCGAAACAATTGGGCCTGCCGCTGGACATGAAGAATCCGATCCGCACCGGCGGGCCGATGCAGGTCAGCGTGGAATTCGCCGAGGGGCACGCCAAGGTCTGGCCCTACCCCTATCCGGTGCAGGGCAGCATCCGCCACGAAGTGTTCAGCCGCAAGGGCGGCGTCTACTTCGGCGCCGCCATCCTGCTGCAGTATCCCGCCCCTTACCAGGACATGCTGTACCGCTTCGCCGATTTCAACGCCGGCCGCTACAGCAGCCGCAACGCCGCCTTCCAGGCCGCGCTGTCCCGGCTTTCCGGCCGCAAGCTGGCGCTGGACGGCGACCTGTTGAACTACCAGAGCAAAACCGCCTCCGGCAGCCAGCAAGCGGCGCTGTCTATAGCCGGCCGACTGGGCATGGGCGCCGCGGCCATCCAGCGCGATCTGCAGTTGGAAAAGAACGCCGGCTTTGGCCAAAGCCAGCTGTATCGGCAGGTGTTCGCGCTGGCTGACAAGCAGGCCGGACGCGCGCTGCCGCGCGCGGCGATGCCTCAAATCGACCTGAAAAGCCCCAAGATCACCCGCAAGCTGACCACCGAATGGTTCGCCAAACGCGTGGACGGCCGCTACCAGGCCTGCCTGGCCAGAGCCAGACCATCCGCATCGTCATGATGCCAGACGGCTGAAAATTCATTACAATTAACCACCCAACGGCCGGTACGCCAACCGGCCGTTTTCTTGTTCTCACTGCAAAACAGCGGGCTTCACCGCATATAATCGGACATTGCACATGCGTTCTACCTTTTCCTATTTCCGCGGCTCGCTGCTGTTCAGCGCCGTCATGCTGGCCGCCGTCGCCTGGTACGGCCACGCCCGAGGCGGCGTCGAGCAGGCCGGCGCCTTTCTGTTGACCGCCGCCGTGCTTGCCGTGCTGGAAACCAGCGTCTCCTTCGACAACGCCGTGGTCAACGCCACCGTGCTCAAGGCGATGAGCCATCGCTGGCGCCAGATATTCATGACAGTGGGCATCGCGGTGGCGGTGTTCGGCATGCGCATCCTGTTCCCGCTCCTGATCGTGTCCACCGCCGGCGGCGTGTCGCTGGCGGAAGCCTTCGCCGTGGCCACCAAGCAGCCGGAGCGCTATCAGCAAATCATGCATGACAGCCACCTGATGATCATGGGCTTCGGCGCCACCTTCCTGCTGATGGTGGTGATCGAATACTTCGTCCAGCACGAGAAGGATGAGCACTGGCTGCCCGGCATCGAGCCGCTGCTCTCCAAGCTGGGCAGCGTGGAGAACGCGCAATCGCTGGTGACCATCCTGCTGGTGGCCGCCGTCGCCGCCTTCCTGCCCGCCGGCCAGAAGATGACCTTCATCAGCAGCTGCTTCTGGGGCTATGTGGTGTTCATGGTGCTGCACATGTTCAAGCAGCTGTTCGGCGGCGTGGACATCCAGACCGCGGCGGCCAAGAATGGCCTGATCGGCTTCGTTTACCTGGAAGTGCTGGACGCCAGCTTCTCGATGGACGGCGTCATCGCCGCCTTCGCCATCACCAACGACTTCTGGCTGATCGCCGCCGGCCTGGGCATCGGCGCGATGTTCGTGCGCTCGCTGACCATCTATCTGGTCGAACGCGACGTGATGGGCCAGTTCAAATACCTGGAGGCATCCGCGTTCTGGGCAATCGCCGCGCTGGTCGCCATCATGTTCGCCGCCGCGCTGCACGTGGAGCTGGGCGAGGTCGTGACCGGCCTGATCAGCGTCGCCATCATCGGCCTGGGGGTGCTCACCAGCCTCCCT
Source organism: Chromobacterium phragmitis (assembly GCF_003325475.1). NCBI lineage: Bacteria > Pseudomonadati > Pseudomonadota > Betaproteobacteria > Neisseriales > Chromobacteriaceae > Chromobacterium > Chromobacterium phragmitis. Next base: position 338,153 of record NZ_CP029495.1, read on the forward strand.
TCGCGCAATAAGCAGTAAGCCAGACAGGCTTCCGCCAAGACAAAGGCCGGGGTTTCCCCCGGCCTTTGTCCATCCCGGCTCGGCGCCCCGCGCGGGGCAACCTCCTCAGGCGGAAGTGCTCAGCAAAGCGCCCACTCCTGCGCTGGCGCCCAACTGGTTTTGCTGCAGATTCTTGGCCAGGTTCTGCAGGAAAGTCTGCAACGAGGACTGCGACGACTGGCCGCCGCTTATTCCCAAAGCCTGCTGCAAGTTCTGAAACGCGGATTGCAGGCCGGTGGCGGCATCGTTCTGCGTGCCGTTGGCGATGTCCTGCAGCAACTGCTGCAAATTGTTCTGCAAGCCGCCATACGCGCCCGCCGCGCCGCCCGAGTCCTGATCCGCGCCGCCATTGTCCACATCGCCGTCGGTGTCCGCGTCCCCTGACGCCGATGCGGCCGCCGTCGACGAAGCGCCTTCCTGCTGCAATGCCTGGAACAGCGAATGAATGAAAGCATGCACCGCCTGGCGCTGACTGCCGCCCACCGCGCCGGCGGCATCGGCTCCATCGCCGCTGCCGTCCGAGGCGGAGGAAGCCCCGCTGGAAGGCCCCTGCAACAAGCCGGACTGCTGCAGCGCCTGCAACACATCCTGTCCGAATCGTCCTCCATCCTGGCGATGGCGGTGGCCGCCGCTCTGCACCGCTCCGCCGCTGCCGATCTGACCGCCGTCGGCGGAGAAGGATTCTTGAATGCTGACCTGCGTATATTGCAGGGAAATGGAGCTATTGCCCAGAGATCCGACTGACATGACGCTCTCCTTCACAGAACCGGCAGTCCGCTTTCAGTTACCGCTGATATCGGTATATCGGAATAAATGCCGCGACGGACAGGAACAAGATGCAAATCTTTGTTAATCAAGAGAAATCAAGCAACCAGCCGACCATCAAGCGCTGGTATTGATCAATGACCCCACCGCGCCGCCGGAACCAAGCTGGCTGTTTTGCAGCAACATCAGGTTCTGCAGGAATTGGTGCAAAGAGGCCTGGGACGAGGAGGAGCCTTCCGCGGAGCCGCCCAGCGACTGCTGCAAATCGCGGAAAGCAGAATTGAGAGACTGGGTGGCATTGTTGTGCACCCCGTTGCCCACATCCTGCAACAGCTTCTGGAGATTGCCCTGAAAAACGCTGTAGCCGCCGGAAGCGCCGTCCTGCCCGCCTGAGCCTCCGTTGGAAAAGCCCTCCGCCTGCACCGCCTGGTATACGGCATGGACAAAGGCGTGCAGCGCCTGCTGGGGTCCGGGAACGACGCCGCCGCTCTCGGAAGCGGCGAACCCATGCCTGCCTTGCCCGCCGCCGGCGGCCTGGATGCCGGTTAGCTGCAAAGCCAGCACGACATTCTGGCTGAAGCCGCTGCCGTTGCCGTTATCCGGCGCGGCGGCCACCGACTGGGGCGCGCCGGCCTCGCTCTGGATGGATTGCCGCGCCGAAGGGCTTAGCGGGGCAAGATGGGATATCGAAGAGAAAGGGCTGCTGATGGAGCTGATGGACATGGCGCTCTCCTCAGACCAGTGCCATGTCCTATCTCCAGCCCGCCAGCGGCAGGGCGTCACCCTTTTGAATAGGAAGCACCGGTATTATTTTAAATTAAAATACCAGCAATTTGGCTGCATCGTTCTTGCCTCACTATAAGCATGGGAAAACGCCCGAACCGCCTCAAACAAACATGCTAAGTGTTTTTACTGCTCCTTTCCCATCGCCTTAGATCAACGCCAACATGGCCAATGCGGCCAAGGTGCCGGCGGCGGCGACACCATAGGTCAGCGCCTTGGCCAGCGGACCGCCGTGGATGCCGACATCGTGCAGGCTGTGGTAGATGCGGTGCGCCGCATGCCACAGCAGCAGGCTGATCAGCCCCCACAGCGCCGCCTTGCCGATCAAGCTGTGCGCCAGCGCCAGCGCGCCCTGATAGCTGGCCGCCTTAGCCGGCAGCCAGCCCAGCGGCGCGGCGAAGCCGGTGATGGCGACCAGCATGGGGCCAAACAGCGCGGCCAGCATGCCGCCAGCGCCGAACAGCCCCCAGAAGATGGGCGCATGGGAACGCTTCAATTGCCGGTTTTTCATTGCGAGATCCCCCAGACGATGAAGAGCAGCGCCAGGCTGGCCAGCAAGGTGGCGGCGAAGCCGCCGGCGGTGATGGCGGCGGCGGACACGCGCCTGCCGCCAATGATCACCGGCGGCAAGGTGCGCGGCATGATCTTGAACCAGGTGTAGCTGTGGTAGCCGATCATGGCGAGCAGGATCAGGTGAAACAGCAGCGCCAGCGGGCTTTGCAGCACTGTCATGAAGCCATCCCATGCCGCTTCGCCCTGGCTCAGCCGCCACAGGCCGCACAACAGCACGAAAGCGTAAGCGGCGACGAACAGCGCCGTGCCCTCGTGGATCATGTACTCGATGAAGTAGGGATTTTTCTTCCACCAGCCTTGCATAGGCCGGACATAAGGCTTGCGCTTGCTCATTTGCATGCTCCCTTGGGCCGAGCGAAGCGCAGGAAATAGTCCTTGGCCACCGCCGTCTTGTTCAGGTTCACCGCATTGGCCGGGTCCACCGCCTTGGGACAGACTTCCGAGCAGTAGCCCACCGCCGTGCAGTTGAACACGCCCTCCTGCGCGGCCAGCAGCGCCATGCGCTGCTCGGACGCGCCATCGCGGCTGTCCTGGTTGTAGCGGTGCAGCAGCGCGATGGCGCCGGGGCCGAGGAAGTCAGAATTCAAGCCGTACTGCGGACAGGCGGCGTAGCACAGCAGGCAGTTGATGCAGCCGCTGAACTGGGCGTACCAGTCCATCTGCGCCGGCGTCTGCTGGTATTCGCCCTCGGACAAGGGCTTGTCTTCCTTGGGCACGATATAGGGCGTGATGCTTTCGAGCTTGTCGATGAAATCGTCCAGCACCACCACCAGATCGCGTTCGATCGGAAAGTGGTTCAAGGGCTCGATGCGCACCTTGCCGGGGTAGTCGCGCAGAAAGGTCTTGCAGGCGAGCTTGGGCACGCCGTCCACCATCATGCCGCAGCTGCCGCAGATGGCCTGGCGGCAGGACCAGCGGAAGGCCAAGGTGCCGTCGAGATAATCGCGGATGTATTGCAGGCCCTGCAGCACCGACATGTCGTCGCTGTACGGCACCTCGAAGCCCTGCAGCCACGGCTCTTTGTCCTGCTCCGGCCGGTAGCGCAGCACCTCGATCTGGATCGTTTTGTCCGTCATGCCTGTTCTCCTTTTTCTGCGGCCACCCCCGCCGCGCCGTAAGCGCGCACGCCGGGTTGGGACGTGGTGATCTTGACCGCGCCATACTCGATGCGCGGGGCGGCGTCCGGCTGATGTACGGCGTGGCTGTGCTTGAGGAAGTTGGCGTCGTCGCGTTGTTCGTAGCCATCCAGACGCTGGTGGGCGCCGCGCGATTCCTTGCGGTTCAACGCCGAATGCGCCATCGCCTCGGCCACGTCCAGCTGGTAGCCCAGCTCGATGGCCAGCAGCCAGTCGCTGTTCCACACGCTGGACTTGTCTTCCACATTGACGTTCTGGAAGCGCTGCTTGAGTTCGGCCAGCTTGTCGCAGGTGGCGCGCATGCTGTCCTCCATCCGGTAGATGCCGCAGCCGGCCTCCATGGTTTCCGCCATTTCGCGGCGCAGGTCGGCGATGCGCTCGGTGCCGTCCTTGGCCCGCAGCGCGCGCAGACGGGCCTCGGCCGCCTCCGCCTGCCTCAACAGCGACTCACGACTGGCCGACTTTTGCTCTCGGGCAAATCGGGCGGCTTCGACGCCGGCCACCTTGCCGAACACCGACAGCTCGGCCAAGGAGTTGGAGCCCAGCCGGTTGGCGCCGTGGATGCCGACGCTGGAGCACTCGCCCGCCGCGTACAGGCCGGGCATGGGCGCGGCGCAATGGCCATCGACCAGGATGCCGCCCATGGTGTAGTGCACCGCCGGGCGTACCGGGATCGGTTCCTTGGCCGGGTCGATGCCCAGGAACTCCTCGGCCAGTTCGCAGATCTGCGGCAGCCGCTCGCGCAGCTTGGCGTGGCCCAGATGGCGCAGGTCCAGATACACCGCCGAGCCCCACGGCCCCTCCACGGTGCGGCCCTTTTGCTGCTCGTACCAGAAGGCTTGGCTCAAGCGGTCGCGCGGGCCCAGCTCCATGAACTTGTTGCGCGGCTTGTCCTCGGCCGGCCCCAGGCCGTAGTCCTGCAGATAGCGGTAGCCATCCTTGTTGATCAGCAGCCCGCCCTCGCCGCGGCAGGCCTCGGTGAACAACAGGCCGGTGCGCGGCATGCAGGTCGGATGGTATTGCACGAACTCCATGTCGCGCAGCGGCACGCCGTGGCGATAAGCCAGCGCCATGCCGTCGCCGGTGACGATGCCGCCGTTGGTGTTCTCGCGGAACACCCGCCCCGCGCCGCCGGTGGCCATCACCACCGCGCCGGCCTCGATCAAGACCGATTCGCCGCTGGCGATCTCGATGGCCAGCACGCCTCGGGCCTGGCCGTCCTCGACGATCAGGTCGGCGCAGAAGTACTCGTCGAACCGCTTGATGGACGGGTACTGGATGGATGTCTGGAACAAGGTGTGCAGCATGTGGAAGCCGGTCTTGTCGGCGGCGAACCAGGTGCGTTCTATCTTCATGCCGCCGAAGGCGCGCACGTTGACGCTGCCGTCCTCCTTGCGGCTCCACGGGCAGCCCCAGTGCTCCAGTTGCACCATCTCTTCCGGGCACTGGCGGACGAAATACTCCACCACGTCCTGTTCGCACAGCCAGTCGCCGCCGGCCACGGTGTCGTGGAAGTGGGCGTCGTAGCTGTCATGCCCCTGCTTGACCGCCGCCGAGCCGCCCTCCGCCGCCACCGTGTGGCTGCGCATCGGATACACCTTGGACACCAGCGCGATCTTGAGCTGGGGATCGAACTGGGCGGCGGCGATGGCCGCCCGCAATCCGGCGCCGCCGGCGCCGACTATCACCACGTCTGCTTGGTAGGTCTTCACGGACTCCCCCTCGTCAGAAGTAAAAATGCGTCAATGCGTAGGCCGCCACCGTCGACACGCCCACCCCGATCAGCCCCGGCATCATGAAGCTGTGGTTGAGCAGATACTTGCCGATGCGGGTGGTGCCGCTGCGGTCCATATTGATGGCCGCCAGGTCGCTGGGATAAAAAGCGAAGAAGAAATAGGCGTAGCAGGACGGCATGATGGCCAAGAGCTGGTGCGGGCTCAGGCCCAGCGCCAAGCCGAATGGCACCATGATGGTCAAGGTGGCGGCCTGGCTCTTGACGAAGGCGGACACCGCGAACATCGCCAGCGCGAAGGTCCACGGCGCGTAAGCCACCATCACCTTGATGTTGTCGACCAGGAAAGCCTCGTTGGCCTTGACGAAAGTGTCGCTCATCCAGGCGATGCCGAAGATGGACACCACGGCGATCATGCCGGCGGTGAACACCTCGGAACGGGCGATGGCCGCCGCCTTGGCGTTGGACAGGAACAAAATGAAAGCGCCGAAGGCCAGCATCACGAACTGCACCGCCGTCGTCATCGGCACCGTCTTGCCCTTGCCGTCCACCGGCAGCCAGTGCGGGAACAGCGCCAGCAGCACCACCAGCAAGATGCCGGAGAAGAACAGAATCACCGCCGGCTTGGCGTGGGCGGGCAGCGTCTTGTCCAGCGTGGTCACCGATTTTTCTATCGAGGCTCGGAAATCCGGGTCTTGCAGCCGCGCCTGGTATTCCGGGTCCTGATCCAGCTCGGCGCCGCGCTTGAGGCTCCAGAAAGCCGCGGCCAGCAAGCCGATCAAACCGGCAGGAATGGTCACGATCAGAATCTGCCACAGCGTCAAAGGCTGGCCGCTCTTGGCGGTCATCGCCAGCAGCGTGGTCACCGCCGCCGCCGCGGGGCTGGCGGTGATGCCCATCTGCGAGGCCACGCTGGCCATCGCCATCGGCCGCTCCGGCCGAATCTTGGTCTTCAGCGACACGTCGGCGATCACCGGCAACAGCGAATACACCGCGTGGCCGGTGCCGACGCACATGGTCAGCAAAAAGGTGGACAAGGGCGCGAGGAAGGTGATCTGCTGCGGATGCCTGCGCATCAGCCGCTCCGCCTGCTGCACCAGGAAATCCAGCCCGCCCGCCACCTGCAGCGTGGCCGACGCGGTCACCACCGCCAGGATGATCAGCATCACCGTGATCGGCGGCTCGGCCGGCGCCACCCGGAACACGAAGGCCATCACCGCCACCCCCAAGCCGCCTATCATCCCCAGCGCCACGCCGCCGCGCCGTATCCCGATCAGGATTGCGGTCAGCAGCAGCGCGAATTCAACCCAGAACGTCCACATGCCTGCTCTCCTTGGCCGCCGCCCCATCGCCCACCGCGGGCTGGGCCGGAAACGAAGCCGATTGCTATTGCATCTGTTTATATGGCATGGACGGGGAGGGCCGGTTAGACCTTGATCAAGCAAGCCGGCTGACGGTTGACAGGATATGAATGCGGCATGGCGAATCCGGACAAAGCTTGAGCCAGGACAAACAAAAAGCCGGCGCGCGGCCGGCTGTGAGGGCGTAAGGGACGGCGTGCTTACAGATGGTAGCTGCTGCCGGTCATCAGCTTGGCCGACAGCTTCATCGCCGCCTTCAAGGGCCCCGGCAATTCGGCCGCGCCCAGCTCGTGGGCCTTCTCGGCGTGCTGCAGCTCGTCGTCGCGCATCTGGCGCACGATGGCGCGGCTGCGCGCGTCGCCGTCCGGCAGTTCGCGCAGATGGCCGTCCAGGTGCGCGCCCACCTGGCGCTCGGTTTCCTGCAAAAAGCCCAGATTCCACTTGTCTCCCAGCACGCCGGCCGCCACGCCCATCGCCAAGGAGCCGGTATACCACAAGGGGTTAAGCAGGCTGGGACGGCCGCCCAGCTCCCGGATCCGGCGTTCGGTCCAGGCCAGGTGCTCCACCTCCTCCTGCGCCGCCTGCTTCAAGGCGTCGCGCGCCGAAGCGTCGCGCGCGGTCAGCGCCTGGCCCTGGTACAGCGCCTGCGCGCATACCTCGCCGCAATGATTGACCCGCATCAGGCCCAGCGCATGCTTTTTCTCGGCCGAGGAAAGATCGCTCTCCGCCACGTCCTGATCCGGATGCGCGCGGCCGCTGTTGGCCGGCGCGCACAAGGTGCGCAGGCCCTTGTCCAGTTCGATGATCAGCTTGTCCAGCATAGCCGCGCTTCTCCCGCATGCGTATTTCGTCAAACCGCCGATTATACCTCGCCGGCACAGCGCCGGCAGCTGCTGATATAATCGGCCGGTTAAACCCATTCATTACTCAACACGAAGGATTGCGCGCAATGAACCTCGCAAGCATCGGCCCGGGCAAGGACATGCCGGGCGACTTCAACGTCGTCATCGAAATCTCCGCCAACGCCGCCCCGATCAAGTACGAATTCGACAAAGAGTGGAACACTCTGGTCGTTGACCGCTTCATGGGTACCTCCATGATGTACCCGGCCAACTACGGCTTCGTGCCGCAAACCCTGGCCGGCGACGGCGATCCGGTCGACGTGCTGGTGGTGACCCCGTTCCCGCTGCCGCCGGGCGTGGTGGTGCGCTGCCGCGCCCTGGGCCTGATCAAGATGGAAGACGACGGCGGCGTGGACGCCAAGCTGGTCGCGGTGCCGGTGGAAAAACTGTGCCCGATGTACAAATCCATCCAGAAGCTGGAAGACCTGCCGGAACTGCTGCGCGCGCAGATGGTGCACTTCTTCGAGCACTACAAGGATCTGGAAAAGGGCAAGTGGGTCAAGATCCAGGGCTGGGGCACGCTGGAAGACGCCAAGGCCGAGCTGGTCGAAGGCATCGAGCGCTTCGGCAAATAAGCCGTTCCCCGCGAGACAAACCGGCCGCTTGGCCGGTTTTTTTATCGCCCGACGCATGCTGCATTGCACAATATTCAACTTCCACGGGATAATGGTTTGCCGTGGCCGGCGTTATCTGCCACGCTTCCCATGCAACCTCGCTTCATGGCGGTCCGTGGTATCCGAATGATGGACGTTTTCTATCGCATCGGAGGGCAAGCCCCTCACCTCCCCTGGTTCTTGCGCCGGCTGGAAGCGCAGGGGCTGGCTGCCGCCCCCTCTGGCGCCGGCGCGGCGAGGCTGCCTGCGAGCTGGATAGGACTGGAATGCGCCGATGGCTGGCTGGACCTGGGACGCGACGGCGACCAGGCTCTGGCCGAGCGCGCCGGCCATTGCCGCGCCATCGGCCTGCCTTTTTCCGAGCTGGCGGGAGAATGGGCGCTGGCGAGCGGGGAACATGGCTTCATGCTGCTGGCCGGCAATCCCCCGTCGCCAGGCTCTTCCGCTCGCGCCGTGCTGGACGCGCTGGCGCCCCAGCCCGGTTGCTGGCTCAACAGCGGTCCCATCCATAGCGCCCGCTTCTGCCAGCGCGCTCTTTCCGCCCTGCTGCACGCCGGCCTCTCTTCATTGCCGGAGCCGGATGGACAGCCCCGCGCGCTGGAATGGGAGCGCCAAGTCAGCCGCCAATGGCAGTTGGCCGACAAACTGCGCCAACTGGCCGAAGCTTATCTCGCCGAACGCATGGGCCTGCTGCCGCCATATGAGTCCACTCCCGAAGCGGCCGCCCATTACGCCGCCAACCTGGCGCGCACCTTATTGCTGACCCTGCCCGACCCATCCCGCTGGGAACAGATGCGCGACGCGCTGGAAGCCTGTTTGAACGACGGGTCCCGCATCGAGAAAAACCGCTGACGCCAGCGACATTGGCCGCCTTCCACAGCCCAAGCGCCAAGCGCGCTCGAACCAAAGCGTCCGACCCAAGCCGCCGGAGTCCAAACGCGCGATGCGGCGGCTAAGACAACGCGTCAAGGAGATGCCGGCCCAGGAACAGGGCTTGGATTGGCGTTCCCTGCGCGCCCAAATGAAAAACCCGCCGACGGCTAGCCGTCGGCGGGAGCGACTTGACCAGGCCGCCGTATCAGGCTGCGGTGGCGGTGGTCTTCTTGCCGCCGCGGGACACGGCGGCGCTGGCGGCCTTGGCGGAGTTGGTGGCGGCTTCCACGCCGGCTTCGGCGATTTCGGCGCTCACCTTCTTGGCGGTCTTGGACACGCTTTCGAAAGCGGCGGTAGAGGTGTTCAGCAGGGTTTTCAGCGCGGACACGGCGATGTCGGAACCAGCCGGGGCGTTCTTGGACAGGCGGTCCAGGCTGGTTTGCAGCGCCTTGTTGTTCTCGGCGATCTGCTCTTCGACAAAGCTGGTCAATTCGTTCTGGGTAGCCAACGCGGCGTCATAGACGTTGCGGGCGGCGGAGAAGGCTTGATCCAGCGCCGGCTGCGCCAGCGTGTTCTGCAGTTCGCCCAAGGCCTTGACGTCCTTGGCTTCGCTCAAGGCCTTGAAGGCTTCGGCATTGTCGCTCAGCAGTTTGCGGGACAGGTCCAGCTGCAGGCTGGCGAAACGCTCGGCTCCGGCCAGTACGATGGAGGAAAGGCGAACGGCCTTGTCGAACTGCGACTGGCCGAGAGAGGAGAGTTCCTGAGTAGTGGTAAACATTGTGATCGGCTCCTAGGTATGTCGGGTAGACAACGACTCGGTACGGCAGCGACAACACCGCTGTTCCGCGAATGCTGCATTGCAACAACCACACTGTACCGCTCCGGGAAAGGTCGGGTCAAGCAATTGTTGCATCGCACAAAATGGTAAATGGCTAATCCGCCACAGGTTTTAACATGCAATTATTCCATAATCATTAAGACGCCACACCTGTCCCTGAAGGCAAATCGCAACGTGGAAATTTCGCAACGCAACAGCCGTCCTCGCCCCTCAAGCCAGCCGCAGCCGCCGCGCTGTCTTTCCGCCGCCACGATGCGCGCCATGACCGAGCCGCCGCCATTGAAAGCGCGGCGGCAAGCCAGTACACTCGCGCCATAGAAGAAATCTATCTACCGAATAAAAGCTAGCCCAATGAGCCCCGTGGCCAACGCCTTCGACATTAAATCCGCCAGCCTCGATTTGCTGGCGCTCATGCTGCGCACCGACAACCTGGACGAACTGAGCCAGGCGCTGGATGCGCGTTTCGGCGACACCAGCGACGCCCCCGCGGAAGCCTTCGTGCTGGACGTGGAGGCATTGCCCCATCCGGCGGAGCTGGATCTGGGCCGCTTGTTGCCGCTGCTCAGCCGCCGCGGCATCCGCGCCGTCGCCCTGCGCCACCCGGACAATGCGCTGGCCGCCGTCGCCAGCCGCTATGGTCTGGCCTTCGCCAACAACGCCGCCCAGCCGCGCTCGGCCCAGCCTCCGGCGGAACCTGCGGCCAAACCGGCCGTCGAACCCCAAGCCGCGTCGGCTGCGGCGACGATGATCGTCGACCGCCCGGTTCGTGCCGGCCAGCAGATCTACGCCAAAGGCGGGGACCTGGTGGTGTTGGCCATGGTCAGCGCCGGCGCCGAGGTCATCGCCGACGGCCACATACATGTTTACGCGCCCTTGCGCGGGCGCGCGCTGGCCGGCGCGCGCGGCAACCACAACGCCCGCATCTTCGCCCGCAGCATGGAGGCGGAGCTGGTCTCCATCGCCGGCGTGTACCGCACGATCGAGCAGGCCCTGCCGGACAGCATCCTGGGCAAGCCCACCCAAATCTATCTTGAAAACGAGCGCCTGGTGATGACCGCGCTCGGCGAGTAACACTTCCAAAGGAAAGCCAAGTGGCAAAAATCATCGTTGTGACATCCGGCAAGGGTGGCGTAGGCAAAACCACCACCAGCGCGAGCTTCGCCTCCGGCCTGGCGTTGCGCGGCCACAAGACTGCCGTGATCGACTTCGACGTCGGCCTGCGCAACCTGGACCTGATCATGGGCTGCGAACGCCGCGTGGTGTACGACCTGATCAACGTGGTCAACGGCGAAGCCAGCCTGAACCAGGCGCTGATCAAGGACAAGCACTGCGACAACCTCTATATCCTCCCCGCGTCGCAAACCCGCGACAAAGACGCGCTGACCATAGAAGGCGTGGAGAAGGTGCTGAAGGACCTGGAAGACGCCGGCTTCGACTACATCGTCTGCGACTCTCCGGCCGGCATCGAGAAGGGCGCGCTGATGTCGCTCTACTTCGCCGACGAAGCGCTGATCGTCACCAACCCGGAAGTGTCGTCGGTGCGCGACTCCGACCGCATCCTGGGCATCCTGTCGTCCAAATCCAAGCGCGCCGAGGAAGGCCGCGAGCCGGTGAAGGAGCATCTGCTGATCACCCGCTACTCGCCGGGACGCGTCGACAAGGGCGAAATGCTGTCGGTGGACGACGTGAAGGAAATCCTGCGCGTGCCGCTGATCGGCGTGATTCCGGAATCGCAGAGCGTGCTGCAGGCATCCAACTCCGGCACCCCCGCCATCCATCTTAAGGGCAGCGACGTGGCCGACGCCTACGGCGACGTAATCTCCCGCTTCATGGGCGAAGAGCGCCCGATGCGCTTCCTGGAGGCGCCCAAGGTGGGCATTCTCAAGCGCTTGTTCGGAGGTTAAGCCATGTCATTGATCGATATGATTTTCGGCAAGCGCCAGAAGTCCGCAGCCATCGCCCGCGAACGCCTGCAGATCATCCTGGCGCACGAGCGCAACGGCCGCCACGCGCCCGACTACCTGCCCGCGCTGCAGCGCGAACTGATGGAAGTGATCTCCAAGTACGTGGCCGTCAATCTGGAAGACATCAAGGTTCAGGTGGAGCGCCAGGACGACTACGAAGTGCTGGAAGTCAACATCGTGTTGCCGGAACACCAACGCTAAGCCATGACGCTGACCGAACTGCGCTATATCGTGGCGGTGGCGCGCGAGCGCCACTTCGGCCGCGCGGCCCAGAGCTGCTTCGTCAGCCAGCCGACGCTGTCGATCGCCATCAAGAAGCTGGAAGACGAGCTGGGCATCACCCTGTTTGAGCGCGGCGGCCAGGAAGTGGCCGTCACCGAGATAGGCGAACGCATCATCGAGCAGTCCCAGCGCGTGCTGGAAGAAGCCGAGGCGGTCAAGCGCCTGGCCGGCGAGCACCAGAACGAACTGGCCGGGCCGCTGAAGCTGGGGGTGATCTTCACCATCAGCCCCTATCTGCTGCCCAAGCTGATTCCGGCGCTGCGCATCCTGGCGCCGGACATGCCGCTGATCCTGGAGGAGAACTACACCTCCCGGCTGGCGGAAATGCTCAAGCGCGGCGAGGTCGACGCCATCATCGTCGCCGATCCTTTCGAGGAAACCGGCATCGAGGCCTGGCCGCTGTACGACGAGCCTTTCGTCGTCGCCACGCCCAAAGGCCATCCCTGGGAAAAACAGCCGGCGGTCCAGCCCTGTCAATTGGCCGAGGAAAGCGTGCTGCTGCTCACCCAGGGCAACTGTTTCCGCGACCAGGTGCTGCAAACCTGCAGCGACCTGTCCAGCCGCCAGAACCACGGCCACAACCTGGCCAGCGCGCTGCAGGGCAGCTCGCTGAACACCATACGCCACATGGTGGCCAGCGGCATGGGCGTCACCGTGATGCCGGCCACCTCCATCGGCCCGGGCGACGAATCCCTGCTGTCCATCATCCCTTTCGACGCGCCCGCGCCGCAGCGCCGCGTGCTGCTGGTGACCCGCAAGCAGTTCTTCCGCAAGAAGGCGATAGAGACGCTGCGGCAGGCGGTGTTCCGCTCCGGCCTGCCCGACGTCGTCATGCTGGAAGGCGAGCGCTGAAGCTTGACTGAACCGCCGCCCTCCCGGGCGGCGTTTTCACATTGGCCGGCGGCTAGGGGCTGAGTTTTCGAGCACCGCTCTTCGCCCGACTTTCCTGGCGGCGGACGCCGCCGCCGCCGCGGGCCATGCTTCGCGCCCTGCATTCGCTGGGAATGGCCGCCATCAGAAAAAGCCGGGCAGGCATTGAGGCCAACCCCGGCATACCTCGTCCAGCCAGCCGACCTCCCGCAGCGGCCCCATATGCCCGCCCCTGCGCTCCAGACGGCGCGCGCCCGCCAGCTCCGCCGACGCCGCTTGCGAGGACGCGTCGGCGATTTGGTCATCCAGGCAGAGCACGTAGTGCTGCGGGCATGCCAGCGGCAGCAGCGGCAGGCTTTCCACCAGCAGGGACAGTGGCTCGTAGCCGGCCAGCCGCGAATGGCCTGGAACCGGATCCGGCGCGTGCAGCCGGACGGCGAAAGCCTCCTGGTCGACAAGCGCCACCCGCCCCTGCGCCGCGTCCAGCCGGCAGAAGTCCGACATCGACCGCTGCGCCGTGGCCTGGTAGGCCTCGGCCGCAGACTGCCCGTCCGCGACGGCCAAGCCCGAGATCAACGCCAGCCGGACGCGCTCCGGCACCAGACGCTGCGCCAGCAGACGGGCCGGGACGGCGCCGAAGCTGTGCCCCAGCAGCAGATAGGGCGGAGGCAGTTCCAGCAAGGCGCGCTGCGCCGCCTCCAAGTAGGCGGCGAAGCCCAGCTGGGGATCATCTCGCATCGCATCCACGCAGACGAAACGCTCAAAACGCGCCTCCACCGCCGACCACGCCTCCCGGCGCAGGAAAAAGCCGGAGAACGCGATGCAGCTGGCAGCCCAGCGCATGGCGCCTACTCCTGCGCCTGCCGGGCCGGGCTCAAGGCTGGCTCGGCGGACGCGGCGCGGTTGAACAGCGCGACCAGCGCGCACACCGCCGCCAGGCCAAGATACAGCGCGCCGCCCCCGAAATGGTCGAGGCACAGCCCGCCAAGCACCGGCGCCAGCGCCGTGCCCAGGCTGTACAGATTGGACGCGCCGAAATACGTGCCGCGCAGATGATCCGGCGTATTGCGGTCCACCTCCACGCTGAAAGTCGGGAAGGCGATCAGCTCGCCTACGCTGAGTATGAACGTCGCCAGGATGAACGCCGCCAGGCTGCTTACCGGCGCCGCGGCGAACAGCAACTGCGACGCGCCCATCAACGCGACGCCGATCACGATGCGCTGCCGCGGCCGCAACGGTTCCATCATCCGCAAGATGGGGAACTGGCCGAAGATCACGGTGGCCGCGTTGACCGCCACCAGCGTGCTGATCATCGCCATCAACTGCGGCGCCCGGCTGCGCGTCAGATATTGCACCAGGCTGGAATCGAAATTGGCGTAGACGAAAGCCATCGCCACATTGGACAGCAGCAGCAACAGGAATACCCGGTCCCGAAACACCTGTCCGCAGGCCGCCGCGAAACCCGGCCTGGCGCGTCCCGCCTGCGGCGCCCGCGGCGCGCTGTCGCGCAGCTTCGCCACCAGCAGCAGCCAGTAGCCGACGTAGACGCAGGCCGTGACCGAAAACGCCCATTGCTTGCCGGAAAGCCCCAGCCACACGCCGATCAGCGCGCCGACCGCCACTCCGGCGTTGATCATGAAGTAGCGGACATAAAACGCCAGCTCTCTGTCTCTGGCATCGGCGATCTTGTCTCCCAGCAGCGCCTTGGACGTGGACTCCAGGAGCGCGTTGCCTATCGCGACTCCCGCTATCGCCAGCAGGTAGACAGCGGGATGCTCGGCCAGCGCCAGCCCGAAGAATGCGATCGCCCCCAGCGCGCAGCCGGCCAGGATCACCTTCCGGCGCCCCACCCGGTCCGAATGGTAGCCGGACATCAGCCCCGCTGCCGCGCCCAGCAGGCTGGCGCAGGTCAACATCATGCCGATGCTGGTCGCCGACAGATGAAACTTGCGGTACAGGATCACCGCCAGGAACGGCCACACCATGAAGTAGGCCATCCGGACCAGGAAGGTGCCGGCCAGAACCAGGTGGATCTCCGGAGTCAGGCCGCGGAAACGCTGCCAAGTGAACACACTCGCCATGAATGCTCCAAATCAGGATGGTTTCGCCGCGCGGCTCACGCCGTAGCGGCCTGCCTCACGCCGCCGCGCAACACGCCGGCCCGCACATCGTGGAACAGCGGCAGGAACGCCGGCGGCAACGGCCGGGTGTACTCGCTGGCCAGCCAGCACCGCAGCAGGCAGCGCGTGTGCGCCTCGTCGTCGCGGAAGGCGTGTCTCGAATGCAAGGTGGTGTGGTTGTTGCACAGCGCCACCACGCCCTTGTCGAATACCACTTCGGCGGCGATGCCCGGCTGATTGACCGCCTCATCCGCCGCGTCGAGCAGGCGGACCGCGTCGGCCGGTAGCTGGATGCCGTGCCGCAGCACAGACTCGTTGAACTTGCGGATATAGCGGAAAACGAAGCCGGCCCCGGAGTCGGACAGGATGGGCAGCTGGACGTAATCCTCGCCGCCCTCCCCCCGCAGATCGTGCGGCAGGGGCCGGGTCAGCAGCGCCGAAAGATCAGGATGCTTATCAGCGATCCACTCCGCCACCCAAGACGAGGAAACCACGCGGAATTCGCCGCCGCTGGCGGCCGGCGACCAGCAGGCGAGGCAGGTGACGTCGGCGCGGTCGGAGTGGAAAGCCAGCTCCTGGTTGGTCATGTGGCCGCGCTGCGGCGCCATCAGGCTGTCGGTCACGCCCTCGTCCCGCACCTCTTTCAGCGTGTCGCCGCGCAGGTTGATCGGCACCGGCATGCCCAGCCAGCGGCACCAGGCCTGGAAGGTCCGGTAGAACGCCTGCCGCGGCAAGTCCCGCAGCGTCGGGCTGGCGAAAGCCAGCGCGCCGCTCCCCTGCTCCAGCATGCGGTGGATGGCAGCGCGGCAGGCCTGCAGCCGCGGTTGCAACAGCGCAGCGTCATCCCCGCCGGCCAGCGCGACGAGCGAGTATTCGATATCGGCCAACAAGGCGGCATCGGGCCGGATGGCGGCATCGCCGGTCCAGGCCTTCGGCCTTTGGTGCCAGTCATTCATTGCAAATGCTCCGCGAAAGCCTGCCGCCACAACAGCAGGGTTGTCAAAGTGAAGGCGTCGCCTGCGGCCATGCTCCGCACCGCGTCCGGCGACAGGCGGGCCAGCCCCAGCCCATGCAGCGCGTCCAGCCCGTTCGACAGAAAGCCGCGCATCTCGTCCACCACCCCGGGCCACTGCGAGAACGGCAGCCGGAAGTGGCGTTTTTTTTCTATCGGGTAACTCGGCAGCCGCCGCCTGATCAGTTCCTGCAGCGGCGCCTTTTGCCTCAGTCCCTCCAGCCTGGCGCGCCCCAGGCCGCGCGCCCGAGCGGGCACGCCCCCATGAAGGAAAGGCAGCCGGGCCTCTATGGTTTGCGACATCAGCAGGTGGTCGGCCCGCCTCAGCAGCGGCTCAAGCGAGTAATGGAGATCGAAACGCCAGACGGCTTCGTCCAAACCGTCCGCGCACATCTCCCCGGTCGCCTCGTCCACCCGCGCCAGGGCGGCGGCCTCCAGCTCCGGGGCCAGCCAGGCGGCCCTGGCGGAGAAGTCGCCGAAATACTGGGCGGCCAGTTGCCGCGGCGTCAGCTCGAAGCCGCTCTCGGCCATGGCCAGGTGGCGGGGATAGCCCCAGAACAGCTCATCCGCCCCCTCGCCCAGCAACACGCAGTAATAGCCGTGCCGGCGCACCAGTTCGGCCAGTTCCTGGTACATCAGGATGCTGGACATCCGCGTCGGCGCAGAAAAATTGCGCACCGCCCGCCGGGCCAGCGCCCAGAAATCGCCGCCGGCGACCCGGCACACATGCAGCGCCCGCTGCTGGCCCGGATGGTCTCCGCTGTCGGCCACTTCCACATGGAACTTGGCCGCGCCGTCCGGCAGGTAGGAGTTGAGCAGATTGGAATCGATGCCGCCGCTCAGCAGCAGGCCGACATCGCGGAAGGTATGCGAGCATTTCGCGACCGAGCTGGCCAGCGCCTCCTCCAGCGCCTCCTCCCGCTCCGCCGCCGCCGTCCGCAGTGGGCTCAGGCGCGGCGCCCGGTGCGGCTCGCACATGTCCAGGCTGAGCAGAGTGCCCGGCGGCAGCAGCCGGATGCCTTCGAACATGGTGCGATAGCCCAGCACCGCGCCGGTCGCCGCGACGTCGGCCACCGATGCGCGGTCCAGTTTGCGCGGCCCCAGCAGCCGCAGCAGGGCCGGCAGCTCGGACGCGAAGGCGAACTCGCCCCGATCCGGATCGTGCCAGTAGTACAGCGGCTTGATACCCAGCGCGTCGCGCCCCAGATGCAGCCTCGCGCCGGACGGCTCCAGCAGCGCGAACGCATACATGCCGTCGGGAAAGTCTCCTCCCTCGCGCAGCGCGTCGATCAGCAGTCCGACCTCGGCCGGCAGTCCGCCGACCGCGCCGCGGTAAATCTCGCCGTTATAGCTGGCCAGCCAGCCGTCGACGCGAGGCGGCAGCGGATAGTCGTCGCGGCTGGACATCGGCAGCCGCGTCATGCCTAGCCGGAGCAGGCCGGCCTCAGCCTGCCCGCGGTCGAACGGACCGCGGTGCTCCAATTCGCCCAGCGCCCGGTCGAAAAGCGCGCCGTCCACGCGTCCCGACACACATCCCAGAATGCCGCACATGGCCCTATCCCTCCACGCCGGCCAGCGCCAGCAGGCCCTTGCGGTCATACTTGCCGGCGCCGTTGCGCGGCAGCTCCCCCGGGCACAGCACCACCTGGCGCGGCGCGCGCGCCACGCCCAGCTCGCGGGACAGGAAGTCCTGCAGGCCGGCGGCGCCCTGCTCCGGCTTGACCCGGGCGAAAGCGATGTAGTCCTCGCCGTAAAGCTCGCAATCCACCTTCAGGCTGCACGCCTCTATCACCTGCTCGTGGTTCAGCAGCAATTCGTCGCACTCCACCAGGTGGAACAGATTCCCGCCCTTGTTGATCGTGCCGTCGCAGCGGCCGACGATGTAGCAGCAGCCGTCGGCGTCGAAATAGGCGAGGTCCCGGGTGTCCAGCCAGCCGTCGCTCACCACGGCGGCGGTCAGCCCCGGATTGTTGACATAGCCTTCGAACAGGCTGGCAGTCTTCACATGCAGCCGGCCCTGGCGCATCGGCTCCGTGACCGGCAGGCCGTCTTCGCCGGTGAGCTTCAGCTGCAAGCCGACCGCCGGACCGACGGAGTGGGTGTAACGCCGGCCGTCGAAATGGCCGAACAGGAAAGCGAAGCCGCATTCGCTCAGGCCATAGATGTTGGCCAGCGGCGCGAACGCCTGCTGGAAGCGGCGCTGGATCTCCGCATCCAGCCGTGCCGACCCGGCCACGCACAGCAGCTGGTCCGCCCCGAAAGGCTGCTCCAGCGCCTGCCCTTCCTTGACGATGTAATTGGCGATCGGCGGCACGATGTACAGGAAATTGACCTGCCACTGCTTCACCAGCTGCCAGAAAGCGGCCACGTCGAAGTAGGCGAACTGGGGCAGGATCACCGTGCTGCCGCCATGCAGGATCGGGAACAGGAAATGGATGCCGAGAATGCCCAGCCCGCTGACGCGATAGAAACAGCCGGAGCGGGTGTGCGGCCCCAGTCCCAGGCACTGCCCGCCCAGCCGGTAGGCGTACAGCATCGCCGCCTGGCTGAGCTCGATGCCCTTGGGTTTGGAGGTGGTTCCTGAGGTGAAGACCACCACCCGGCTGCGCGCGGACAGCGCCTCATCGGCGGCGAAGCCGTCGGCGGGGCGATCAAAGTCCAGCGGAACGCACAGCTCGGACAGGGCGTCGACGCAAGGCTCCGCGCTCAGCAGATGCCGCAGCCCCATCTCGCGGATGACGGCGTTCTTCGCCGCCAGGCCCCACTCCGGGTCGAGCAGCACCACGTCGCGCCCGCTTCGGATCACCGCGTAAATCAGGCACAGGCACTCGTAGCGGGTGGACAACAGCACGCCCACCGCCTGGCGCGGCAGCGCAGACAGCTGGCCGGCCAGCGAGTCGATCAATTCGTTCGCCTGCCGGTAACTGTGGCTCGTCTCCGCGCCGGGCCGGCTCGCATCCAGCACGAAGCATTTATCGGGGCTGCGCGCCGCAGTGAGCGCCACCGCCTGGTCCAGTGAAGTGAAATCGCCGAGCATGATCCTCCCTACCTTTTATCGCCGACCGTTCCTATCGCCCGCACCGCTCAGCGGCGGCCGATGAAGGCGTGGATGTCGAAGTTGACCTTGACCGCGTCGCCGCGATCGATTTCCTCCACCGCCCGAATGAAGGCGTCGACATAGCCCGCGCCGCCTTCCTGGTCCATGTAGCGGGTCACATAGCTGGTGGACAGGAAGAACAGCGCCACCTCCCTGGGGCTGAGCTCGATGATGTTGGACACCACGTGGCGCTCGGCGGAGGAGAACACGCCGGAAGCCTGGATCAGCTCCAGGGTGTTGTCATAGTTGACCAGACGGTCGTCCCGGTGCTTCGCCCACTTGGTCACCAGCTCGCGCTCGATGAAATTGCGCAACGGGCCGTAGACCACGGGAAAATCGTACTTGTAGGCGCAGAACACGCCGCCGTCCTTCAGCCATTGCCCCATCTTGCCGAGCACGGCCTGGCGGTCCATCCAGTAGAAGGAGGTGGCGCTGGTGATCAGGTCGTAGCGGCGCTCAGCCTGGAACTGCTCGGCCGGGCTGGCGCTGAAGCGCAGCGCCGGGTAGTTGGCCTTGGCTTTTTCGATCAGGTTCTCGCCCAGATCCACGCCTTCGACGTGGGAGAAGTAATCGGCCAGGCGGATGGTGGACACGCCGTTGCCGCAGCCGATGTCCAGCGCGGCCTCCTGTCCGGAACAAGCGGCGGACAGCGTCTGGAACAGCTTTTCGGGATAGGCGATCTTGCCGCGGACAATGTTGTAGGCTTCGGCGTGCAGGTCAAATTGTTTCATGGTCGTCGATCTCGATTAGGCTCTGGTTGTAATTGCCGTTGTTGACAAAGTTGATGAAGGTGCCGCGTCCGGACAGGAAGCGGTAAGTATGGCGGCAGCCGGCCGGGACGAACACGGTGGCCGGGCTTTGCAGCGTCCGTCGCCGCTCGCCCACCGTGACCTCCACTTCCAGCCCCTGGTAGCCATCGCCGTCGCCCAGGAACATGAACACGGAGTCGCAACGGTGGATGTGGCTGTCGACGTGGCCGGGCTCGGTCGGCGCGATCTCGTCCACCTTGCGGGCGATGAAGTAATACGGCGAAGACGGCACCAGCCTGTGGTCCAGCATCACGAAGCGCCGGCCCGGACCATGCCGGTGGTACTTGAGCTCGGTGGCCGATTTCTCGAACGGCTGCGCGAACACGTCCTGCTCGCTCAGCGGCGCGTCCTTCTCCAGCGCCACGTGGCCGTCCATCAGCGCGGGGTCGATCACGCTGTAGGCCTGCGGATCCTCCAGCATCGCCAACTGGTGCAGCCGCGCCACGTGGACGAAGGCGTTTTCGCCGACCAGAGGCTGCATCGGGGAGCGGACGATGCGGCTGAACACCTCCACCAGCTGCGAAAGCTTGCGCGCCTCCTTCAACTGGAAGCGATGCTGGCCGTGCCGGGTGTGCAGCAGCGTGGCCAGCTGGAAGGTGTCGGTGATGCCAGCGCGCTCGCCGATGCCGTTGCAGCTGGTGGAAAGCCAGTTGACGCCGGCGCGCAGCGCCTCCAGCGAGCAGGCCAGCGCCAGCCCCTGGTCGTTGTGGACATGGTGCTCGAACACCACGTCCGGGAACTCATGCCGCAGCAGCGACAACACGTCGTAAGTCTCCAGCGGCAGCAACTGGCCGACGCTGTCGGCGAAGCACACCCGGTCCGCCCCGCTCTCCTTCGCGGTGCGGATCAGCCAGACCAGGTCGCTGACCGAGGTGCGGCCGGCGTCCTCTACCGTCGCCCGCACCGACAGACCGTGGCGCTTCGCATAGCGGATGGCCTGCTCGAACAGGGCGACGACCTGATCTTTGCCCAGATGCTTGAACTTGGTGCGCAGCGAAATATCGTTGATCGAGGCGAACAGCCCGATCCATGGCGCGCCGGCAGCCAGCACCGCGTCGATATCGCTCAGCTGGCAGCGGGAATGTGCCAGCACCGGCACCGACGACGCTGCCACCACGGCCCGCACCCGGGCGATTTCCCGCTCGGAAATCATGGGATGGCCGCACTCGAGCATGTCGATGCCGAAGGCGGAAATCCGCTTGGCCAGCAACGCGCTTTGTTCGATGTCGAATGAGCACTGCTTGGCCTGCACCCCTTCGCGCAGGGTGCAATCGATGATCTTGGGCTGCATGGGATGCCTCAGGATTGCGTGACGGGCTGCGCCGCGCTAAGCGTGGCCAGGCAGGGGCGCTCGAGAAAATCCATGATTTTCGGCGCCCCGCCGAATTCCCGCGCGAAGCGGGCCAGGAAAGTCACCATCTTCAGCGAATGCCCCCTCAGCGCGACCAGGTGGTCGTCGATGTCCTCAGCGGCGATAGATTCGGCCGCCAACAGTTCCTGCAGATGCTTGATGATCCATTGCTCCATCGCGTCTCTCCTTACAGACTTCAGATAAACCCTTCGTATTCGTCTTCCTCGACGAACACCAGCGGCATGCCCACCCTCAGCAGGCCGTTCTCGTTGGCATGGCTGCCATGGGCGGTGGCCGCGTCCCATTGCAGCACGTCGCCGGCGTCCAGCTCGGCGTCGACGATGCGCGTCATGTCCACCCGCGTCTCTTCTTCGTTGATGCACTTGAACATCGGGTAGCGGATGTCCAGCACATGCCGGTACACCACCGAATTGTCCGGGTAGAAGAACATCCCTCCGTTGGCGCGCTTGGCCTCGGTCAGCGCCACCCAGAAGGTGACTGCGCTCCGGTACTTGCGCTCCCACAGCGCGATGTCCTGGTGCAGCGGAATATAGGATTCGTCCCTGCCCCGCTTGATGAAAGCCGCGTGCTTGATCAGCTTCGGCTTCTTCAGCACCTGCCGGCACAGGCCGTCCAGCCCGCTCTCCGCCAGCCATGCGTCCCAGAACGGCTGGTCCGCCCAGTAGAGCTTGCGGATCTTCTTGGCCAGCCGGCGCTCGTCGTCGCAAATGTCGAACTCCGGCTCCAACGCCCCCGCCGGCTGCTCCGACCGGCCCATCACCCACTCCAGCGCCGCCGCGGTGTGCTTCGGCGACAACAACCCCCTGACAATCTTCATGCGCGCTCCCTTGAGTCGAGTACCGACAAAATCGCCTCCAGCGCCGACGCGTCGGCCAGCATGTCCTGGTGGGCGACATCCACCTGGCGCAGGCCCGCATCCGGCAGATACGCGCGCCAAGGCGCCATCGATTTGTATGGCTCTTCTCCCTGCCGGCCGGCGATCAGCGTCGCGTCGCGCAAAGTCCGCGGCGGCCGGTAGCCCGGGAAAAGGCGCAGATTGGCTTCCACGCAATCGCGATCGACCTCTCCCAGCGCGGCCAGGAGCTCGATCTTGTGCCGCAGCTGGCCGTAGGCGTCCGAGCCCACCAGTTGCGCCAGCGCCGTCGCGCCGCCGCCGCCCGCCGAACCCAGCCGCGAGTCGACCAGCAGCAGGCGCGGCGCCTCGCCGCGCTCCCGCAGCAAGCTCGCCAGTTCGCAGCCGACCAGGCCGCCGAAGGAATAGCCGACAAGCCAGTCGGGCTCCGGCCCATGCCAGTCCTCCGCCACGGCCCGGGCCAGGCCGGCGATGCCATCATACGGCCAGTAGCGGTGGTAACTGACCAGCCGCGCCTCGGCCCGCCCCTCCAGCCTGGCGGCCAGCGCAGAGAAGCACAGCGGATGGCCGATGAAGTCAGGCAATAGCCAGATCGTCGCGGACATCGGCGCCCTCCTCGTCCAGCAGCGAATCGCAAGCCGCCAGCAATCCGTCCAGCAGCGACTCCAGCGCCTGCGGCGGCAACCTGCCGGCCAGCGTCAGCCTCGCCAGGCGCCCCGCGCGCAGGAAAACGGTCAAGGTGAGCGGGCGGCGCACTTTCAGCTGGTTGCAGGATTCCGCCCAGCCATCCGGGTGGTCCTGGCGCTCCTCGACGATATTGATCAGTACCGCGCTCTTGCCGCCCAGGCCGCCGCATGCCTCCGCCAGCTCCTCGTAGGGCAGGCAGCCCGCCGCCATGGCCTGCAGCGCCTCGCGCCCGGCGGCGGCGATCGCCGCCTCGATGTCCCCGTCGGTCCGGTCCAGCGCCAGCGGCAGCAGGTTGATGTAGCAGCCGGCCCCATCCGGGCTGATCCCGCCGTCACGCTGCGTGCACGTGGTCGAAACCAGGCGCGGCCGCCATGACAGCGCGCGCTCGCACACCCGCTGCAGCAGCGCCGAAAACACCGGCAGCAGCCCCTGCTTGCGAGAAACGGCCCAGCTCAACAGCGCCCCTGCGCGGGAAGCCGCGCAATCGCGCTCGGCCATGCACGTCTGCTCGACCAGGCCCGGCGGCATGTCCGCGCCCATCTTCTCCAACCGCGGCCGCAACCCGGCCCAGTAGCCCCGAGCTTCGTCCCGGCCGCTCTCCAGCCTGCGGGCGATCCGCCAGTTCTGCTGCGCGAAGCTGAGGTCGGCGTCGCCGCAATCGCCGCCGCCCTCTAGCGCCGCGCGCAGTTCGGGCAGCAAACGGCCGATGAAATGGGCATCCGCGGCGACATGGTGCAGCCATAGCCCGAATACCGGCTTGCCGGCCGCCTCGGCGCGGACCAGTCTCAGGTAGCCCCGCTCGAATACGGAATGGGGGTGGTGCAGGTAACGGAGGCGGAAAGCCTCCTCGTCCGCGTATCCGGCCTCGTCGAAAATCGGCTCCGGCGCGGGCGCGTCTTCCTCCAGCAGAAAGACGAAACGCTCGCCCTCCAGGCTGACGCGGGCGTTCAGCAGCGGATGGCGCCGGTGGATGGCGTCCGACGCGCGCCGCAGCCTCTCATCGCTCCAGGGCGCGGCGGGCCTCAGCTGGTAGAACATCGAGTTGCCGTCCAGATTGCCGTTGATCATCTCGTCCAGCGCCATTGAGCGTTGAAACGGATTGAGCTCGCACTCCAGCGGCCGCCCCGCCAGCGCCGCCACCGCCTGGCAATGCCTTGCGGCCAGCCACCTCAGGCATGCCGGGGCCAGGCCGGCGGTCTCCCCGGCCAGAAACAGATCGCCGCGGTGCTGGAACAGCCGCACGCGGTCCGGCTCCGGGAAACGCCTGGCGAGCTCGGCCGCCAGTTCCGGTTCCTCGGCTGGCGCGGCCAGATCGGGCTCCACCCGGATCAAGGCCGAGCCGGCGGTCTCGGGCAGCGCTCTGCCCGCGCCGCGCTCTGCCAGCCAGCGGCAAAACTCGTCGAAGCGGCTGGCCTGGTAGAACGCCTCCATCGGCAAGCGCGCGCCCAGCAGGCGCTCGGCCTCGGCCAACATGCGCAGCGCCAGCAGCGAGTTGCCGCCATCCGCGAAAAAATCGCTGCGCCGCGACGACGGCGGATGGCCGACATGGCGCCGCCACAGCGCGGCCGCGCCCCGCTCGCCGGCATCGAACCCGTCCATCCCGGCGCCGTCTTCGCGCCACCGCTCGAGCAGGGCCGCCCGGTCCAGCTTGCCGTTGGCCGTCAACGGCAGCGCGTCGACCGCGAACAACGCGTGCGGGCGTTCGTGCAGGGGCAGCTGACCCAGCCACCCGGCCTCCAGCGCGGCCAGCGCCTCGCCGCCGCTCGCGTCCGCCGGCGCGATCGCCGCCAGCAGCAGCTTGCCGCCCTGATGCGCCACGTCGATCAGCGCGCAATCGCGCACTTGCGGACAGCCGCGGAAAAAGTTCTCCAGTTCGGCCAGATCGATGCGGAAGCCGTTGATCTTGACCTCCTTGTCCATGCGGCCGTGGTACTCCAGCAGTCCGTCCTCGCCCAACCGCGCCAGATCGCCGGTGAGGTAGACGCGCCGCGCCGCGCCGCCCAGCTCCAGCGTCCGGAACTTGGCTTCGGTCAGATCGGCGTTGCCCAGATAGCCATGGGCGAGGCCGGCGCCGAATGCCACCAGCTCGCCGATCCGCCCGGACGGCAGCGGCCGGAGCGACGCGTCGCAGATCGCCACGCCGGAGCCGTTGATCGGCGCGCCTATCGGCAGCGACGGCCGCAGCAAATCCTCTTCGGTCAGCAGGTGGCAGGCGGTGAAGGTGGTATTCTCGGTCGGGCCGTAGCCGTTGATGAAACGCACGCCGGGGTTCGCCCGCATCGCGCGGCGCACATGCGCAGCCGACAGCGCCTCGCCGCCGGCCAGCACCTGGCGCGCGCCCTGCATGCAGCCGGGATCGAGATCGACCATGGTGTTGAACAGCGCCGAGGTCAGCCACAGGGTATTCACGCCCTGGCCGCGGATCAGGCCGCGCAGACCGGCCGGGCTCAGCAGCCTCTCGCCATGGAACACGCACTGCCCGCCGTTCAGCAGCGCTCCCCAGATTTCCAGCGTGGACGCGTCGAACGACAACGGCGCATTGACCAGCATGACGGTGGAAGCATCCAGCCCCAGCGCCGGCTGCTCGACGCACAGGCGGACGATGCCGCGGTCGACGCAGGCGATGGCCTTGGGCTGGCCGGTGCTGCCGGACGAGAAGTTGACGTAGGCGATGGCCTCCGCGCCGCGCTTCAGAGAAGGCCGAGCCGCGCCGTCTCCCGGGACATCGGATACCCGCAGGCAGGACAGGCCCAGCGCCGCCAGCGCGGCGCCGGCGTCGCCGACGCACACCGCATGCCGCGCGGCCAGGCGATCCGCCATCCCGCGCAGCCGCTGCCCGGGCAGCGCCTCGTCCAGGCAAGCGTAATGCGCGCCCGCCTTGAGTATCCCGAGCAGCGCCACCGCCGTCTGCAAGCCGTAGCGGCCCGCCACCCCGACGCAATCCCCCGCCGCCACGCCGCGCGCGGCCAACTCCG
This sequence comes from Chromobacterium phragmitis, assembly GCF_003325475.1. Taxonomy (NCBI): domain Bacteria; kingdom Pseudomonadati; phylum Pseudomonadota; class Betaproteobacteria; order Neisseriales; family Chromobacteriaceae; genus Chromobacterium; species Chromobacterium phragmitis. The sequence continues at coordinate 363,810 of NZ_CP029495.1, forward strand.
CCGCCAGCCTGTCGCTGAGGCGATCCAAAGTCCGGTAATCCAGGCTGTCCGCGCCGGACCGCAGCGCCGTTCTATCGCCATGGAGGGAAACCATCCGCTCGAACCGGCTGACCACGTCCTGGTACGGCCAATCCACGCCATCCGTCGCAAGCACCCCATCAGGCCATTTCATCGCTTCGCCTCAAGCACTCAATTGCAAGACTCCGGACTACCGTCGCGGGAGAACCTCCCCCGCGCGCTCAACCGGCGAACGCCGCCTCTTCGCTCCGCCGCGCCAGCCCGGCGTCGGCGCGCAGCGCCTCCACCTTGTCGGTGCGCTCCCAGCTGAATTCCGGCTCCTCGCGGCCGAAGTGGCCGTAGGCGGCGGTCTTGCCGTAAATCGGACGCAGCAGGTCCAGCATCTGGATGATGCCCTTGGGACGCAGGTCGAAGTGCTTCTTCACCAGTTCCACGATCTTTTCGTTCGGAATCTTGTTGGTGCCGAAAGTGTCCACCGCGATCGAGGTCGGCTCCGCCACGCCGATCGCGTACGACACCTGGATCTGGCACTGGCGCGCCAGGCCGGCGGCGACGATGTTCTTCGCCACGTAGCGGCCGGCGTAGGCGGCCGAGCGGTCCACCTTGGACGGATCCTTGCCGGAGAACGCGCCGCCGCCGTGCGGCGCCGCGCCGCCGTAAGTGTCGACGATGATCTTGCGCCCGGTCAGGCCGCAGTCGCCCATCGGGCCCCCGATGACGAAGCGCCCGGTCGGATTGATCAGGAACTTGGTTTCCGCCGTCACCATGTCCGGCGGCAGCACCGGCTTGATGATGTCCTCGATCACCGCTTCGGTCAGCGTCTGGTGGTCGATGTCCGGACTGTGCTGGGTGGACAGCACCACCGTGTCGATGCGCTTGGGCAGGCCGGTGGCGGCGTCGTACACGCAGGTGATCTGGCTCTTGGCGTCCGGACGCAGCCACGGCAGGCGGCCATCCTTGCGCAATTCGGCCTGGCGCTGCACCAGGCGATGCGCGTAGTAGATCGGGAACGGCATCAGCGTCGGGGTTTCATCGCAGGCGTAGCCGAACATCAGGCCCTGGTCGCCGGCGCCCTGATTCAGGTCCAGGCCCTCGCCCTCGTTCACGCCCTGGGCGATGTCCGGCGATTGTTTGTCGTAGCAAGCCATCACCGCGCAGCCCCGATAATCGAAGCCCAGCTCGGAATCGTCGTAGCCGATGCGCTTGATGGTCTCGCGCGCGATCTTGATGTAATCGATGTTGGCCGTGGTGGTGATCTCGCCGGCCAGCACTACCAGGCCGGTGTTCACCAGCGTCTCGGCGGCGACGCGGGCGTGCTTGTCCTCGCGCAGGATGGCGTCGAGGATGGCGTCGGAGATCTGGTCGGCTACCTTGTCCGGATGGCCTTCGGAGACGGATTCGGAAGTAAACAGATATTCGCTCATATTCTCAGTACAGGCTCCATGAACCGCATCGCGCCTGGGCAAGGCCGGCCGACTCCCGCAGAGCGGTGGGACGAGTCTCGCGCCACGCTTATGGCCAAGTTAATCCAGTTGTCTTTTCAGCATCGAAACATTATGACAATAGACTTTTATTTTCAATTAAAAGTTCACTTGTCAATTCAATTTAAATGCAAGTGGCATAAAATGAAAAACAATTGGCACATGTTTTCAATTTTCAAAAAAATCATGGCAAAAACATCCCCGCGCGCCGCAAAATCCGCCGACTCCGCAACGCCATGACGCACAGCGCCAGTCGCGCGGGCATATCCCGCCTGAACCGACGAGTCGCCGCCAGTCCCTCGCCCCATGCGGACGCTCCCGCCCGCCTCCAATGAGCGCACTGCGGCTCGCCAAGAAAGACCCTCTCATACCATCGGCATGATGTGGTTTGTCCGGTCCAGAAACAATGCTAAAGTCATGCATTGACCGCCAACCACGCCCGATAAAAACACCATGAACGACAATCCCTTGCTGCAAGACTGGAATGCGCCCCATCAACTGCCGCCGTTCGCACGCATCCGTCCCGAGCACTTCGAACCGGCGCTGGATGCGCTGTTCGCCGAACACCTGGCCGAAATCGACGCGCTGGCCGCGCTGGCCGAACCGGCCAGCTTCGACAATACCGCCGCCGCCTTCGACCGCAGCGGCCTGAAGCTGGAGCGCGCCCAGCTGCTGCTGGACAACCTGACATCCTCGGAAACCTCGCCAGCGCTGCAGGAAGTGGAACGCGTCATGGCGGGCAAGCTGGCCGAACACCACAGCCGCATCCATATGCACGAGGGCTTCTTCGCCCGCTTGGACGCCGCGCACGCCCAGCGCGACCGCCTGGGCCTGTCCGAAGAACAGGATAGGCTGCTCGATCTGATCCACCGCAACTTCGTCCGCGCCGGCGCCAAGCTGCAGGGCGAGGCGCGCCAACGCTACGCCGCCATCGTCTCCCGCCTGGCCGAACTGACCACCGCCTTCGGCCAGAATGTGCTGGCCGACGAAAGCGAATACGCGCTGCAGCTGGGCGAGGCCGACCTCGCCGGCCTGCCGCCCTTCCTCCTGGACGCCGCCAGCGCCGCGGCCGAAGCCCGCGGCCTGACGGGCTGGGCCATCACGCTGTCGCGCTCGTCCATCGTGCCCTTCCTGACCTTCTCGCAGCGCCGCGCGCTGCGAGAACAGGCCTGGCGCGCCTGGACCGGCCGCGGCGAACACGCCGAGCGCGACAATCGCCCGCTGGCCAAGGAAATCCTGGCGCTGCGCGTGGAGCAAGCCAAGCTGCTGGGTTACGCCAGCTTCGCCGACTACGCGCTGGCCAACCGCATGGCCGGCGCGCCGGCCGCGGTGCACGCGCTGATGGAGCAGGTATGGGAGCCGGCCAAGGGACGTTTCGAAGCGGAACAGGCGATGCTGCGCGAGGAAGCCGCCAAACTGGGCGAGCCGACGGACATCCAGCCCTGGGACTGGTTCCACCTGGCGGAAAAAGTGCGCATCGCGCGCTACGCGCTGAACGACGCCGAGATCAAGCCCTACTTCAGCCTGGATAATATGATCGCCGCGATGTTCGACGTGGCCGGCCGCCTGTTCGGCCTCAATTTCGCCGAGCGCCATGATCTCAAGCTCTACCATCCGGACGTTCGCGCCTGGGACGTCAGCCGCGAAGGCAAGGTGATCGGCCTGTTCCTGGGCGACAACTATGCGCGCCAGAGCAAGCGCGGGGGCGCCTGGATGCACGTCTACCGCTGGCAGGGCCGCAACGGCGGAGAGGCGCTGCCCATCGTGGTCAACAACAACAATTTCGCCAAGGCCGGCCACGGCCAGACGCTGCTGAGCTTCGACGACGTGCGCACACTGTTCCACGAATTCGGCCACGGCCTGCACGGCCTGCTGTCCAATGTGGAATACCGGTTGCTGGCCAGCCCCAACTGCCCGTGGGACTACGTCGAGCTGCCGTCGCAGCTGATGGAGAACTGGGCGCTGGTGCCGGAGGTGCTGGAAAAGCACGCCCGCCACGCGGAAACCGGCGCGGCCATTCCGGCCGAGCTGGTCGCCAAGATCAAGGCGGCCCGCCACTTCAACCAGGGCTTCGAAACGGTGCGCTACGCGGCATCCGCGCTGATCGATCTGGCGCTGCACGAACGCGCCGACGCCGAAGGCATCGACATCGCCGCCTTCGAAACCGCCGAGCGCGAGCGGCTCGGCATTCCGCCCGCAGCCGGCATGAACCACCGCCCGCCGCACTTCGGCCACATCTTCTCCGGCGACGCCTACGCCGCCGGCTACTACGTCTACATGTGGGCGGAAGTGCTGGAGGCCGAGGCCTTCGCCGCTTTCGAGGAGGCCGGCGATCCATTCGATCCGGCGCTGGCGGACAAGCTGTACCGCCATATCTACAGCGCCGGCGACGCCCGCGAACAGCGGGCCGCCTTCCGCGCGTTCCGCGGCCGCGATCCGCAAGCGGAGGCCATGCTGAAGGGCCGCGGCCTGGCATAACAGACCAAGCCGCCGGGCCCTCCCGGCGGCTGCCGTTGACTGCTACACTGCCGCTCCCTCAAATCAAGATCGCATCATGCCCAACGCTTCTCGCATGTCCCGCAAATGGCTGGCCGCCATCCTCACCATTCTTGCCGTCGCCGTTGGCGGCGCGCTGCTGTGGCAGAAATGCCGCGACGCATCCTCTCCCGAGCGCCATTTGGCCAGCCAGCCGCCCTCCGCGACCCATTACGGTCGCTACGTCAACGCGCGCTTCGCCTTCAGCGTCCCCTACCCGGACAAGCTGCTCCAAATGGGAGAAGAGTCCGACAACGGCGACGGCGTCCGCTTCGCCTCCCCGGACCGGCATACCGAAATGGCGGCCTGGGGCAGCAACAACGCGCTGGAAGAGACGCTGCAAAGCCGCTTCCGCGACGAGTTGCGGGAAAAAAGCGCCTCCGGCAAACCGCGCAAGGTGACATTCAAGACGATCAAGAACAACTGGTTCGTCATTTCCGGCACCGAGGGCGATCGGATCTTCTATCGAAAAACCTACTTCTCCGATGACCAGTTCATCGTCGTCGACTTGCGTTATCCCGCCTCGCAGCGGACAACATGGGACCCGCTCGTCAGCCATATCGCCGCCGGCATCCGCGTGTGCCTGACAGCCGACGCGAAAGACGCATCTTAGACTTCACCGCCAGCCAGAATAGCGTCCCTCTAGCGTCAAACCCAGCCTCCGCCGCAGCCGCCCCGCAACACTATTCCTCTCGCCCATTGGCAAAAGAATGAAAATGTCATTGATCTATTCCGCCGCTGCCGGGATACTGACGCATCCATGGCAAAGCGTCCCAGCGTCCGGCATCAACGCTGCGGCCCGCCAACGCCTGGCCCATTTTTCCGAACCGGCAACCGCCGGCATCCATCAATCTGAACAGGACATGACATGAGCCAGTCTGTTGCAGCAAGCAAGGAGGCGGAAACCGGCCTGGACACCCGGGCAGCGATCGAAATTTTCTACTACGCGTACAAGGCGCTGACCGCCAAGCCCGACGAAATGCTGGCCCGCCGGGGCCTTGCCCGCGTCCACCACCGCATCCTGTTCTTCGTGGCGCGCTATCCCAAGCTCTCGGTCAAGGACTTGCTGGCCTTTCTGGGCGTCACCAAACAAGCGATCAACATCCCGCTGCGCCAACTGATGGAAATGGAGCTGATCCTCAGCCAGCCCGCCCCGCACGACAAGCGCGTCAAGCAGCTGACGCTGAGCGAAGAAGGCGCCAGGCTGGAGGAAAGCCTGCACCGCGAGCAGCAACGCGTGCTGCAGACCGCCTTCGACGATTGCGGCGACAAGGCCACCCGCGATTGGTTCATGATCAACGGCAAGCTGTCCGAGCACATGATGCCCTGAGCCTGCCGGTCCAAAACAAAACGGCCCGTCTTGTAGACGGGCCGTTGCTTTTTCGTTCCAGGCTCAGTCCAGCCGCTGGTAGCAGACCTCCAGCACCTCGATATCCTCGTCGCCGTCCGGGCCGCGAAACAGCACGCTGTCGCCCTCGCGCGACTTCAACAGCGCGCGCGCGATAGGCGAAATCCAGCTGATGCGTCCGCGCGGCAGATCGATCTCGTCGACGCCGACGATGGACAACCGCTGCTCGCTGCCGTCGCCGCGCTGAATCAGCACGGTGGCGGAGAAAAACACTTGGTCGGTGGCTTCGCGCGCCTCGGGGTCCACCACTTCGGCGATCTCCAGCCGCTTGGTCAGGAAACGGATTCGGCGGTCTATCTCGCGCAAGCGACGCTTGCCGTACAAGTAATCGCCGTTTTCCGAGCGATCGCCGTTGCTGGCCGCCCAGTTGACCACTTGCACGACTTCCGGCCGTTCCCGGTTGACCAGTTGGTACAGCTCGTCCTTCAAACGTTGCCAGCCGGCAGGCGTGATGTAGTTCTTGGTCGAGGCCGGCAAGCGGCGCTCGGCCGGCAGGTCGTCATCCTGCGGCTCGTCTTCTTTGGTAAACGCCTTGCTCATATCGCTATCCCCGATGCGTCTTGCGCCATTATGCCCGACTCCGCTCGGCGGCATCCAGCAAGGCCAGGCAATGCGGCAGCAAGGCTTTGGGCCGCAGCTTGACCCGTGTCAGCGCCGCGGCGTCCAGCCAGACCAGCTCGTAATGATTATCCGGCGCCAGCTTGGCCAACTCCGGACCGCCCAGCCTCAGCATGCCGCGATACTCGCGGGCGACGAACACATGCTCGGTCCGCTTCTCGCTTTCCAGCACGCACAACGGCCCCTCTTCCAGCCAGACGTTGAGACCGGTTTCTTCGCGCGTTTCGCGCACGCAGGCGATCGCCGCGGTCTCGCTTTTCTTGATGTTGCCGCCTGGCAGCGCGTAATAGTCCTTGCCGGGCTTCACCCTATGCATCAGCAACAGCTTGCCGTCCTCGATGATGACGATGGACGCGCGCAGCTTGCGCGGCTCGGCCGGTTCCTGCAAGGAGCCGGTGGAGAGTTGACCGAGTTCTTCCAACTGCCTTCCCCCGAAAACAAAACGGGCAACCGCCAGCCGGCGGTCGCCCATATTCGCGACGCGGATCGGGCCCGACGGGCCCTCCCGCCTTACTCGCCGCGCGCGGCCTTGGGCTTGCGGGGCGAGGCGCGGCGTTGGCCGCCGGTTTTCTTGCCGCCGGTCACGGTCAAATTGGACCATTTCATCACGGCGGCCACCTCGGCGGCGTTCAGCTCGTAGAACTGGCCGCGCTTCAGCCGCGGCGGCAGGCCGATGTTGCCAAAACGCACGCGCATCAAGCGGCTGACGGTCAGGCCGAAATGTTCGAACATGCGGCGCACTTCGCGGTTGCGGCCTTCCTTGATCACCACGTTGTACCACTGGTTGGCCGACTCTTCCTGGCCGCCGGTCTGGAAAATGCGGTCGAAGCGCGCTTCGCCGTCTTCCAGCTCCACGCCCTTGGTCATTTCCTTCATGATCTCCGGCGTCAATTCGCCCAACACGCGCACCGAGTACTCGCGCTCCACTTCGAAGCTGGGATGCATCATGCGGTTGGCCAGCTCGCCGCTGGTCGTGATCAGCAGCAGGCCGGAAGTATTGACGTCCAGGCGGCCGATGGCTACCCAGCGGCTGGACTTCGCCTGCGGCAGGCGCGCGAATACGGTGACGCGGCCTTCCGGATCGTCGCGGGTGACGATCTCGCCCTCTTCCTTGTGGTACATGATCACGCGCGGCAGGCGGTCCGGCCACTTCAGCTTGATCGGGTCGCCTTTGACCGTCACCTTGTCATGCGGGCCGACCTTGTCGCCCAGGCTGGCCTTCTTGCCGTTGACCAACACCAGGCCGGCCTCGATCCACTCTTCCATCTCGCGGCGGGAACCGACGCCGGACGAAGACAGCGCCTTCTGCAGACGCACCGGCTCGATCTCGTTCAGATCGACGCGCACTTCCTTCAGCTTCTGCGCCTTGTTCTTGATGTCCTGGCTGGGGCTGCGCAGGCGCAGCTTCTTGGCCTTCTGCACCAGTTGCTTGGGCTTGGCGTCGCCGCGCGGCTTGGCTTCGGCCTTGGGTTGGGCGTCATCCCGCCCCTCGGCCTTGGCGCGGCCGCCTTCGGCCGGATTGCGCCCCTTGCCGGCCGGACGGGCGGCGTTCTTGTTGCCGAAGCGCTTTTCATGATCCAGCGACACGTTGCCGTTGACGTCGCCGTTGCTGTCGCGCTGATATTGCGGCTTGCGGTTGCCGGTGGACAGCATCTGCTGTTCCTGCTCGCGGCGGCTCATCTTGAACAGCGGCACGCCGTCCTGCTGCGGCATGATGGGATTGCCGTAAGCGTCGCGCGCCTGGCGCTGGCCGCCGCGGCGCGCCTGTTGGCCTTGCTGCTGCGGGAATCGCGGCTGGATGCCGGCGGAAGGGTTCTTGCCCTGGCGCGGCTGGCCTTGGCCGCGGCCGGCGTTCTGGCGCGGCTGCGAGGTCTCGCGGCCTTTGACACGCGCGACCGGTTGGCGCGCGTGGTTACGTTGTCCTTTTGTAGACATGTGCTTGCTCTTTCCATGCGAGCAACTGGCGGAAGCTTTATTCCGCGACTGGCTCTAAATTGTCCGCCTCATCGTCGAGGGGGATGTCGTCCGCGCCCGCGTCGGGGCTGTCGTCTTGCGTTTGGCTGTCCGGCACCACCAAGCTGCCCAGCTCCGCCAATGGCGGCAGGTCGTTCAGCGAGACGAAGCTCAGATCATCCAGAAATTTGCGTGTGGTGGCGTACAGGCCGGGGCGGCCCGGCACGTCCTTGTGGCCGATGACTTCGATCCAGCCCCGCTCCAGCAGGGTCTGCATCACATTGGTGGACACCGACACGCCGCGTATCGCCTCGATGTCGCCACGAGTAACAGGTTGTTTGTAGGCGATGATCGCCAGCGTTTCCATCACCGCCCGCGAGTAACGCGGCGGCTTCTCCGGGTTGAGCCGGCTCAGGTAAGGCGTGAATTCGGCCCGCGCCCGAAAGCGCCAGCCGGAAGCCAGCTTGACCAGCTCCACGCCCCTGCCGCGCCAGTCCCCCTGGATGTCTTCCAGAATGTCGTTGATCAGCGCGGCCTTCACATCTTCGGTGAACAGCCGCTTGAGCTGGGAAACCGAAAGCGGTTCCTGCGCTGTCAGCAACGCCGTCTCCAGCACAATCTTCAAATACTTTAAATCGGTAATGGTGGACATTAAACCGGGATGCCGGAGAATTCGGGGTTAAGCGCGGGAAGCCGGGGATTCTACACGACTTCCGCCGCAAGCGAAACTATTGCATCAAGCCAAGCGAAGCCAGACTGTAGCGTCTGAGCACTCTGCCGTCCGGCTGCGGCATGTCCTCCAGCCGCTGGCCGCCGCAGGCCTCTATCGTCCGCACCGCTGCGGGGTTGTCCGCATCGCAAACCAGCACCCAGTTGCCGCAGGCCGGCGACGGCGCCATCGCCTGCACATATTGCAGAAGCACCCGTCCGTAGCCGCTGCCGCGCCATTGCGGCAGCACCTCGAAGCCGATATGGCCGATCACATCCTGGATCACCTCGGTCTCGCCTTCGCGCAGCCTGGCGGCTCCGGCGATCTCGCCGCCGTCATTGAGCAGGAACCAGGTCTGGCACGGCACCCAGCCATCAGGCAGCGCGTGGCCGTCGGCATGGAGCACCACCTTGCGCAGCCAGCCATCGGCGTCGTCGGCCAGATCGCGGTAATACTCGAAACCCTCGTCGCGGCAAGCCTGAAAATAGCGGCGATAGGCGGACAGATGCTGTTCGCTGGCGGCTTCGATTTTCATTGGCGGCTCCCAAGGTCAATACTCACATCGTAAACAGATGCGCGGCAAGGTCAAGCCTTTCGCGCATGTCCCCGCCGGCTATGCGACAATCGCCCCCTGACCGCAACGAGCAATACCATGAGCGACACCCCGCAAGCGATACTGCTGATGGGCCCCACCGCCTCCGGCAAGACCGGGTTGGCGCTGGAGCTGGCCCGTCGTTTTCCCGTCGAAATCGTCAGCGTCGATTCGGCGCTGGTCTACCGCGGCATGGACATCGGCACCGCCAAGCCCTCCGCCGAGGAAATGGCCGCCTGCCCCCACCATCTGATAGACATCATCAGCCCGCTGCAAAGCTATTCCGCCGCGCAGTTCCACGCCGACGCCAACCGGCTGATCGAGGAGATCCAGGCCCGCGGCCGGCTGCCGTTGCTGGTGGGCGGCACCATGCTCTATTACAAGGCGCTGCTGGAAGGCCTGTCCGACCTGCCGCAAGCCGACGCCGCGCTGCGCGCCGAACTGGACGCCGACGCCGCGCTGCTGGGCTGGCCGGCGATGCACGCCCGCCTGGCCGAGCTGGACCCGGCCACCGCGGCGCGGCTCAATCCCAACGACTCGCAACGCATCCACCGCGCGCTGGAAGTGTGCCTGCTCAGCGGCAAGCCGATGTCGGAGCTGATCGCCCTGGGCAAGGAGGCGGCGGCGAATTTCCGTTTTCTGCCGCTGGCACTGGTGCCGCGCGAGCGCGGCTGGCTGCACGCGCGCATCGCCGAGCGCTTCCATCTCATGCTGGAGCAAGGCTTTCTGGACGAAGTCACCCGTCTGCGCGCCCAATACCCCGAGTTGACGCTGAACCTTCCCTCGATGCGCTGCGTCGGATACCGACAAGCCTGGGAGCATCAGGACGGCTTGTACGGCATGGATGAGTTTGTCGAACGCGGCGTCGCCGCCACCCGCCAACTGGCCAAGCGCCAGCTGACCTGGACCCGCAGCCTGGACGTGATCCCAATCGACGCGCAGCGCGATGGTGTGTCCGGGCTGCTGGCACAGGCGGTCGAGCGCTTTCTGCATGAACAGCCGCAGGACGACACGCTGCCTTACCGCGGCGTGTTCTGAACGCGGGCGGGGCCGCCCGGCCCCGCCGCATGCCCAAGCCGGCGCTCAGGGACTAACGCTCATCCGCAACGTATGCGTCCAGTCGTGATCGCTGGCCGACACCACGCTGTTGTACGAGGCGTAAGTCATGCCCTCTCCCGGCCACGGGTTCATCATGTACAGGTAATTGCCGCTGCCGGTCTGATAGCCGCGGCCGACGATGAAGTGGCCGCCGCCGCCCGTCCAGCCGTAGCGGATCACGAACGGCCGATTCGCCTTGATGTCATCCAGCACATGCTGCCAGGACAGATAGTCATAAACGGTGAAGTTGGGCACGCCCCAGTTCTTCAGAATGCCTTGCAAGCTGCCATTGCTGCCAAACATATCGTTGGGCCTGTTGGCATAGCTGTTCCAGTTGAAATTGCTGTTGCCGCAGGCGTAATTGATGCCGAATGCCCAGTTCACGATCGCGCACTGGGTAGGCGTCTTGCTGTACAAGCCCAGCACCGCCTTGCTCGAGCCGGCCCAGCACCACTGGCTGTGCTCCTGCGTCGTCAGCGGCACGTTCAGCACCTTGCTCTCCGCCAGCGCCCCCAGGCTCGCCGCCAGCAAGGCCGCGGCCAGAATGGTTTGATTCAAATGCTTTCCCATCGTCGTTCTCCTTAGCGGAAGCTGGCCAGATTGGCGCGCACCGCCGCCCGCAGCGGCTCGATCAGGTCCGCGCCGTCCAACAGCGCCTCCTCCTGCGTCAACGACAACGCCTGACGTGCCGACAGCAACGCGGCGAAGCGCGGCTTGCCGCCCGCCGCCGTCATTTCGAGAAAATCTGACTGCGCTTGGTAAACCCGCAGGAAGCGGGCCTGCGCGCCGGGATGGCTCGCCGCGGCAGCCTCGAGATTGCGGGACAGCGCCGCCGCGCCGAAGGACGCCGCCTGCCAGCGGCCGTCCCGCTTCTCCACCGTCACCAAGCCCACTGGCTTGCCGCCGGACAGGATGACGAAGCGCCAGTTGCCGACCGGCGTCATCATGCGGCTGAGATCGGCATCGGCGGCCTGCAACTGCTGCGGACTGATGCTGTAAACCGGAAAGCCCCTGCCCAGCTTCAAGCCGGCCAGCTCGCCGGCGCCGGCCAGCGCCAACGGAAAGCCCGCCGGCAGGCGGCCGCCGAACTCGCGGGCGTTCTGTCGCGAAAAATCTTCCAACCCCAGCGCGGCGGCGGCGGATGCCTCGCCGAACTGAGCCGCGACAGGCGCCGGAGCGGCCGCCTGCGCGGACGCGGGACTGGAAATGACGGCGGCCAGGCCAAACCAGGCCGCCAGGATCACGGATTTCGACTGCATGGCTAGACTCCTTCGCAGAAATGCGGTTGCGACACGATGCGTGAATACCAAACGCATACCAGTAGTCTTAGCCTTGCCTATTTCTCCATTCAATCCGTGAAATCAGGTCCATGAAATTGATTTTTCACAAACAAATCAATTCATTACATCAACTTAGCCTGCGCAGTTAAAGTAAGCAGTCAAATACAAACTGTTCGTAAGATCAGGATGGGTCTTGTTTCATGCAGGAAGGTCTGTCTATCGTGAAATATTGCCTGCGATGGAGAACACATGATGCGCGCCATCCTTTCTATTTCACTCGCGCTGCTGACCGCCGCCGCAGCCGCCGAAGCGCCGCGGGACCGCATGCCGCCGGATGAGGCGTTCCAGGCCTGCAATGGCAAGAAGGCGGGCGATACAGTCAGCTTCACCACCCCGCGCGGAGAAAAGATGAGCGGCAAATGCAAGATGATGCCCGCCCGCCTGGCCGCCGCTCCGGACCATCCCCCGCCGCCGCCAGACAAACCTCCCCAGCCTCCAAAATGAAAAAAGCCCGCGCCGTAAAGGCTGCGGGCCGTGAGGCTCTCTGACAGGCCTGGCTTAGCGCGCGGCCACCAGCTTGATTTCCACTTTCCACGCCGGATTCGCCAGCTTGGCTTCCACCGTGGCGCGGGCGGGCACGTTGCCGGCCGGCACCCAGGCGTCCCAGGCGGCGTTCATCGCGTCGTAATCGGCCAGGTTGGCCAGGAAAATGGTGACGTCGACGATCTTGCTCTTGTCCGAATCCAGCTCTGCCAGCAGGGCATCGATCTGAGCGAGCACGTTCTCGGTCTGGCCGCGCGCGTCGGCGTCGGTGTTTTCCGGCACCTGGCCCGCCAGGAAGATCAGGCCATTGGTGACCACGGCTTCGGCCAGGCGGGCGCCCTGCTTGTGACGGTAAATGCTCATATCGTTCTCCTTATTGGATGAGTGGGTGGGCATGACGGCTGATTCTAGCGATAAAGCGCTCAGCTGTCCCGCTGCGCCCGCTCCAGATCCGCAATCAGCGCCGCTTCGCCCTCGACGCCGACCGACAGGCGGATCAGATTGTCATGGATGCCCAGCGCCGCGCGGCGCTCCGCCGGAATCGACGCATGGGTCATCGCCGCCGGCAGGCAGACCAGACTCTCGACGCCGCCCAGGCTCTCGGCCAGCGTGAACAGTTTCAGCCTGGACAGGAAGGCCTTGACGTCGCCTTTCAGGTAGAACGATACGATGCCGCCGTAGCCCTGCATCTGGCGGCGCGCCAGCTCATGCTGCGGATGGCTTTCCAGGCCCGGATACAACACTTTCTCCACCCAGGGCTGCGCCTCCAGCCAGCGCGCGATGGCCAGGCCGTTGCGGTTGTGCTGCTCGATGCGCAGCGCCAGCGTGCGCAGGCCGCGCAGCACCAGGAAGCTGGGGAAGGCATCCAGAATGGCGCCCACCGCGTTGTGCAAGAAGGCCAGCTGCTCGGCCAGTTCCGGCTTGTCGCGGCTGACCACGGCCACGCCGGCCACCACGTCTGAGTGGCCGTTCAGATACTTGGTGGCGGAGTGGACGACGATGTCGAAGCCGAAATCCAGCGGCCGCTGGTTGACCGGCGAGGCGAAGGTGTTGTCGACCACGCCGATCAGATCATGGCGGCGAGCGATGGCGGACACCTGCTGCAGATCCACCAGCTGATTCAGCGGATTGGACGGCGTTTCCACCCAGATCATCCGCGTGTTCGGCCGGATCGCGGCTTCCAGCGCGGCGCTGTCCTCGGAAGCGACATAGGTCACTTCCAGATTGGCGCTGGCCTTGCGCACCTTCTCGAACAGGCGGTAGGTGCCGCCGTACAGATCATTGACCGCGATCAGGTGGCTGCCGGCCGGCAGCAGCTCCAGCACGGTGGAAATCGCCGCCAGGCCGGAACCGAAAGCATAGCCGCGGACGCCGCCTTCCAGTTCGGCCACCGCGCGCTCCAGCGCTTCGCGGGTCGGGTTCTGCGAGCGGGAATACTCGTAGCCGGTATGTTCGCCCGGCGCGCTCTGGCGGTAGGTAGAGGTGGCGTAGATCGGCGGCATCACCGCGCCGAACGGATCCTCGTGGGCGCCTGCGGTCACGGCCAGGGTGTGGAAATCGGTCATGTTTTATCCTTTCTCAAAATCATGCGCCCCGGCGCATGGCGTCAGGGCGGAAAATCGGTTTAAGCAGCGCGCGGCTGGCGTCGCCAGAACGACAGCAGGTCGGCCTGGGTGATCAGGCCCAGATAGCGGCCCTTGTCGACGATCAGCGCGATGTGGCCGTCGTTGAACACCTGCAGCAGATCCTGCAGCGAAGCCTGCGGCGACAGCGTGCGCACATGGCCGCTCATCGCAGTGGCCACGGTCTGGCGGAAGTTTTCCGGCTCGCCGTGCACCGACAGCAGCAGGTCCCACTCGTCCAGCACGCCGACCACCTTGTCGTCGTCCAGCACCGGCATCTGCGACACGTCGTGCAGCCGCATCCGCTGGTAGGCGACATTGAGCGGCTCGTCCGGATGGCACGACACGGTGCTGCCGTCCTGATGGCGGCGGACGATCAGGTCGGTCAGCCCGCCCACCTCGGGCAAGCGCAGCATGCCCTGGTCCACCAGCCAGTCGCGGTTGTACATCTTGGACAGATACTTGTTGCCGCTGTCGCACACCAGCGTCACCACCCGCTTGGGCTCGGTCTGCTCGCGGCAGTAACGCAACGCCGCCGCCAGCAGCGCGCCGGACGAGGAGCCCGCCAGAATGCCTTCGCTGCTCAGCAGTTGCTGCGCGGTGTCGAAGCTTTCCTGGTCGCTGATGCGGAAGGCGCGCTTCACCATCGACAGATCGGTCAGCGGGGGAATGAAATCTTCGCCTATGCCCTCGATCAGCCAGCTGCCGGCCTGGCCGAAACTGCCGGTCTCGACGTAGTCGGCCATCACCGAGCCCACCGGGTCGGCCAGCACGAAGGCGGTGGCCGGCGATTGCGCGCGGAAGAAACGGGTCAGGCCGGTCAGCGTGCCGCTGGAGCCGACGCCAACCACCACCGCGTCCACTTCACCGTTCATCTGACGGAAGATCTCCGGTCCGGTGGTGGTTTCATGCGCCAGCGGATTGGCCGGATTGTTGAACTGGTCGATGTAGTAAGCGCCCGGCGTCTCGCTGGCGATGCGCGCCGCCATATCCTGGTAATATTCCGGATGGCCCTTGCCGACATCCGAACGGGTCAGCACCACCTGGGCGCCCAGCGCCTGCAGGTGCAGAATCTTTTCCCGGCTCATCTTGTCCGGCACCACCAGCGTCAGCGGATAGCCCTTCTGCGCCGCCACCAGCGCGAGGCCGAGGCCGGTGTTGCCCGCGGTGGCCTCGATGATGGCGCCGCCGGGCTTCAGCTTGCCGTCGCGCTCGGCCGCCTCGATCATGGTCAGCGCGATGCGGTCCTTGATCGAGCCGCCCGGGTTGTGGCTTTCCAGCTTCAGATACAACTCGCACGGGCCGGTATCCAGATGGCTGACGCGGACCAGCGGCGTATTGCCGATCAACGATAGAACGCTATTGTCCTGCATTTCCATACTCCTGGCTATTTTAAAATTACTTTTAGTAATTTTTTGTTATATAAAAATGGCAAAATCTTCTACAAAATCGAAGTAGTCCTACTAAATATAATCAGCCTTCACGCCACCGCACTGGCCTGCATGAAGCTGTAGAAGAATACCAGTTCCGGGTCGCTCCTAAGCAACCTTAATTCCTTTGTCATTGACTCGACCAGCTCGGCGTCCACCCTGCCCGCTTCTATCAACTGGTCGGCGGCGGACAGCAAGAGCTGGGTCCAGTAATCCAGCACCTGCTGGCGCCGGTGCGGCTCGCGGCTGTCCAGATGCCAGGTTTTCACCTGGGTCTCCACATGGCGAAAGCCCAGCCGCATCAGGATGTTGCCCAGCTTGGCGCCGACGAAGGGATCGCCGCCCACCGACAGCTGGTGGTCGTTGAAAGCCATCCAGTACTTTTGCAGATTGGCCGAATACGGCGCCAGGAAGAAGGTGGCGTTCATCGCCTCCGTCGCGTACAGCCTAGCGCCGGGCTTCAGCACCCGCCGAACCTCGGCCAGCACGCGCTCCGGCGAATGCACATGCTCGAGAATCCAGCACAGGAAGGCGCCGTCGAAGCTGGCGGGCGGGAAGTCCAGATCCTCCGCGTCCATGTGCAGCAGCGTCGCCCTGCCGTGCTCAGGGCTGCCCTGCAAGCGCTGGCGCGCCACCGCCAGCTGCCGCTGGCTGAAATCCAGACCGGTGATGTCCACCTCGGGGAAGCGGCGCAGCAGGATCTCGGTCTGCGCGCCAACGCCGCAGCCAACCTCCAGCAACTTTTTCACGCCGGAAAGATCGACGTCGCGGTACACCATCGCCTCGGAAAAGCGCGCCTGGCGCACCAGCCTCGCCTGCTCGGTGGCGGAAAACCCGTGGATGTAAGGCAGATCGGACTGCGTCTGCATCAATTGCAATGCACTCATCTCGATGACCTCGCTCGAATAGCAACAGGCCATCATTATATTTCTTTCAGCTATTTTGAAATCAAACTTTATTTTCTATTTGAATATAGAAAAAAACGCTAACGGCATGCCGGACGATAAAAAACCCCGCATCGTCGGATGCGGGGTTGGCAATGAAAACGGGAATCAGGCTTCAGGCCAGCGCGGTCTGCCTCAGATTCTGAGAGAAACGCTGCAGCGCGGCGATGCCGGACGCTTCGGCGCGCGCGCACCAGTCCTGCAACTCCTGCAGCAACTGCTCGCGGGTCAAGCTGGAACGCTCCCACAGACGGGTCAGTTCCTGGCGCATATTGTAGATGGTGGCCAGCACGTGGCTCTGCTCCAGGATGCGGGCCAGTTGATCGCGGTCGCACTCGGGCAGGTCTTTGGCATCCTGCTTCAGCCACACCTTCATCTTGCGCGGCAGGTTGACCTGCGGCAGCTCGGGCAGGCTCAGCTTGGCCAATTCCGCGCCGCACTCGGCCTTCAGCTCGCGCGCGTAACGCGAGGCGATCGCGTAGCGGTTGGCGATGATGGCCTGCAGGTGCTCCAAGTCCAGTTGCGGCCGAGACGGATCGTGGGCCAGTTGCGGAGCCACCTTGCGCACCTTGGCCAGGCCGCAGATTTCCAGCATGCGGATGTACATCCAGCCGATGTCGAACTCGTACCACTTGTACGACAGCTTGGCCGAAGTGCCGAAGGTATGGTGGTTGTTGTGCAGTTCCTCGCCGCCCACCAGAATGCCCCAAGGCACCAGATTGGTGGAGGCGTCCTCGTTCTCGAAGTTGCGGTAGCCCCAGTAATGGCCTAGTCCGTTGATCACGCCGGCGGCCCAGAACGGAATCCAGATCATTTGCACGGCCCAGATCGACAGGCCGATCGGCCCGAACAACGCCAGGTCGATGAGCAGCATCAGCACGATGCCCTTGGCGTTGTGCTTGCTGTAAACGTTGCGCTCCAGCCAATCGTCAGGGGTGCCGTGGCCGAATTTGTCCATGATGGACTGGTCCTTGCTTGCCGCGCGGTACAGTTCGGCCCCTTCCCACAACACCTTCTTGATGCCGAGCACCTGCGGGCTGTGCGGGTCTTCCTGGGTTTCGCAGCGCGCGTGGTGCTTGCGATGGATGGCTGCCCACTGTTTGGTGACCATGCCGGTGGTCAGCCATAGCCAAAAGCGGAAAAAGTGGCTGGGAATGGCATGCAGGTCCAGCGCGCGGTGGGCCTGATGGCGATGCAGAAAGATGGTGACCGAAGCGATCGTAATGTGGGTCAGGATCAGCGCGGCAACGATATTGCCCCACCAAGGCAGATCCAGCAGACCATTGAGCCAGTTCAGGTTCATGTATTCGCGGCGTCCGATATCTAGAGACAAAGCTCTATTCTATAACATGCCTGCCGCCTGCCGAAGCAAATTCGTTCGCAAGCCGAGCCGACAGCGCATCCGTCCATGCATTGGTGTACCATAGGACATCATTTCACCCTAGTTCAGAAAAATACTAGTGTTGCCAAAACGTCGACTGATCATTGCCGGCGCCGCCATCGGCGGCCTGTTCGTTCTGTACGCGGGCTCCAGTTACTGGGCCGGCGTCAAGGCTGAGGACACCTTGCAGGAACAACACAGGATGCTGGCCGGCCTGCCCCTGTTCAAGGTCAAATCGCACAGCTACGAGCGCGGCTGGTTCTCCTCCACCGAGACCACCGAGCTGGTGTTCAACCGCCATCTGTCCGGGCCGTACGAAAACATGCTGCCGGATAACATGAAGCCGTTGCTGAACGCGACCATCAAGTTCACCAACCACGTCAAGCACGGTCCGTTGCCGGGCTTGGGCGACTTCGACTTCCGGCCGGGCCGCGCCTTGGTTCGCACCGAGTTCGCGATGAGCGACGCCACTCGCAAGACGCTGAAGACCTTCTTCGGCGACAAGGACCCTATCGCCATCACCAACCGCATCGGCTTCGGCGGCGGCGGCATGCTGGAAGTGGCGGTGCCGGCCTTCGACTACGAAGAGGCGCTATCCGGCGTCAAGATGAAGTGGAAGGGCTTCGACCTCAAGGTCGATTACGCCAACGGCTACCAGGAGTACAAGACCGAGGCGCTGTCGCCAGGTTTCCTATTGGAAGCGGCCAGCAAAGGCAACGTCTCGTTCGAGGGCGTGCGCTACGTGTCGGACATGCGTCCGGGCAACACCGGCGTCAAGCTGGGCACCAGCGAGCTGACCATAGGCAATGTGCAGCTGAGCTCGCGAGAGAGCGTGCCGTACAGCATCAAGCTGAACGAGCTGATCTACCTGATGACCCGCGTCCGCGTCGGCGAATTCGTCAATCCGTCCGGCGAATTCAAGCCGTCGTCGGTGGTGCTGAAAAACTTCAGCTACCAGATCGTCACCAGCGAACAGGACGAGTTCGTCAACACCCGCGGCAAGGTCAACTTCGCGGAGCTGAGCTTCAACGCCAACCGCTACGGCCCGCTGCGGCTGGACGTGTCGGCCAACCACCTGCACGGCCCCACCCTGGTCAAACTGGACAACGCGATCAGCGAGATTCCGTTCGAAGGCGTGGACCCGGCGGTACTGCGCAAGCAATACGTCGACACCATCAAGAAAAACGCGATCCCGCTGCTGGAGAACAATCCCAAGCTGCTGATCAACGAGTTCTACCTGAAAATGCCAGCCGGCGAAGCCAAGCTGCAGGGCAGCCTGGGCATCAGCGGCTTCGTCAAGACCGACCTGAACGACATCGCCCAGTTGGCCAAGCGCATCGAAGCCGACGCCAAGCTGAGCCTGCCGCGCCAAACGCTGGAAGATCTGGTGCTGACCCAGGCGCGCAATCTGTTCACCGTGGATCAGAGCGCCGAAGAGCAGCCGAACATGCAGGAGGTGGAGGATCTGGCCAGGAGCCTGCTGGACAGCCAGCTGTCGCAGTGGAAATCCGGCGGCTACCTGGTGGAGGAAAACGGCCAGATCTCCACCGACCTGAAATACGACGCCAAGGGACTGGCCATCCACCAGCAGAAAGTGCCGCTGCCATGGGAGGAAAGCGAGGAGCCGGCCGACGCTTCCGCGCCCGCCGCCGAGTCCCCCAAGCCGGCGGCCAAGAAATAAGCCGGACGCAAAAAAGGGCTGTCGCGACGACAGCCCTTTTTCTTTTGCTCCGCAAGATCAGGAAGCGTCTTCCATCTGGCTTTGCAGATAGTTTTGCAGACCGACCTTCTCGATCAGGCCCAGCTGGGTCTCCAACCAGTCCACGTGCTCTTCCTCGCTCTCCAGGATGTCTTCCAGCAGATCGCGGCTGACATAGTCCTTGGAGGTCTCACAGTAGGCAATGGCCTCGCGCAGCAGCGGCAGCGCGTCCATTTCCAGCTTCAGGTCGCACTCCAGCATTTCTTTCGGGTTCTCGCCGATATGCAGCTTGCCTAGATCCTGCAGGTTGGGCAGCCCCTCCAGAAACAGCACGCGCTCGATCAGCTTGTCGGCGTGCTTCATTTCATCGATGGACTCTTCGTATTCGTGCTCGTTGAGCTTCTTCAGGCCCCAGTTCTTGTACATGCGGGCATGCAGGAAGTACTGGTTGATCGCGGTGAGCTCGTTCTTGAGAATCTGGTTCAGGTACTTGATGACCTTCTTGTCGCCTTGCATGTCATATTCTCCTGAAAAATCGTTCAGGCATTATGGCACAGCAGGGACATAGCTCAAGGCATAAATGGGAATAGCCAGCTCACCGGCTGGCATGGGGGCTGAGATCCGCCCCGCGGAGAGAGGATCAGGCCGCGGTGCGGGCCACCGAGCAGGCGGTCAGTTCGCTTTGCGCGTCCTTGCGTATCTGGTTGGCCATGCAGGCGCACTTGCCGCAATCGGAAGCGACGCCCAGTTCCCGACGCAGGTCGCACATGCGCGTGGCGCCGCCATGAACCGCCTGGCGGATCTGGCTATCGGTCACTGCATTGCACAAGCAGACATACATCGGAAGCCCCCTCTGGCTTACAATCAAGAATAGTTATCATCATCATAGGGACAGACAAGAATGATTGTCAATAACAAACCTCATCAATGGAAGCCGAATGCGACAGTCGCCGCCATCATCGAGCGCGACGGCCGCTTCCTGATGATCGAAGAGGAAACGCCATCCGGACTACGGCTCAACCAGCCCGCCGGCCACCTGGAGCGCGGCGAGACGCTGCTGCAGGCCGTGGCGCGCGAAGCCCGGGAGGAAAGCGGCTGGCTGTTCACGCCGCGCGGGCTCACCGGCATCTACCTGGCCGATGCGCAGCATGGCGACATCACCTACATGCGTTTCGCCTTTCACGGCGACGCCGTCCCGCCCGCCTTCCCGCCGCGGCTGGACGTGGGCATCGTCGCCGTGCACTGGCTGGCCTACGAGGACATCTCCGCGCAGTCGGCGCGGTTGCGCAGCCCGGTGGTTCTGCAATGCCTGGCAGACTATCGCAATGGCATCGCGTATCCTCTGCAACTGATACGCGACCTGCGCTGACCCGCCCGCCACAGGATGCCCGATGCGACTACTGATACCCCTGCTGCTTGCCCTGCTCCTGCCCGCCGCCCGCGCCGACGCGCTAAACATCTGTTATCATTACGGATGTTCCAGGCACGCCCAATTCGGCATTTCAGAAGAGGAGCATGACTGGCTGGCAACGCGGCTGGCCCGCGCCGAGACGGCCCCCGACGAACGCGACGCGGTAGCCGACGCCGTGCTGGCGCTGTACCGCATCGCCGCCCGGACAACGCCAATCTGGCAAGATAGGGGCGGCAATTTCCGCGACGGCCCGGCCGAAGGCCGGATGGACTGCGTGGACCACAGCAGCAACGTCACCACTTTCCTCAACTACCTGCAACGCCAGGGATGGTTGAAATTCCACCGCGCGGCGCCACCTGAATGGCGCGCGCCATGGATTCTGGATTTGCATTACACCGGCGTGCTGCGCGACAACGCCGACGGCCAGAACTGGGCGGTGGACAGCTGGTTCAAGGATTTCGGGGAACCGCCCGTGGTGGTTCCCCTTTCAGTTTGGATGACGGGATACGAGCCTCCGGCCGTGTCCGAGCCTGTCAGGCAGGCAAGAAAAAGCAAGGAAGGAAGCACCCCGTGACGGGTAAGAAACGCATCGTCGTCGGCATGTCCGGCGGCGTGGATTCGTCGGTGACCGCCTGGCTGCTGAAGCAGCAGGGCCATGAAGTGATCGGCGTGTTCATGCAGAACTGGGAAGACGACAACGACGACGAGTACTGCTCGATCAAGCAGGACGCGCTGGACGCGATGAGCGTGGCCGACATCGTCGGCATCGACATGGAGATCGTCAACTTCGCCAAGGAATACAAGGACCGCGTGTTCTCGTACTTCCTGAAGGAATACTCGGCCGGCCGCACGCCGAACCCGGACGTGCTGTGCAACGCCGAGATCAAGTTCAAGGCCTTCCTCGACTACGCGATGGCGCTGGGCGCCGACTGCATCGCCACCGGCCATTACGCGCGCAAGCTGGAGCAGGACGGCACCCACTACCTGATGAAGGCGGTGGACCATACCAAGGATCAGAGCTACTTCCTGTACCGCCTGCAGCAGCATCAACTGGCCAAGGCGATGTTCCCGCTGGGCGACATCCGCAAAACCGAAGTCCGCCAGCTGGCCGAACAGGCAGGATTGCCCACCGCGGCCAAGAAGGACTCCACCGGCATCTGCTTCATCGGCGAACGGCCATTCCGCGAATTCCTGCAACGCTACCTGCCCACTTCGCCGGGCCAGATGGTGACGCCGGAAGGCAAGGTCGTCGGCGAGCACATCGGCCTGATGTACTACACGCTGGGCCAGCGCAAGGGCCTGACCATAGGCGGCAGCAAGGACGGCAACGGCGAGCCGTGGTTCGTCGCCGGCAAGGACATCCCCGCCAACAAGCTGATCGTGGTGCAAGGACACGACCACCCGCTGCTGCTGAAACCCACCTTGGCCATGGCCGACCTGAGCTGGACGCTGCCTGACGCGCCCGCAGCTGGCGAATACAGCGCCAAGAACCGCTACCGGATGGCGGATGCGGCCTGCTCGCTGTCACCCATCGTCGACGGCCGCGCCAGCCTCACTTTCCAAGAGAAGCAGTGGGCGGTGACGCCTGGCCAATCCGCCGTGCTCTACCACGGCGACATCTGCCTGGGCGGCGGCATCATCCAGTAAACCGCGCCAGCCCTCGCCACGCGCCCCGCTCTCGCGGGGCGCGCTCTTTTTCGTCACACCCGCGCGCCGCCTTCGTTCATCCGGATATCCGCCGCACCCCGCCGGCGCTGGAGGTTCCGTTAGATGCGCCTGTCCCGTTTCTGCCTGTCGCTGCTGATCGCCTGTTGCGCGCTTGCCCAAGCCGCTCCATTGCCCGCAGTCCAGGTGCGCGGCTCCCTGGCGCTGCTGCCCTGGGCCAGGCGGGCCGCGGAAGACTACATGGCTCGCTATCCCGGCAGCAGCGCCTTCGGCGCGCAGTCGCTGCTGGACGGCAACGCCGACATCGCGCTGGCGCACGGCGCGATGCCGCCCTCCTGGTAATCCCGTCTGGCGCGCAGCGGCGTCAAGCTGGCGCAGATCGTCGCCGGCTACCAGGCCCTGCTGCCGGTGGTCTCCCCGGACAATCCGATAAGCGATATCGATCCGCTGCGGCTTCGCGCCGTCTTCACCAGCGCCATCGTCGACTGGAAAGAACTGGGCGCGCCGCCTGGACCGGTGACGCCGCTGGTGGGCCCGCCCTCCGGCGGCCAGGCCTGGCGCGAAGCGGTACTGGGCCCGCTCGGCCGTTTTGCGCCTCATAGCGCGCTGATAGGCGGCGACTGGGCGGCGGAGCTGGCGCCGGGGCTCAAACCGTTGACGCTGTCGGGCCTGCGGGCCGATCCGGCCCTGGTGGCCAGCGGCCGCTATCCGTTGCGCATTCCCTTGCTGTTGCTGACCCCGCAACCGCCGACACCCGCCGGAGCCTCCTTTCTCCGCTATCTGCAAAGCCGCCTGCGCGCCGGAGACCGGCCATGAGCCTAGCCCGCCTCTGGCATCGCTTCGCCGCGGCGCCCCTGAAGTGGCGGCTGCTGCCGCTGCCGGCGGCATTGGCCCTGCTGGCGCTCGCCAGCTCGCCTTGGTGGCGTACGCCGATGGCGCCCGCGCTGACGCTGGCCGGCGCCAGCCAGCTTCAATCCCTGCTCGCCGAACTCGGCGCCGCCTACGAAGCCGGCCGCGGCAAACTGCTGGTGGAGGGCGGCGGCTCCGTCGCCAGCCTGATCGCAGCGCGGCGCGGCGTGATCGATCTCGCCGCCGTCAGCCAGCGCCTGCCGGACTGGCAGGACGAAGCGGACCTCCACTACCACCTGCTGGCGCGCAACAGCATCGCCTTCATCGTCAATCGCGCCTCGCCGCTGCGCGCGCTGGCGCGGCGGCAATTGCGCGAAGCCCTGACTGGCGACATCCGCAATTGGCGGGCGCTGGGCGGTCCCGATGCGCCGATACGCCTGTTGACTCGAACCGAACCCTCGTCCGCCCGGCAGTTCGTCGAGGAAGTCGTGCTGGAGCACCATGAATTCAGCGGCCTGGCCGAACCGCTGGACAGCGCGGCGCGGATGCTGGCGACGGTGGAAAGCGATCCGCTGGCGCTGGGATACCTGTCCATGCAGAAAACGGAACTGGACAAACGGGTGGCGCTGCTGGCGATTGACGGCGTGGCGTTCTCCCGCGCCACCATCCTGTCCGGCCGTTACCCCTACGTTCAGGACCTCTACCTGGCCTATCAGGACGACGCCGCCGGCCGCGTCCGGCCGCTGCTCGACTGGCTGAAAACGCCGCCTGCCCAAGAGGCGATAGAGCGGCATCAGCTGATAGCCGTCTACTAGCCGCCGGACACGCGACATGGCCCAAGAACTCGCCGACATCGCCAATCAACTGATCAACCGCCTGCCGCTCCAGCGGCGCCGGCTCCTCGCCGCCGGCCTGCTGGCGGCGTTGGCCGCCGCTTCGCTGGCCTTCCTGCTGGATACGCTGCCGCGCCGCGCCACGCTTCGCATCGCCGGCGGGGAAGTGGTCAGCAATCGCCAGTTCCTGGCGCGCATGCTGCAAGAGGAGGCCGCCGTCCGCGACCTGACCCTGGAGATTCTCCCCGCCCGCGACGCCGAGCAAACGCTGGAGCGGTTGAACCGCAGCGAGATCGACCTGGCCTTCGTCCAGGGCGGCCTCACCGGCCATTATCCCCATGTGCGCCAATTGAGCGCCATGCCGCCGGAATTGGTCCACGTTCTGGTTCGCCCCGGCATCGCCCAACTGGCGGAGCTGAAAGGCAAACGGGTAGACCTGGGTGGACAAAGCGGCCAATCCAGCGACAACGCGCGCCAACTGCTGGACTTCGCCGGCCTGCGCACCGATCGGGACTATCTGGCGAGCGACCTGCCTCAGGAAACGCTGATGGCGCTGCCGGCCGACAAATTGCCGGACGCCGTCGTCAACGCCTCCTACCCGCCGTCCATGCTGGCCGACTTTCTGATCCGCCAACGGGATTACCACCTGATCGCCCTGCCCTTCCCGGCCACGCCGCCCAGCCGGCTGGATTGGGCGGCGGCCGCGGACATCCCCGCTTCGCTATACGGCCCGGACGCGCCGGCGCAATCACTGCGCAGCGTCGGCACCAGCCTGCACCTGCTGGCCAGCGACCAAGTGGACGCCCGGGCCGGATACCAGCTGCTGCAAGCCCTGTACAGCCCTTCGATGGCCGCGCGGCTGCAGATGAGGCTGGACGAGACACAGTTGACGCGTCCTTCCGGCTTTCCGCTGGCGAACGGCGCCCAATCCTTTCTGGAGCGGAACACACCGCTGATCTCCCGCGAGAACTTCGACAAGGCCAAGTCGCTGGGCGGCTTCCTGGTTTCGCTGCTGTCGGCGTTGCTGGTGGCCCGGCGCTGGTTTCGCGGCGAACCGGTCCAATTGGGCAAATGAATTTTCCACCTGAGCAGGCACTTGACATGCGGGAACCCGATGACAAAGAGCTGGAAGAATTCTGGCGGCACCCGGCGCTGCAGGCGCTGCCTCCGGAAGAACGCGCGCGGCTGGCCGGCCAGCTGCGCCTGCTGCGACTGGAGCCGGACCAGGTGCTGTTCGCCGACGAGCAAACGGCCAGCCACACCTACCTAAGGAATGGCGGCGGCGACAAGGCTTCATCGGCGGCGAGGCCGCGCTGGGAGAAGCCCGGCGGCGCGGCGACGCCTGGGCGGATGGGGAGGCCACGCTGTACGCGCTGCCGCTGGCGCCGCTGCTAGAACTGGCCGAGCGCCATCCCGGCTTGCGGCGGGCGCTGCGCTCCGCCCCCGCCGGACAGGACTGGCGGCGCGCCTGCCTGCTGCTCTATGGCCTGGCGCTGACGCCGGTGATGCCGTCCCAGCTGGCGCGCGGCGCCATCGTCTCGCCCTTCCTCGGCACCTTGCTGGAGCAGGACGGCAGGCGTCCGCGCGAAGGCGCCGCCCTGTTCGCCAGCGCCATTGCCGGCATCAGCCTGGCCGCCGCGGTGTTCCTCACCGGCAAGCCGGCCAACTTGGTGGTGTTCGGCCTGTTCGACAGCCAGACCCAGTTCGCCTTCGACTGGCTGCCCTGGCTGTGCGCGGCGTCCTTCTCCGGCGCGCTGCTGCTGCTGGCCCACTGGCTGGCGATGCGGCTGCTGTTTCCCGCAACCGAAGCGCCGGCCGCGGGCGACCGCCTGCTGCGGCTGCAAGCCGAAGCCCTGGGCCCGCTCAGCCGGAAGGAAAGGGGCGCGCTGGCCGCCATCGCGCTGATCCTGCTGGGCACGCTCAGCCAGCCCTATCACCAGGTGGATGTGCCCTGGCTGTCGCTGGCCATTCTGGTGGTGCTGCTGCTGTTCGGCGCGCTGCGGCGCGAAGACCTGAACCAGCGCGTGGACTGGTCGGTGCTGATTTTCATCGGCTCCATCATCGCCTGGGCGCCCATCATGCACCAGACCGGCATAGACCGGCAGATCGCAGCCTCGCTGGCCTGGGTCGGCGCGTTCATGAAAGCCTCGCTGCCCGCTTTCCTCGCGCTGCTGTGCGCGGCCATCGTTCTGATCCGGCTGGCGCTGCCGGAGCTGGTAGCAGAAGTGCTGCTGCTCACCTTGCTGCTGCCGTTGGCCGCCGCCGCCGGCGTATCGCAATGGCTGATCGGCTACGCGGTGCTGACCATGTGCGAGGCCTACCAGTTCGCCTACCAGTCTCCATACCAACTGTACCTGGAAAGCCAGCACCCAGACGGCGCGTTCGACCGCGCGCGGCTGCTGCGCTACAACCTGGCGATGACGCTGGCGCGCGCGCTGGCCATCTTCGCCTCCCTTCCCTTCTGGTCGCTGCGGAATATCCTATGATCAAGCCACTGCTCGCCGCCGCCAAACTCGCTTTCGCGCTGGGATTCTCCGCCCTGGTCGTCATCCACAAGCTGCACAGCCCGCGCATCCTGGTCATCCACAGCTACGATCCGGAGTACAGCTGGGTCAAGGAGGAGAACGAGGGGCTGCATCGCCTGTTCGACAAGCATCCGGACCGGCGCAATCGATGTGATCCAGCGCTGGAAACCGGACGTCGTGATCTTGGTCGACGACATCGCCCAGCGCCTTGTCGGCGCCCGCTATCTCAACCACCCTCGCATGAAAATCGTTTTCGCCGGCGTCAACAACCGTCCCGGCGCCTACGGCTACGATCAGGCCGGCAACGTCACCGGCGTGCTGGAGCGCAAGCCGCTGCAGGCGGTGGACGACACCCTGGAGATGCTGTGGCGGCAGATGAACGGCGCCGGCAAGCCGCGGGCCCTGCTGATAGGCGACCAGTCCTTTGATTTCGCGGCCGGCCTGTTCGAATACCAGGACTACCAGCGCCGCTGGCGCCATATCCGCTGGTCCGCTCCAGTCGCCGCCGCCACCTTCGAGGAATGGAAGCTGTTGGTGCTGCGCGCGCCCGCCGTCGCCGACTTCATCCTGGTCAGCGACTACCGCCAGCTGCGGCGCGACTTCGGCGGCAAGGCTTTCGTCCCGCCCGCCGAGGTGATGGCCTGGACCGAGCGCAATGCCAAGATTCCGGTGCTGGGGCTGACCACCGCCGCCACCCAGGACGGCGCGATGATGGGCGTGGCCACCGCCGGCTACGAGCAGGGCTGGGAAGCCGCGCGCATGGCCTACGCGCTGACCCAGGGCGTGCCCATCCGCCAGTTGCCCATCGTCAGCGGCAAGGAGTCGATGATTTCCACGCGCCGCGCCGCGCCGCGCTGCGCCGGCGCGGCTTCGACATCCCCTTCATCTACGAGGCCTTCGCCCGGGCCAAGGACCTTCAATTCGATTGAGCCGCCCCAGACGGCAGAAGGAGACAGCATGAAACCATTGCGTATCGGCCTGAACGGCCTGGGCCGGATCGGACGCGCCCTGTTCCGCCTCAACCGGCTGCGCCGCCAATTCGAGCTGGCGATGATCAACGAGGTGAACGAGGACGCGGCCAATCTCGCCTACTTGCTCAAGTACGACACCCTCTACGGCACGCTGCCGGAGCGAGTGGGCTTCGGCCGCGGCAGCCTGAGCGTGGAGGGACAAGCCATCCCGCTGACCCGTTGCGCCGACGTCACCGCCGCTCCATGGCGGGAACACGGCGTGGACGTGGTGATAGACGCCTCCGGCGACGCCAGGCATCCCGCCCGCATGGCAACCTGGAACGACTTCCCAGGCTGGACCATCACCACCCACGCCGTTGCCCACCCCGGCGTCCGCACCGTGATCTTCGGCGTCAATGAGCGGGATTTCGATGCCCGCGCCCAGCGGCGGTTGTCCTCCAGCATCTGCGACACCGTGGCGCTGGCGCCGCTGGCCGCGCTGCTGGAGCGCGAATACGGCATAGTCGGCGGCTTCGTCACCACCCTGCATCCCTGGCTGGGGCAGCAGCGCCTGCTGGACGGGGCCGCGGTGGGAACCGACTCCGACGCCATCGGCAGCCACTTCTCTCTGGGTCGCGCCGCCGCCGGCAACCTGATTCCCAAACCGACCAGCGTGGTGCAGGCCGCGGACATCGCGCTGCCCGGCCTTGCCCGCAAGCTGCAGGCCTTCTCCTACCGCGTGCCCACTCCCAGCGTCTGCTCAGCGGTGCTGGACGTAGAGCTGGAACGCCCCGCCTGCGCCCATGAGCTGTCGGCGCTGTTGCGCCAAAGCGAGCAGCGGCAGGCCTGGCCGGTCCTGCGCAATATCGGCGAGCCGCTGGTTTCCAGCGATTTCCGCGGCAGCGAGCACTCGCTGATCGTCGACCAGCGCTGGACCGCGGTGCAACGCGAGCGGCGCGCGCGGCTGGTCTATTGGTACGACAATGAATGGGGCTACGCCTCCAGAGTGCTGGACCTGGCGGCGATGATAGCGCACGCAGGCTGATGGATGCCCAACAAACAGCGGCGCTGCTGGATCTGCTCGGCCGCCTGGCCGACCGGGCCTGGAACGATCCGGCCAAGCGTGGCGAAATCCAGGCCGAGCTGCTGCAGGTGCTGCAGGCTGGGGAATTGCAGACGCTGGAGCCGCAACTGGCGCCGCAATCCCAGATGGCCGACCTGAGCCGGCAGGACGCGCTCAGCGACAGCCTGTTCAAATCTGGCTGGCGGCCTTACTGCGGCTGGGTCTGCGGCGTAGGCCTCAGCTACCAGTTCCTGCTGCGCCCCTTGCTCAACGGCCTGGCGCTGGGCAACTTCCCGTCGCTGGAGGTGGACACCCTGATGACGCTGCTGTTCGGCATACTGGGGCTGGGCGTCTACCGCACCATAGAAAAGGTCAGGCGCTGAGTTCAAGCCGGCGGCAAGGGCTGCAGCCGCCTCAGCCACAGGCCGATTCCCAGCAAGGCCAGCAAGGCCAGCGCCAGCACCGTAGCCACGCCATGCCAGCCGCCCCGTCCCCACATCAGGCCGGACATCGTGCCGAACACGCTGGAGCCCAGGTAATAGGCGGCGAGATACAGCGCCGATGCCAGCGCCCGGCCCTCGCGGGCGCGCAAACCCACCCAACTGCTGGCCACAGAGTGGGCGGCGAAGAAACCGAAGGTATACAGCGCCACGCCCGGCATCAGCAGCCACAAGGTGTCGCCCAGCGTCAGCGCCAATCCGGCCAACATCATCGCCACCATCAGCCACAACACGTTGCGCCGGCCCAGGCCATCGGCCAGCCGCCCCACCCAGGCGGACGACCAGATGCCCACCACGTACAGCGAGAACACCAGCGCCAGCGCGCTCTGGCTCAGATGGAACGGCGCAGCCAGCAAACGGAAGCCCAGATAGTTGTACAAGCTGACGAAGCAGCCCATCAACAGGAAGGCGGTGAGAAACAGCCAAGGCAGGCCGCCGTCGCGCAGCATGCCGCGCAGCTCGCGCCCCATGCGGGCGAAGTCGTGGCGGCGCGGCTGGAAGTGGCGCGAAGCCGGCAGCCAGCGCCAGAACTGCCAGGCGCCGACGCAGCCCAGCAGCGCCAAGGCCAGCACCGCGCCGCGCCAACCGAAGTGGTCGGCCAGCACCGCGCCCAGCAGCCGTCCGCACATGCCGCCCAACGCGTTGCCGGCGATGTAGAGCCCCATCGAATGGCCCAGCGATTTGGCGTCCACCTCCTCGCTCAGGTAAGCCATCGCCACCGCCGGCAGCCCGGCCATCACCAGGCCGAAGGCGGCCCGCAACTGCAGAAAGGCTCCGAAGCCGGCGACAAAGGCGGACAGCAGCATCAACACCGCGCCCAGCGCCAGCGCCAGATTCATCAACGCGCGGCGGCCGAAGCGGTCGGCCAGCAGACTGGCCGGAATCAGCGCCAGCGCCAGCGCGCCGGTGGACATCGACACCACGCCGCTGGCCGCGGCCGGCGTCAGCGAAAAATCGTGCGCGAACAAGGGCATCAAGGGCTGAGTGCCGTAAACCATGGCGAAAGTGCAGAAACCGCCGATGAACATCGCGCGAGCGGTGGCGCGGAAAGCCGGGGTGCCGGCGTGAAGCTTGCCGGCGGGCGGCTCGGTGGCGAGCGCGGCGTCTCTCAGCGCGGCGGCGGGGGGGAAAGTAGGCACGATGACAATCTCGCATTCAACGACACCGTCAGCTTAGGCTTGGGTAAAATCACAGTCCAATATATATTTCACGCAAGATTAATACTTAAAAAGTATCAATATGGAACTGCGCCATCTGCGTTACTTCCTCGCCGTGGCCGAGGAGCTGCACTTCACCCGCGCCGCCGAGCGGCTGCACATCGGCCAGCCGCCGCTGAGCCAGCAGATTCAGGCGCTGGAGGCGGAACTGGGCGCGCCGCTGTTCCGCCGCCACCAACGCAAGGTGGAGCTGACCGCCGCCGGCCTGCAGCTGCTGCCGCGGGCCCGACAGATTCTGGCCGACAGCGCCGCCGCCGCCTCTGCGGTGCGCCGGGCTGCCCAGGGAGAAACCGGCGAGTTGCGCATAGGCTTCACCTCGTCATTGCCGCTGACGCCCATCCTGCACCACAGCCTGCAACGCTATCGCCAGGCCTACCCCGACGTCCGGCTGACGCTGAGCGAACGGTTCACCGCCAGCCAGTTCGACGCGCTGGAGCGCCGCCAGCTGGACCTGGGATTCGTCCGTTTCAACGGCCCCGCGCCCAGCCCGCAAATCCGGGTGGAAGAGCTGCACCGCGACCGGCTGCTGGCGGTGGTGCCCAGCGGCCACCCTCTGGCAAGCGCGGACAGCGTGCCGCTGGCACGCCTGGCCGGCGAGCCGCTGATCGGCTACCCGCGCGACTCCGGCTCCGGCCTGAGCGACGTGGTGCGCCTGCTGGCGCGGGAAAACGGCGTGGAATTGAGACTAGTGCAGGAAGCGGGCGAGGCGATCACCCAGATCGGCCTGGTGGCCGCCGGCGTCGGCATCGCCATCCTGCCCTCCCCGCTGGAAAGCGTGCGGATACCGGCGGTGCGCTACGTGCCGCTGTCGGACGAAGCCGCCTATCTGTCGATGGGCATCGCCGTCCGCCGCGACGACGACTCGCCGCTGGTGGCCAACTTCCTGGCCGGCGTAGAGGGAGACTGAGCTAGCGCCCGCCGGACACGTCCAGCAGGCTGCCGGTGCAGAACGAGGCGGCGTCGGACAGCAGCCAGACGATGGCCTGCGCCGCTTCCTCCGGCTGGCCGGCGCGCAGCAGCGGCACCGACGGCGCCATTCTCGCCGCGCGCCCCGGCTCGCCGCTGGACGCGTGGATGCCGGTGGCGATCAATCCCGGCCGCACCGCGTTGACGCGGATGCCCTCGGCCGCCACCTCGCGCGCCAGGCCCAAGGTCAGCGTGTCGATCGCGCCCTTGCTGGCGGCGTAATCGATGTATTCGCCGGCGGAGCCCAGCCGCGACGCGGCGGACGACACATTGACGATGGCGCCGCCGTCGCCGCCGCGGCGGGTGGACATGCGCCGCACCGCCTCGCGGCAACACAATATCGGCCCCAACACATTGACGCGCAGCACCCGCTCCACCCGCTCGGCGCGGTAATCCTCCAGCCGGCCCAGCGGCGCGGTGACGCCGGCATTGTTGACCAGCCCGTCCAGGCGGCCGTAATGGCAGAGCGCATCATCGAACAGGCGGACAATGGCCTTCTCTTCCGACACGTCGGCGCGGAACAGCTCGATGGCGTCGCCCAGCTCCGCCTTCAAGGCTAAAGCGCTGGCTTCGTCGGCGCGGTAATTGGCCGCCACCCGCCAGCCTTGCGCCACCAGGAGCCGCGTCGTCGCCGCGCCGATGCCGCGCGTGCCGCCGGTGACCAGAACGACTCTTCCGCTCATTTGCTATCCCCTGCGCAAGAATTGCTGATGCCAGCGCGTGCGCGCGGCGCGCGCCTCGCCGAACAACCGGTTCAGGCCTTCGGCGTCGCCCGCCTCCAGCAAAGCCGCCAGCCGGCTCAGGCCTGCCTGGTAGTCGGCCAGCTCGGCCAGCAGCGCGTCGCGGTTGGCCAGGCTGATGTCGGTCCACATCTCGGGGTGGCTGCCGGCGATGCGGGTGAAATCGCGGAAGCCGGTGGCGGCGAAATCGAAGCAGCGCTCGGCATTGGCCTTGGCCGCCACCCGGTCCACGTAGGAAAAAGCCAGCAGATGCGGCAGGTGGCTGACGCTGGCGAACACCGCGTCGTGCTCGGCGGCTTCCATGCAGTGGATTTCCGCGCCGCAGGCGCGCCACAGCTCTGCTACCGTCTCCGCCGCCTCGGGCGCGGTGTCCGCCAGAGGCGTCAACACCACGCGGCGGTTTTCGTACAGACCATATTGGGCGGCCACCGCGCCCGACATGTCGGAGCCGGCGATCGGGTGAGCCGGCACGCACCACGGCAGGTGATCCGGCAGGTGCGCGCGATACAGCGCGGCCACGTCGCTCTTGGTGCTGCCGCCGTCGGTGACCACCGCCCCCGGCCTCAGGCCCGGCGCCAGCGCCGCCATCAGCGCGCCCATCTGTCCCACCGGCGACGCCAGCAGCACCATGTCGGCGCGATGGGCGACTGCGCCGATGTCCTGGCTGATCTCGTCCGCCACGCCCAGCGCCAGCGCCTTTTCCAGATTGGCCAGCGTGCGGCCGACGCCGATCACGGTCTTCACCCTGCCGGCGCGCTTGAGCGCCAATGCGAACGAGCCCCCGATCAGGCCGACGCCCGCCACCACCAGGGTGTCTATCTGCTGCTGCACCTGCATCCCCCTTGTCCAGCCGCCACATGGGCGGCGCGAAGGTCTATCATAAACAATTTTGCCGCCATGGCCAGTCTGGAGAAACGCATGACCGCGACGCTGTACTGTTATTTCAAGGCCCCGCCCGAACGCGATGCCACGCTGGCCCGGCTGCGCGCGCTGCAGGGCGAGCTGGCCGCCGCCGGCTGGACCGGAGAACTGCTGCGCCGCTGCGACGACGCCGACACCTGGATGGAGGTCTACCCCGGCATCGCCGACCGCGATGCCTTCCGCGCCGCCTGGCAGGCCGCCCGCCTACGCCATGGCCTGGCGCTGCCGGCCAGCGAGGAGTGGTTCCAGTCCTTGTAGCGGGCAAGAAAAAGCCGGGCGCGCGGCTCGGCCAAAGATACGATCAACGAGAGAAACCGATGACCTCGCCGCAAACGGCTGTTCAACGGTCAGGCGGACACTATAAACATGGCCGCCCGCTCTCCCAAATCACTTGTTCTGCTTAGCAAATCACCGTCACACTCGCTGCGCGGCGGCCTCGCCCTCCGGCTGCGCCTCGCGTCCCACCAAGCGGTTCACCCACAGCGCGATCACGCCGTCGCCGGCGACGTTGCAGGCGGTGCCGAAACTATCCTGGGCCAGATACAGCGCGATCATCAAGGCCAGGCTGGCCTCCGGGAAACCCAGCACGCTGGACAGAATGCCCAGCGCCGACATCACGCCGCCGCCCGGCGCGCCCGGCGCCGCCACCATGGTCACGCCCAGCAGCAGGATGAAGGGCAGCATCACGTCCCAGCCCGGCACGTCCAGGCCGTGGGTCATCAGCATCACCGCGGTGGCGCAGCTGACCAGGGTGATGGTGGAACCGCACAAGTGAATGGTGGCGCACAGCGGCATCACGAAATTCACCACCGGCGGAGCCACTTTCATATTGCTGGCCGAGCGCAGCGCCACCGGAATGGTGGCGGCGGACGACATGGTGCCCAGCGCAGTGAAATAGGCGGGCAGCATCGCCCGCAGCAGCGACAGCGGATTGCGGCCCAGCAGCGCGCCGCTGGCGCCGTACAGCACGGCCAGCCACAGCCAATGCAGCGCGATGGCCATCAGCAACACCACGCCGAAGGTTTTCAGCGTGGCGAAAGCGGTGCCGGCGGCGGCCATGTCGGCGAACTCGCTGGCGATGTAGAGAGGCAGCAGCGGCACCAGCACGCGCGCCAGCACCTTCTCGACGATATCCTTGCCTTGGTCGGCGATCTCGCGCAGGCGAGACGCGCTGGTGGCCGCGATGCCCAGGCCGAAGACGAAGGCCAGCATCAGCGCCGTCATCACGTCGAACAGCGGCTTGATCTCCAGCTTGAACAGCGGCGCGATCTTGTCGGCGGCGGCCGGCGCGGCCGCCGCGGCGCCCAGCCACTGCGGCAGCAGGGTGGACGCGGCGGTGAAGGCCAGCGCGCCGGACAGGATGGTAGAGGCATAGGCCAGACCCACGGTCCAGCCCAGCATGCGGCCGGAGCCGGTTTCCAGCGCGGCGATGCCGCTCATGATGTAGAACACGATGATCAGCGGGATCATGAAGCCGATGAACTGGCCGAACAGGCCTTTGAAGGTCAGCAGCAGCGTCAATATCGGCCCGGGCGCGTACAGCCCCAGCAGCAGGCCGGCCGCCATGCCGGCCAGCAGTTTCAGAATCAATTTCACAGGCAACCTCTATATCCGGGTCATGCAGCCTGTCGCGCTCGCCACGACGCCGGACAAAGCCCGTCCGCTCCGATGCGATCGGATCGACGCGGAAGAAGAAGATGAGCCAGCCGGGGCGGCAAGCGGAGCACGGCTCCGACTGTCCCCGGCGCCATGCTTCAGGCTTGTTGTAGTAAGGCTTGCCGCAATGCCTGCAGCAAAGGTGGGGGCGTCCAGACCCGCTCGCCCAGGCGAGCCAGCGGCCAGATGCCCATCAGGCTATTGGAGAGAAACACCGCTTCAGCGTCAATCAAGTCTGCGGCAGAGAGTCGCATTTTAGAAAATTTAAGTCCGAATTTTGAAACATTATCCGTCAACCAATCCCGAACCGCGCCGTTCACGCCGCAACGGTCCAGCAAGGGCGTCTGAACCTCGCCGTTGCGCAGCAGGTAGACATTGCTCATCGTCCCCTCTATCAGCCAGCCATCCTGATCCAGCAGCAGGCCTTCCTGCAGCGCGGCATCACTCCACTCGGAGCGCGCCAGCACGCTCTCCAGCCGGTTCAAGTGCTTGACGCCGGCCAGCCTGGGTTGCAAGGACAAGCGCAGCTCGCACCAGCGCGCGGCCACGCCCCGCTCGCCGTACTCCGCCGGATAGCCGGCCCACGGCGTGGCGGACACGATGCGGGTGGGCGCGCCGGCTCCGGCCATCGCGTAGCCGCGCGCGCCCACGCCGCGGGTGATCACGATCTTGCCCACCGCCAGCGCGTGCTCGCGCCCCAGCGCCATCAGCTCGTCCAAAAGCTTCTGCTCATCCGGCAGCATCAACGCCAGCCGCGCGGCGTCGTCGGCCAGCCGCGCGTATTGCCAGCGCCACATCCACGGCCGGCCGTGGCGCAGCTGCAGGGTGCGGAACACGCCGTCGCCGTAGTTGAAGCCGCGGTCCAGCGCCGATACCGCCTCGCTCGGCAAGCCGTTGACCAGCATCGCCATCAGGCCTGCTCCACGCCCAGCGCCCGCAGCAGGCCGCGCGCCTTGTGCCGGGTTTCCTGCAGCTCGCGTTCGGGATCGGAGTCGGCGACGATGCCGCCGCCGGCGCGGAAGCGCAGCTTGCCGCCCTCCTGCATGAAGGTTCGGATCAGGATGTTGAAGTCCATGGTGCCGTCGCGGTTCAGATAACCCAGGCTTCCGGTGTAGGCCCGGCGCGCGCTGTTTTCCAGCTCGCGGATGATCTGCATGGTGCGCACTTTGGGACAGCCGGTGATGGTGCCGCCGGGGAACAAGGCCCGCAGCACGTCCGCCGGCGCGACGCCGTCTCGCAGCTTGCCGCGGACATTGGATTCGATATGGTGGACGTAAGCGTAACTCGCCACCGCCATCAATTCGTTGACTTCCACCGTGCCCGGCTGGCTGATGCGGCCCAGGTCGTTGCGCTCCAGGTCGATCAGCATCACATGCTCGGCGCGCTCCTTGATGCTGGAGATCAGCCGCTTCTTCAGTTCGGCATCCTCGGCAGGGTCTTTGGAACGCGGATGGGTGCCGGCGATGGGCCGGGTCTCCGCCCAGCCGTCGCGCACCCGCACCAAGCGCTCCGGCGACGAGCTGACGATCTGCGCGCCGCCGAAATCGGCCAGCGCGGAAAACGGCGCCGGGTTGGCGCGGCGCAAGGCGGCGAACACGTCCGGCGCGGCGACGCCATCCGCCAGTTCGGCCCGCCAGCCGCGCGAAATGTTCACCTGGAACACGTCGCCCTCGTAGATGTAGCGCTTGAGCTTGCCCACCGCGTCGGTATACCACTCGGGCGGGTCCTCCTCCAGGCTGGCCAACGCCACCGGCTTCGCCGCGAATTCCGGCCGGCGCGCCACCAGCCGCTCCAGCGCATGCCAGTCGTCGGCGGTTTCACCGACCAGCCAGGCTTCGTTTTGGGCGCGGTCCACCAGCACCGCGGCCGGCGTGCGCGCCCATACCGCCAGCGGAAAACTGTCCGGCAGCGCCGCCGGCACATGCGGCTCGAATTCGGACAACAAGTCGTAAGCCAGGTAGACGAACCAGCCGCCGACAAAGGGCAGCTGATGGGGGTTGGCCACGGGTTGAGGCTGGAAGGCGCGCAGCGCGTCCAGGAAAGCCTGGCCTTCTCCGCCGGAGAACAAGCGGCGCTCGCGCTGCATCAACAGTAAGTCCCAGCCGCTGTCGCCGGACGATTGCATCAAGTAAGGGAAATTTTCTCGATCCGCCGCATGCAAGGCCAGCAGATCGGGAATGAAGTCGAGTTTCTGGGTGAACATCCAAAGTCCTGGGCCGGCAAGGCCCGGCACTGATTTGCGACTGCCGCCGGCCAGCCTTGCGCGCGGCGGCTGAAAAAAGAAAAACCGCTGCGAGTGTAACGCAGCGGTTCGCTCTGTCAATCGCCTGTGGCGGCGATCAGACGCGCTTGAACACCAGGGTGCCGTTGGTGCCGCCGAAGCCGAAGGAGTTGGAAATGCCCACTTCGATCTTCATGTCGCGCGCGGTGTTGGCCACGTAATCCAGATCGCAGCCGCTCTCGACATCCTGCTCGACCAGATTGATGGTCGGCGGGGACACCTGATTATGGATGGCCAGGATGGTATAGATCGCCTCCACGCCGCCGGCGCCGCCCAACAAGTGGCCGGTCATCGACTTGGTGGAGTTGACCACCAGCTTCTTGGCGTGGTCGCCGAATGCCATCTTGATGGCAGTCGTTTCGTTGGCGTCGCCCAGCGGGGTGGACGTGCCGTGCGCGTTCACGTACTGCACCGCGTCGGCATTGATGCCGGCGTCGCGCAGCGCGTTGCTCACGCCGCGGGCCGGGCCCTCGGAACTCGGCGCGGTGATGTGGTGCGCATCCGAGCTCATGCCGAAGCCGATCAGCTCGGCATAGATCCGGGCGCCGCGCGTCACCGCGTGCTCATACTCTTCCAGCACCAGCACGCCGGCGCCCTCGCCCATCACGAAACCATCGCGGCCCTTGTCCCATGGACGGGAGGCTGCTTCCGGATCGTCATTGCGGGTGGACATCGCCTTCATCGCGGCGAAACCGCCGATGCCCAGGCGCGACACCGCGCCCTCGGCGCCGCCGGCCACCATGACGTCGGCGTCGCCGTACTGGATCAGGCGAGCGGCGTCGCCGATGCAGTGCGCGCCGGTGGTGCACGCGGACACGATGCCATAGCTCGGGCCCTGATAACCCTTCAGGATGGAGACCTGGCCGGCGATCAGGTTGATCAGCGAGCCCGGAATGAAGAACGGGCCGATCTTGCGCGGACCGCCCTCCATCAGCGCCACGCCGGTTTCCTCGATCAGCGGCAGGCCGCCGATGCCGGAACCGATGTTGACGCCGACGCGGGTCTTGTCCAGGCCCGGAATCTCGTCCAGGCCGGCGTCGGCGACGGCCTGCAGGGCCGCGGCGATGCCGTAGTGGATGAACAGGTCGTTGCGGCGCGCTTCCTTCGGCGTGATGTAATCGCCGATATTGAAGCCCTTGACCTCGCCCGCGATCTGGCAAGCCATGTCGCTGGCGTCGAATCGGGTGATCTTGGCGATGCCGCTCTTGCCGGCCAACAAGTTGGCCCAGCCGGTGGCGACGTCGTTGCCGACCGGGGACACATGGCCCAGGCCGGTGATTACTACTCTGCGTTTGGACACGAAGAATCTCCGTGATAGATGGGAGGGCAGTCTCCCGATGAAACCACGCGCGTCTGACAAGCACAAGCCAGATTCAAACGCGCGTTTGGAACCTTCTTAACAAAAGAACCTCTGCTGGCGAGCCGAAGCAGCACCGCGCAGAGGTCCGGGTCCCGAAAAAGGGGATTACTTGTTCAGATGGCCGGTCACGTAGTCGATGGCTTGCTGAACGGTGGTGATCTTCTCGGCCTCTTCGTCCGGAATTTCGCACTCGAACTCTTCTTCCAGAGCCATCACCAGCTCAACGGTATCCAGGGAATCGGCGCCCAGATCGTCAACGAAAGAGCTTTCCACCTTGATTTCGGCTTCGTTCACGCCCAGTTGCTCGGCAACGATCTTCTTGACGCGCGCTTCGATGTTTTCCATTTGTTTAAACCCTTGACCTTTCTGATTCGGGATCACAAAACCCCGGTATTCTACAAAAAAAAATTAGAGCAGCCTACCTAAATCTCAATCCGGCACCAACCAGCCGAAATCAAGGCATCAGCATGCCGCCGTTCACATGCAGCGTCTGCCCGGTAATATAGGCCGCGCGATCCGACGCCAGGAATACCACGGCATCGGCGATATCCTTGGCGTCGCCCAGGCGGCCCAGCGAAATCTGGCCCACCAGCGCCTCGCGCTGCGCTTCCGGCAGCGCGCGGGTCATGTCGGTATCGATGAAGCCGGGCGCCACGCAGTTGACGGTGATGTTGCGGCTGCCGACCTCGCGCGCCATCGACTTGGTGAAGCCGATGATGCCCGCCTTGGCCGCCGCGTAGTTCGCTTGGCCGGCGTTGCCCATCGCGCCCACCACGGAGGCGATGTTGATGATGCGGCCGCTGCGGGCCTTCATCATGCCGCGCATCACGGCCTTGGATGCCTTGAACACCGACTTCAGGTTGGTATCCATGATGGCGTCCCAATCCTCGTCCTTCATCCGCATCAAAAGCCCGTCGCGAGTGATGCCGGCGTTGTTGACCAGCACCGCCACCGCGCCGAACTCCTTCTCCACCGATTCGATCAGCGCCTCGACCGCGCCGTCTTCGGTGACATTCAGCACGCGGCCCGCGCCGCCCTTGGCGGACAGGCGCTCATGAATGGCGGCCGCGCCGGACTCCGACGTGGCGGTGCCGATGACGATGGCGCCCTCGGCGGCCAGCGCGTCGGCGATCGCCGCGCCAATGCCGCGCGAGGCGCCGGTCACCAGCGCCACTTTGCCTTGCAGACTCATCAATGTGTCTCCTTATTGTCAACGCCTGTCACGGCTCGAGCCGAAACGGACGATGGCGCGCCGAACCCGGCCGGCGCGCCGGAATATCGCATCAAACCAGCTCTTCGCGCGCAGCTTCCAGCGCGGCTCGATCAGTCAGCGCCAAGCATCTTACGTTGCCGTCGATGCGCTTGGCGAGACCGGTCAGCACCTTGCCCGGGCCGCACTCCGCCATCATGGCCACGCCGTCGGCGGCCAGTTTCTGTATGGTTTCGGTCCAGCGCACCGGCATGTACAGCTGGCGGGTCAGCGCGTCGCGGATCTGGCCGGCATCGGCATAGCTGGCCACGTCGGCGTTGTGCAGCACCGGGATCGCCGGCGCGTTCAGATGCACGTCCCGCAACGCCTCTGCCAGCCGCTCGGCCGCCGGCCGCATCAGCGAGCAATGCGAGGGCACGGATACCGGCAGCGGCAGCGCGCGCTTGGCGCCCTTGGCCTTGCACGCCTCCATGGCGCGCTCGACCGCTCCCCTGTTGCCGGCGATCACCACCTGGCCCGGAGAGTTGAAATTGACGGCCTCCACCACCTCGCCCTGGGCGGCTTCCTTGCAGGCCGCGCGGATATCGTCATCCGGCAGGTTGATGATGGCGGCCATCGCGCCTGCGCCGGCCGGCACCGCGGCCTGCATCGCCTCGGCGCGCAAGCGCACCAGCCTCACCGCCTCGGCGAACGGCAACGCGCCCGAAGCCACCAGCGCGGTGTATTCGCCCAGGCTATGGCCGGCCACGATGGACGGCTGCCTGCCGTTCAGTTCCTGCCATGCCAGATACGTGGCGTAACCGGCGGCCAGCATGATGGGCTGGGTATTGACAGTGGCATTGATCGCATCGGCGCTGTCGGCTTGCAGCATCGCCCACAAATCCAGCGACAGCGTGTCGGACGCCTCTTCGAAAGTGTGCTGCACCACGGGCAGGTCGGCGAAGCCATCCATCATTTTCAGGCTTTGCGAGCCCTGACCCGGAAAAAGAAAAGCAAAAGCCATAGTCGACTCCACAGAATTCGACGCAGAGAATGACGCAAAGCGGCTGTTTCCGCCACGCGGCCGATCAATAAACGTTGTCATTATCGGCGATCATGCGGCGAAAAAGCCACTTTGCGGAATTCCAATCAGAAAGTCAGCAGCACGGCGCCCCAGGCGAAGCCGCCGCCAATGCCCTCCAGCATCACGGTTTGCCCGCGCTGGATGCGGCCATCGCGCACCGCTGCGTCCAGCGCCAGCGGAATGGAGGCAGCCGAAGTGTTGCCCTGCTCGGGCAGGGTGACGACAACCTTGCCCATCGGCAGGCCCAGATGCTTGGCAGTGGACTCGATGATGCGCAGATTGGCCTGGTGCGGCACCAGCCAATCCAGATCCGCCTTGTCGATGCCGGCCTCCGCCAGCGTCGCGGTAGCGATTTCGGACAACGATTTGACGGCAAACTTGAACACCGCCGGACCATCCATATGCAGATAAGGCATGCCCTGGATCTTGCCGCCGGATATCTGCGCCGGGGTATTGAGCAAACCTTGATAGCGGCCGTCGGCCGCCAGCTTGGCATGCAAGATGCCCGGCTCGTCGGATTCGCCCAGCACCACGGCGCCGGCACCGTCGCCGAACAGCACGCAAGTGCGGCGGTCGTCCCAATCCAGCACGCGCGACATGATTTCGGCGCCGACCACCAGCGCTTTCTTGGCCAAGCCGCTCTTGATGTAGGCATTGGCGGTGGTCAGCGCGTAGACGAAGCCCGCGCACACCGCCTGCACGTCAAAAGCCTGCACGCCGGGCAAGCCCAGCTTCTCTTGCAAGATGCAGGCCGTGCTGGGAAAAACCATGTCGGGGGTAGTGGTCGCGACGATGATCAGATCAATCTCGCGCTTGTCGATGCCGGCGTTGGCGATGGCGGCCTCCGCCGCTCTCAACGCCAGATCGCTGGTCTTGTGCCCGTCGTCGGCAATGTGGCGCGCGCGGATTCCAGTGCGAGTGACGATCCACTCGTCGCTGGTCTCCACGCGTTCGGCCAATTGCGCATTGGTGAGCACCTGGGACGGCAAGAAACTGCCGGTGCCGAGAATGCGGGAATAGCCCATATTATTTCAGTTCGCTTCCGCCTCGGATTGCTTGAGGTTGTCTAGTTGTTTGGCAACCCGATCGGCGATGTGTGCAATCACGTCGGAACCGGCCTCCTCGCATGCCTGCGCCAACGCGTAACGGAATCCTGTGACATCGGCGCCGCCATGGCTTTTCACCACGATGCCGCGCAGGCCCAGCAAGCTGGCCCCGTTGTAGCGGCGCGGATCGATGCGCTTCTTGAAAAGGCCCAGCACCGGCAGCGCGGCCAATGCGCACGCGCGCGTCCACCAGCTGCGGCCGAACTCTTCCTTCAGGAAGACGGCGAACATGTGCGCCAGCCCCTCAGCTGTCTTCAACGCCACATTGCCGGTAAAACCATCGCAGACTACCACATCGGTCGTGCCCTTGCAGATGTCGTCGCCTTCCACGTTGCCGTAGAAATTCAGCTCCGACTGGCGCAACAGCTCGGCAGTCTTCTTGATGTTGTCGTTGCCCTTGATATCTTCGCTGCCGATATTCAACAGGCCGACGGAAGGATTGGCTCTGCCTTGCAGGCAGGCCATCAGTTCGGAACCCATGATGCCGAACTGCAACAGTTGTTCTGGGGTGCAATCGACATTGGCGCCCAGATCCAGCACGCAGGAAGTGCCCTTGACGTTGGGCAGCAGCTTGGCGATGGCGGGACGGTCGATGCCCGGAATGGTCTTGAGGACGAAGCGGGCGGTGGCCATCAACGCGCCGGTGTTGCCGGCGGAGACGGCGGCCTGCGCCTTGCCTTCCTTGACCAGATTGATCGCCACCCGCATCGACGAATCCTTCTTGTTCTTGAGGGCGAGCTGGGGCGCCTCGTCCATGCCCACCACTTGGGTAGCATGTTGGATGAGGATGCGCCCGCGCACAGCGCCATCATGCAGGGCCAGTTCCGCCTCCAGGGCCGGCTGGTCGCCTACGAGAATCAGATGGGTGTCGGGGTGGTCTTGCAGGAATTGGATCGATGCCGGGACGGTAACCTTGAGGCCAACGTCACCGCCCATAGCATCAACCGCGACGGTGATAGTCATCAACGATTGCGGTATATAAAGTGCCTACCAAAAAAGGAAAGGAAGTGAGGACAGGGAGATTACTCGCCCTTGGTCTTCACAACCTTGCGGCCACGGTAGAAGCCGTTCGGGCTGATGTGGTGGCGCAGGTGGGCTTCGCCGGTGCTGGCTTCAACTGCCAGGGCCGGAGCGGTCAGAAAATCGTGTGCACGATGCATGCCGCGCTTGGACGGGGACTTTTTGTTCTGTTGAACAGCCATGGTCGACTCCTAAGAAATTCAAGTAGATTCGGTTATAGCGAATCCGGGTTACTCGGACTTGGGTCTCTTAAGCGCCGCCAGCACCGCAAACGGATTGGGCTTGTCAGCCTTGGCGAGCGAGAGAG
Organism: Chromobacterium phragmitis; assembly: GCF_003325475.1. NCBI lineage: Bacteria > Pseudomonadati > Pseudomonadota > Betaproteobacteria > Neisseriales > Chromobacteriaceae > Chromobacterium > Chromobacterium phragmitis. The sequence continues at coordinate 406,764 of NZ_CP029495.1, forward strand.
TATCCCTGCCGCATTCGTCGTGTTTCGGCGCATGCGGCAAGCCCATAATGATTTCGTCTTCGATCAGCGCAATCGCGTCGAGTTCGGGCTCGGCGAGAATCGCATCCAGCGTGTCGTCCAGTTCGCAGGCCTCCTCCAGCTTGTCCTGGCTTGCGAACAGCGTGAGCACCGAGTCGGTGTCCAGGCTGAACGGCATGCCGTCCAGACAACGCTGGCAAGTGACGTTCAGCGCGGCGGTCAGACGAATGCGCAGCGCGGGGCGCTGCAATTCATCGATAAAACCGTCGAGCTGATACGACACTTCCCCGGAAGCGTCTGCGAGGTCGCCACGAATGCGCTCGTCGAGTTCCGCCACCGGCGCATTGCCGGACAGCGAGCGGCCCTCCCGGGCGAACTTGAGCGGATCGATCAAAATCGGTTTAGACATAAACTCCGCATGGTACAATCCATTCCCCTGATTTGTCAAAAGAAACAAGGCAAGGCCAAACCATGGCCGCGGACGACCCCGCCGCGCCTCCGGCACTGCCGCCAACCGGCTCGAATCATGCACATCGTACTGGCCTCCACCTCCCGTTATCGTCAAGAAATCATCGCCCGCCTGGGCCTGCCCTTCAGCGCCGAGCCGCCCGTCTGCGACGAAACGCCGCTGCCCGGCGAAACCGCGCTGGAAACCGCGGTTCGCCTGGCCCGCACCAAGGCCCGATCGCTGGCCGGCAATCACCCGAACGCGCTGATCATAGGCTCGGACCAAGTCGCGCTGCTTGACGGCAAACAGATAGGCAAACCCGGCAACTTCGAAAACGGCGTGGAAATGCTCAAGTGGATGAGCGGCCGCACTGTGGTGTTCCACTCCGCGCTGGCGTTGCACAACAGCCACAGCGGCCGGCTGCAGGAGTGCGTAGGCATCACCCGCGTCACGCTGCGCCAGTTGACTGAGGCCCAAATCCGCAATTACCTGACCCGCGAGCCGGATGCGCTGCACTGCGCCGGCAGCGCCAAAAGCGAAGGCCTGGGCGGCGCGCTGCTGGAAAAAGTGGAGTCGGACGACCCCAACGCGCTGATCGGCGTGCCGCTGTTCCAGCTGATCACCATGCTGGGCAACGAGGGCGTGGAGGTGCTGAGATGAGCGGCACCCTGTTTCTGATTCCCGCGCCGCTGGGCGACGAAAACGTCGCTTGGCTGCCGGAAGGCGAGCGCGCCAAAGTCGTCCACATCAGCCATTTCGTCGTCGAGGCGGAAAAGACCGCGCGCAAACATCTGAAAGCGCTGGGCGTGACGACGCCGATCCGCGAGCTATCCATGAACACGCTGAACGAGCACACCAAAGAGGCGGACGTCGCCGCGCTGCTCGCCCCGCTGAAGGCCGGCCATGATGTCGGCCTGATCTCCGAGGCCGGCTGCCCGGCAGTGGCCGACCCAGGCGCCCAGCTGGTGGCGCTGGCGCACCGCCACGGCATCCGCGTCGAACCGCTGATCGGCCCCTCCTCCATCCTGCTGGCGCTGATGGCCAGCGGCGCCAACGGCCAATGCTTCGCCTTCCACGGCTACCTGCCGGTGGACGCGGCGGAAAAATCCAAGCTGGTGAAAGAGCTGGAACAGCGTTCGCGCAAGCACAACGAAACCCAGCTGTTCATCGAGACGCCGTACCGCAACAACGCGCTGCTGGCGCAGCTGCGCGAAACGCTGGCGCCGTCCACCCGGCTTGCGGTAGCCTGCGATCTGACCTTGCCGACCCAAACCATCGTCAGCCACCGCGTGCAGGATTGGCCGCAGAACCCGCCCGACCTGCACAAGCGGCCGGCCATCTTCGTGATCCACGCCGCCTGAGACGCGCCGCCATGCCCAAGAACACGCCCATCATCCGGTCGCTGCTGGATACCGATCTGTACAAGTTCACCATGCTGCAGGTGGTGCTGCACCAGTTCCCCGCCGCCCACGGCGAGTACGAATTCCGCTGCCGCAACCATCCGGACACGCCGCTGACCCAACTGAAGCAGCAACTGGAGACGCAGCTGGACCTGCTGTGCGAGCTGCGCTTCAGCCAGGACGAGCTGGATTATCTGCGCGGCCTGCGCTTCATCAAGAGCGACTACGTCGACTACCTGGAGCTGTTCCACCTGCAGCGCCGCTTCATCAGCGTCAGCGAGGAAGGCGAACAGCTGGCCATCCGCATCAAGGGCCCGATGGTGCAGGCGATGTTCTTCGAGATTTTCGTGCTAGCCATCGTCAACGAGCTGTATTTCCGTCCGCTGGACAGCAAGGCCGTGCGCGAAGAGGGTCGCCGCCGGCTGGAAGCCAAGCTGGCCGAGCTGGAGCGCTTTCAGCGCGAAGAGGCCGCCGGCCAGCGCTTTCCGCTGCTGATCGCGGACTTTGGCACCCGCCGCCGCTTCAGCCGCGACTGGCAGGCCCATGTGGTGGAAAGACTGAACCACGCGCTGCCGCAGGTGTTCCGCGGCACCAGCAACGTCTACCTGGCCCGCAAGCTGGGCATCACGCCGATCGGCACCATGGCCCACGAATTTTTCCAGGCCTTCCAGGCGCTGGGCGTGCGGCTGCGGGATTTCCAGAAAGCGGCGCTGGAATCGTGGGTGCAGGAATACCGCGGCGACCTGGGCATCGCGCTGACCGACGTGGTCGGCATGGATGCCTTCCTCGCCGATTTCGATCTCTATTTCGCCAAGCTGTTCGACGGCCTGCGCCACGACAGCGGCGATCCCTACATCTGGGGCGAGAAGGCGATCGCCCATTACCGCAAGCTGCGGATAGACCCCGCGACCAAGATGCTGACCTTCAGCGATGGACTCAGCGTGGACAGCGCGCTGCAGTTGCAGCGCCATTTCAGCCCGCACATCCAGGTGAGTTTCGGCATCGGCACCCACTTCACCAACGATATGGGACTGGAACCGCTGCAGATCGTGCTGAAACTGGTCAGTTGCAACGGCCAGCCGGTGGCCAAGCTATCCGACAGCCCCGGCAAGATCATGTGCAGCGACGAGACCTTCCTCGCCTACTTGCGCCAGGTCTTCAAAGTGGCCGCCGCCGCATAAGCTTGCCGCCGCCCCGCCCGCGGGCGGCGCCCGTCCCTTGACACAGCTGCGCGCCGCCTACTCGATCGACGAACATCCGCCCCTGCGCCTGCGCCGACGCGGGCGGATCGCCATCGATATCCGCGCCAGAGGCATGCAATGAATCAGACAGAAATCGGAATCCGTCTGAGCGGCCCGCCCTTCGCGCGCCCCACGCCCCGCCTGATCCAGCGGATTCGCGACAATGGCAGGGAGCCCCGTTGTCACGAGGCGATGCGCCAGGCCGCGGCATGGAGCATCCCGGAGCAGGCCGGCATTCGCTCGCCGGCGGACCTTATCGCCCGGAGGGATGCGCTGCCGCGCTGGACGCCCGCGAAAAACCGACAAGGGCGCGAAGTTTATAACCCCCTGCGCCAGACCAGCCCGCCCAGCTGCCGCCGCAGAACCGAGTCGACCCGAACGGCGACCGACGACCGCTCACACCCCTGTCAGCCTGGCTGCTGGAGTACGCGCAGGCCATGGGCGAATTCCTGGATACGCCGGAATCGCTGACAGCTGAGTCGCCGCAGTCGTTCTTCGACTCGCCCGCCTGCAATATGCGCGAACATCTCACTCCCCACGGCGGCTGGAAAACCTTCAACCAATTTTTCGCCCGCCATCTCAAGCCGGGCTATCGCCCCGTCGCCGCGCTGGCGGACGCGTCGGTCATCGCATCGCCGGCCGACGCCTGCATCGCCGTGAAAAATCTGCGCTGGCGCATCGACGAGTTGCCAAACGGCGGCTCCCATCCCTCCCGCCATTCACCGTCAGCAAAGCAATGCCAGCAGCCGCTGCCGCGCCGGCTCCTGCAGCCGGTCGCCGGCCAGCGCCACCACCTGCCTGCCCAGCGCGCGATAGGCCGCGGCCAGCCCCGCGTCGCCCAACACCGCCAAATGGCGCTCCACCGTGCCGATGTCGCCGCGCAAAATGGGCCCGGTCAACGCGTCGTACGGCCCCAGCTCCAGCGCGTTATCCAAGGTCTGCCGCATCAAACCACCCAATAGCGGCTGCGCCAACTCCGGCGGCACGCCGGCCTGGGCCGTCAATTGCCGCGCCATCGCCGTCAGAACAACCAGAAAATTCGACGCCACCGACAAGCCGGCGTGATACGCAGCCTTGCCGCCCGGCGCCAGCCGGAAAGGCCGGCCACCCAAGGCCCGGGCGAAGCCTTCCAAGCGGCGACAGGCCTCCTCGTCGCCCTCCAACGCGCACAGCGTGCCGGCAAATCCCTCCACCGCTCGCTGCGGATCGGCAAAGGAAAACGCCGGGTGCAGGCTGGCGGTCAACACCCCCTGCTCCGCCAAGGGCTGCAGCAGCTGGGCATCGCCCACCCCGCTGGCGTGGAATGCCACGCTGCCGGCCGGCGCCACGCCAGCCAGCGCCAAGCCTCGCGCGCAGGGGGCGATGGCGGCGTCCGGCACCGCCAATAGATACAGATCCGCCGCCGCCAACTGCCGCATCTCGCCCACCAGCCGCCCCGCGCCGACAAACTCGCGCGCCTCCCGCAGCGGCTGCGGCCGCCGTCCCATCACGTCCAGCAAGCAATACTCGCCGCTCATCACCGCCAGTCTGGCCAGGCTGCGACCCAGCCTGCCCATGCCCACCACCGTCAGCGTTTGCATACCTTATATATACTTTGCGCTCATTCATCCGATCGAAGCCGCCATTGTAGGCGCTTCCCGGCCAACCACCCACCGCCCCTCGCCTCCGCGGCCCGAGACGGCGCAGCCGTCGCCAAAACACATCACTCTCCGACGCGACCAGCATATTTCCGCAACTACTTACACGTCGAAATTTCACTTTAAAATCAATCACATAAATACAATCAACAATTAAGATTGTCTCTTTTTTGGAATATCTACTCAATTTACAGAGCCAATGCTTTCTTTTAACATGACTGAAAGCGAATTCAAGTGGATGCAAACCGCGCCTGCTGGGATTCACTTCAAGTCACGTTGATTTTTCAGCCCGCCCACCCGGTCGGGCTGTTTTTTTTGGCCACGCCGACTCCCCAACCCCTAAAAAATACATACATCATAGGCATTTCAACGTTTTGACGTTTTTTTGCAACACCACAAACAACACGGTAAGAAGACAATAATAAAACTGACAATTCAATAAGTTACATCGAAATAAAACGAACAATTCATCGATTCAAATCCAACACAAGTTGCTTGATAGCAACACAAATCCACGCACAAAGTTGCATTTCCACAACCCAGCCAATAGCATTTGCTCACATTCCTAAAACCTAAAAAGGATGACTTGACCATGAAAAAGAGCCTGATCGCCCTGCTGGTAGCCACTCTGCCGGCTGCCGCTTTCGCCGACGTAACCATCTACGGCAAAATCAAAGGCGGCGTTGAATACGTCGACAATGGCACCACCAAGCAAACCAATGTTGACGATCTGGGTTCCCGCATCGGCTTCAAAGGTTCCGAAGATCTGGGCAACGGCCTGAAGACCATCTGGCAAGTTGAAACCGGTTTCGGCATCGACGGCACTGGTGACGGCTCCTCCAGCGGCACTTTCGCCAACCGCGAGTCCTTCATCGGCCTGCAAGGCTCCTTCGGTACCATCCGTCTGGGTAACATCTCCAACTTCCAAGACAGCGACATGGGCATCGTCGACGCTTGGGAATACAAAGATGCAGCTCTGGGTCTGAAAGTATTCACCCGCGATGCTGACCGCCTGAAGAACTCCATTCGCTACGACCTGCCGGCCATCGTTCCGGGCCTGACCGCCGCTCTGCAATACGGCGCCAAGGAAGATAAGACCGCTGGCACTCCTAAAGACCGCGAAGTTTACGGCCTGGGTCTGGGCTACGAAAACGCCGGTTTCTTCGGCAAGTACGCTTACACCTACGAAGCCGCTCAGCAAGTTGGTGGTGTTATTACCAGCAGCAACGACAAGCACCGCCTGGAAGTTGGCTACAACGCCAACAACCTGCTGGTGGCCTTCGGTTACAACCAAGACGACGCCAAGCTGGCGAATGCTGCTGGCAGCGTCAAGCTGAAGAGCAAGGACTACGCGCTGACCGCCGCTTACACCATGGGTGCCATCACCCCGAAATTCACCTACGGCCAAGGCGAAACCAAGGGTGCAGGCGTAACCGCCGGCAAGTACGACCAGTACATCCTGGGCGTTGACTACGCTGTATCCAAGCGCACCACTTTCGGCGCTCAGTACGGCCACATCAACCTGAAGGACGACAACACCAAAGACCGCAACGCTTTCGGTCTGAACATGGTTCACAAGTTCTAATAGCTGGTTCGACGCAAGAACCTGCGAACTTAGACGCAAAAAAGACCCGCTTCGGCGGGTCTTTTTTCATGCTTGCGACAGACGATGGAGGAAAGCGCGGGCCGCGCGCAGCTCCCCCCCACCACGACCACACCAATCCAGGCTGCGGACAAATGAAAACCCCGCCGCAAGCGACGGGGTTTTTTACGCCAAAGAGCCGAGGATTAGAACGGCAGTTGGTAGACCGGGTTGCGGGTATCCGCCCCTTCCTGCCGTATCCGCTCCAGCTCAGCCCTCAAGGCGGACAGCAGCCATTGCTCGCGCATCCTGTCGCCTTCCGGGTGCTCGGCCAGCGTGCGGTACAGCGCCATGCCGTGCATGGTGGTCATCATGGTGAGCAGCGTGGCGAAGAAGCCGGTGGAGATCGCGTAGCGCGGAAACAGCGACGCCATCAGCGCGACGAAGCGGTCGCGGAAATAGGTGCTGGCGCTGCCCAGAAACACATCGCGCAGATCCGGCGTGGTGCGCGCCGCCATCAGCAGCTCCAGCAGCACGATGTGGCGCGGCGACATCACCAGCGCCTTCATCAGCGCGATGATGCGCTCCTCCTCCGACATGCCTGGCGGCAACTGCGCCGCCAGCGTCAGCGCGGACTCGAAGATGTCGTCCACCACCTTGCGCCCCACCGGCTGCATCAGTTCGTTCTTGGTGGCGAAATGGCGGAACAGCGCGCCTTGGGACACGCCGGCGCGGCCGCAGATCAGCTGCACGCTGGTGCCGTGGTAGCCGCTCTCCATCAGGCATTCGATCGCCGCTTCCACCAGTTTGCCTATGGTGGACTCCCTGCGGCTTTGCTGTGTTCGTCTGGTTTGCATCTATTGTTTTATCATTTATCGTCCCGAACCCGGCGCATCATACGCGAAAGCGCATGCGCAAGCGAGGGCGGGCGCATTCTATGAACAAGCAAGACACGCCAACGGCAAGGCGTTCCTCTCTCCCCTGGCGGCCGTGCATTGCGACCGCCTCCGCCATACTACCAAATCCAGCCTACTCGCATGCAACTGGCAATGCGGCGCGGACAAAGGAAGCGGCGCGTTGCGACATTGTCGCCGCCAAGCAACGGCCCCGCCTTGCCCTGAAACAAGCCACCCAAAAAAGAAAGAGACTACTCTGTTATTAAGCAGAGTAGTCGATTGTTGCCCGGAAAACCGCTTATTTCAAGCTTACGGCGGCGAAATTGACCCGGCCATAAGGATTGACCGCATAACCGGAGACTTCCTTGCGCGCCAGGCCATAAGCGGTGGGGTGAGCCAGCGGCAGCCACAACGCCTGCTCATGGATGACGCGTTGGGCCGCCTGATACAACTTGGTCCTGGCCTTGAAATCGCTGGTCTTCTTGCCGTCGGCGATCAGCTTGTCGAGCTTGCCGTCGCAATAACGGGCGAAGTTGGTGCCGGACTGCACCGCCGAGCAGGAAAACTGCGGCGTCAGGAAATTGTCCGGATCGCCGTTGTCTCCGGCCCAGCCCATGAACAGCATCTCGTGCTCGCCGGCCTTGCCGCGCTTGATCAGCTCGCCCCACTCCAGCACCTTGATCTGCAGCCGGATGCCCACCTTGGCCAGATCCGCCTGCAACATTTCCGCGCCGGCCTTGGGGTTGGGATTCAACGTGCTGCCGCCGGGACGCGCCCATACCGTGACATCGAAGCCGTTGGGGTAGCCAGCCTGCGCCAACAGCTTCTTCGCCTGCGCCGGATCATAGGCATAGGGCTTGATGGCTTTGTCGTAGCTCCAGGTGTTGGGCGGATAGACCAGATTGGCGGCGCTGGCGGTATTGTCGAACACTGTTTTCAGGTAGCTGGCCTTGTCGAAGGCCAGGTTGATCGCCTGCCGCACCAAGGGATTGTCCAACGGCTTCTTTTGACTGTTGAAAGCGACGAAGGCAGTCATGAAGGCCGGCGTCTGCGACACCTGCAGCCTGCCATCGGCCTTGGCCGCCAGCACGTCCTGCGGCTTGGGCGACAGCGCGATCTGGCACTCCCCGGCGCGCAGCTTCTGCAGGCGGACACTGGAATCCGGCGTGATCGCGTAGATCAGCGCCGAAGCCTTGGGTTTGCCGCCGAAATAGGCCGGATTGGGCGCATAGCGCACCAGCGCATCCTTGGCGAAGCTCTTGAAAATGAACGGTCCCGTGCCGATGGGCTTGCTGTTGAGCTCCGCCGTTTTGCCCGCCGCCAGCAGCTGAGCCATGTATTCGGCAGAGTAGATGGACGCGAAGCCCATGGTCAGGCTGGACAGGAAGGTGGCTTCCGGGTAATTGAGTTCGAAACGCACCGTCTGCGGATCAAGCTTGCGCACCGCCTTGATCAGCTTGGGAAACTGCATCGATTGCGCGTGCGGATAGCCGGCCGGCGCGGTCTTGTGCCAGGGATTGTCCGGATTCAGCATCCGGTCGAAGGTGAGCACCACGTCGTCGGCGTTCAGCTTGCGCGTAGGCTTGAAGTAGTCGGTGCTGTGGAAGCCGACGTTGGGCCGCAGGTGGAAGGTGTAGCTCAGGCCATCCTCGCTCACCTCCCAGCTGCTGGCCAGCCCCGGCTGCAGCTTGCCGGCGGCGGCGTCGTACTCCACCAGGCGGTTCATCAATACGTCGGCGGAAGCGTTGGTGGTGACCAGCGAGTTGTACTGCACCACATCGAAGCCTTCCGGATTGGCGTCGGTGCATACGGTCAATGGCTTGGCCGCGTAAGCGGCCAGCGGCAGCAAGGCCGCCAGCGCGGCTACGCTCAGTTTCTGCATATCGTTCTCCTTGCCTCAGACGGAAATGCCGTCTGCATTTACCCGCATAGGGTAAGCGAAGAACGCGGTCAAACCAACGATTTAATCCACATATTGATATAAGGCCGCCGCAGGCTGCGCCAGGCGTTGCAGAAAGTCTCGGGCGGACAGCGCCGGACTATACAGAAAGCCCTGGTACTCCTGACAGCCTCGCTCGACCAGCCAAGCCAGCTGATCCTCGGTTTCCACGCCCTCCGCCACCATGTTCAGCCCCAACATCCGGCACAGGGTGGTGATCAGCTCCGCGATGGCCGGCTTGTCGTCCAGCGTGGCGATGAAGGAACGGTCTATCTTCAGCGAAGTCAGCGGGTAACGCTGCAGATACGCCAAATTGGAATAGCCGGTGCCGAAATCGTCCACCGCTATCCTCACGCCCAGCGCGCGCAGCGCCTGCAAGGTGCTCATGGTCTGCTCGTCGTGCCCCAGCAGCACGGATTCGGTGATTTCCAACTCCAGCCGGTCCGGCTGGCAGCCGCTGTCGGCCAGCAGTTGCTCGATCAGGGACGGCAGGCCGGGATCCACAAACTGGCAGGCGGACAGGTTCACCGAGACCAGCAAATCCAACCCGCTCTCGCGCCACTGCCGCTGCTGCCGCGCCGCCTGCGCCAGAATCTGCCGCCCCAGCTCCATCACCATGCCACAGTCCTCGCACAACGGGATGAAGCTGTCCGGCATCAGCAGGCCGCGCTGCGGATGCCGCCAGCGCGCCAGCGCCTCGGCGCCGACCACTTTGCCGCTGCCGATATCGACCCGCGGCTGGAAGTAGGCGAGGAATTCGCCGGCATCCAGCCCGCGGCGAATATCGGTCTCCAGCGCCAGCTGCGCCTGGCTGCGCGCCTCCAGCGCCGGCGTGAAGAACATCAGATTGTTGCGCCCGGCATCCTTGGCGGCGTACATGGCCAGATCGGCGTGGCGCATCATCTGCTCCAGGTCCAGCGCGCGCCCCTCGCACACGCTGACGCCTATCGACGCCGACACGCCCACATCCATTCCTTCCAGCCGCATCGGCACCGCCAGCGCCTGCAGGATGCGGCGGCCCAGCGTTTCGGCGCGTTCGGCCACTTGCGGCGCGCTCAGCATCACCAGAAACTCGTCGCCTCCCAGCCGCGCTGCTTTCTCGTCATGCCCCAGCAGGCCGACCAGCCGGCCCGCCATCCGGATCAGCAGCTCGTCGCCGCAGGCGTGGCCGAGCGAATCGTTGACATTCTTGAAACGGTCCAGATCGATGAACATCAACGCCACCTGGCGGCCGTTGCGCAGCGCTTGCTGCAAGTGCGGCAGCAGTTCGCTGCGGATGCCGTTGCGGTTCGGCAGGCCGGTCAGCACATCGTGGTTGGCCAGGAAGCTGGCGCGCGCCTCGGCGTGCTTCAGGTCGGTGATGTCCACCTCGCTGACCAGCAGCGCATCCTGGCCAGTGACCGCGTCGCGGCAGGCGCGGGCCGCCACCTCATGCCAGCGCATACCCTCGCGGGTGTTGACCCGCGCCAGCAACCGCGCTTCGCCGCAGGCGGCCACGCCTTGACGCAGCTGTTGCCAATCGCTGTCGTGGACGAAATGCTGCCGCCAGTTCTCGCCCGAGGACGCCAACCACTCGCGCGCGGCCGGGTTGCGATATAGCGCGCGGCCGTCATCGTCGTACAGGGAGATCAGCACCGAGGTGTGCAACAGCGCTTCGGTGCTGCGCAGCGAGGCGGGGTCGGCGCTCAGGCTGTTCTGCGCCTCGCAAAACATCAGCATTCGGCCATTCACCCTTATGCCGCGGAATTTCACCTTCAACACGCAAGGTCGGCCGTTGGGATACAGCGTCCAGCTTTCGACGAAACTGGCGCCCTCGCGCTCGAAATCCTGCTGGTATTGGGCCAGCCTTTGCGAAACGGAGACCGACATGTCGCTCGCCATGTCTCTATCCTGCAGCTCGCGCAAGCTGCGCGCGCCCCACACCTGCAGCGCGGCCTCGTTGGCCCAGAACACCCGCTTGTGGTCGATGTCGAAAATCCATACCGGCAGGCTCAAAGCCTCCAGCAGCTCCAGATTGCTCCCCTGCCAGGAGAGCACGCTTCTCATCGACATGTCCGACGCCAACCTTTTATTTATTCATCAAAAACTGCCGCGCGACTGCCATCGCGGGCGCTGGTCATTGTAGCAAACACGTCTCATTTCCTGACTCGTTTTTTGCGTTTGCCTATGATTGACTGCGATGAAGCGCCCCAGTTTGCTCCATGCAATAAAAAACAGGGCCGCTGGCCCTGTTCCCAACTCGCCGCCCAGCGTCAATGCTTGCAGGCGAAAATCCTGGCCATGCTATGGTGGTGGGGGTAGCCATGGCTGAGGTCCAAAGCGAATTCCTCCTGGTAGGCGAGCGGCGTCAAGCCGTTAAACTGCTCGCGCAACTCTCCTGGCTGATAATAGTGGCGAATATAGGCCGCGGTCTCGCTGATCCCGCCCCCGGAGCCGCAGCAGCCCGGGTCGTCCACCATGAATACCGCAGCGAACAGATAGCCCCCAGGCGCCAGACCGGCCATCATCGCCTGCGCCAGCCGTTGCCCGGCGGCGGCATCCACATGGTCGAGCGCGGTATAGGCGATGATGATGTCGTAGCGCTGCGGCTCGATCTCCAGCTCGGTCAGGTTGACCACCTTGCCGCTGACATCCACTCGCCGCTGATCAGCCAGCTCGCCTAGCCGGGCGATCGCTTCGGGCGACTCGTCGATGCCGAACATCGAGTAACCGCGGCTCGCCAAATAGAACGCGTTGCGTCCCTGGCCGCAGGCCATGTCCAGCCCCCGCCCGCCTCCCTTGACATCGTATTTGTCGAGAAAGTACATCAGCGACAACGCCGGCCGATCTCCATAAAAGGAACCATTGCGGCGGTAAAAAGCATCAAAATTAGCGACGCACATATCATCCACCCCTGCTTCTTTCCTGCCCGAGACGCCGCCGCGCGCGCGGCGCGGCCACTAGCTACGTACTACCCCTTAGTGATAGTTCGCACAGAAACAGATGACCACTTAGTTATGATTTCTAAGTGTTTGTACGTAAAAGTTCATGAAACATAAAAAACCCCGGCAAACAACCGTCTGCCGGGGTTTAAAATGACGCGCGCAAGGACGCTGGGCGCGCTTACATATAGCTATCCGTGCTCGGGCAGCTGCACACCACGTTGCGGTCGCCGTAGACGTCGTCGATGCGGTTCACGCTCGGCCAGAACTTGTTTTCCAGCACGTAAGGCAACGGGAACAAGCCCTGCTCGCGGCTATATGGACGGTTCCAGTCGCCGGCGATGTCGGCCTTGCTGTGCGGCGCGTTGACGAGCGGATTGTTGTCCGCCGGCCAGGCGCCGTTCTGCACCTGGTCGATCTCGGCGCGGATGGCGGCCATCGCGGCGATGAAGCGGTCCAGCTCGGCCTTGGGCTCGGATTCGGTCGGTTCAATCATCAAGGTGCCCGGCACCGGGAAGCTCATGGTCGGGGCGTGGAAGCCGTAGTCCATCAGGCGCTTGGCCACGTCCACTTCGGTCACGCCAGAGGCGGCCTTCAGCGGGCGCAGGTCGATGATGCACTCATGGGCGACGCGGCCGTTGGCGCCGGTGTACAGCACCGGGAAGTGCTCGCCCAGACGGATGGCCAGGTAGTTGGCGGACAACAGCGCGTTTTCCGTCGCCTGCTTCATGCCTTCCGCGCCCATCATCGCGATGTACATATACGAGATCGGCAAGATGGAAGCCGATCCGAACGGCGCGGCGGATACCGCGCTCTGGCCTTCTACCGCGCCCGGCACCGAAGCCACCACATGGTTGGCCATGAACGGCGCCAAATGGGCCTTGAGGCCGATCGGGCCCATGCCCGGTCCGCCGCCGCCGTGCGGGATGCAGAAGGTCTTGTGCAGATTCATGTGCGACACGTCGGCGCCGATGTCTGCCGGACGGGTCAAGCCCACTTGGGCGTTCAGGTTGGCGCCATCCATATAGACCTGGCCGCCGTGCGCATGGACAATCTCGCAAATCTGCTTGATGCCCTGCTCGAATACGCCGTGGGTGGACGGGTAAGTGATCATCAGCGCGGCCAGGTTGGCGGCGTGCTGCTCGGCCTTGGCCTTCAGATCGGCGACGTCGACGTTGCCGGCATCGTCGCACTTCACGACCACCACCTGCATATTCATCATCTGCGCGGTGGCCGGGTTGGTGCCGTGCGCCGATTGCGGGATCAGGCAGATATTGCGATGGCCTTCGCCGCGCGACTCATGGTAGCGGCTGATGGCCAACAGGCCGGCGTATTCGCCCTGGGCGCCGGAGTTGGGCTGCATGGAGATGGCGTCGAAGCCGGTGATCGCCTTCAGCTGCGCCTGCAGGCCTTCGATCAGCTCCAGATAGCCCACGGTCTGCTCGCGCGGCGCGAACGGGTGCATATTGGCGAATTCCGGCCAGGTGATCGGAATCATCTCGCTGGTGGCGTTCAGCTTCATGGTGCAGCTGCCCAACGAGATCATCGAGTGATTCATCGCCAGGTCGCGGTTTTCCAGCTTCTTCATATAGCGCAGCATCTCGTGCTCGCTATGGTGGGTGTTGAACACCGGGTGGGTCAGGATGGCCGACTCACGCTTCAATGCGGCTGGAATCGCGTCCTGAGCGGCGGCGTCCAAGGCGGCGATGTCGGCCGGCTTGCCGGTGAACAGCTCGATCAGCTTGGCCAGGTCGGCTTCGGTGGCGGCTTCGTGGAAGGCCACGCCCAGCACGGTCTTGCCGGCGCGGCGCAGATTGTAGCCGGCGGTCAGCGCAGCGGCGTAGATGGCATCGGCCTTGGGCGCGTCCACCTGCACCGTGTCGAAGAAGCGGTCGAACACCAGCTTGCCGCCGGCGGCCTGCACCGCGTGGGCGAAAATGGCGGCCAGCCGGTGGATGCGCGCGGCGATGCGCTGCACGCCTTCCGCGCCGTGGTAAACGGCGTACAGGCCGGCGATATTGGCCAGCAGCACCTGGCTGGTGCAGATATTGGAATTGGCCTTCTCGCGGCGGATGTGCTGTTCCCGGGTTTGCAGCGCCATGCGCAGCGCGGCCTTGCCCTTGGCGTCGATGGACACGCCGATGATGCGGCCCGGCGCCGAACGCTTCATCTCATCCTTGAACGCGAAGTAAGCCGCGTGCGGGCCGCCGAAACCCATGGGCACGCCGAAGCGCTGGGTGTTGCCCAGCGCGATGTCGGCGCCCATCTCGGCCGGCGACTTCAGCGCCACCAGCGCCATCACGTCGGCGGCGACGGCGACGACGCCGCCCTTGGCCTTGATCGCGGCGATGTGCGGCGTCAGGTCGATCAGATCGCCCGCCTCGCCCGGATACTGGAACAGCGCGCCGAAGTAGTCGCCGCTGCCGGCCTCTTCCGGATGGCCCGACACCAGCTCGAAGCCGAAGTACTTGGCGCGGGTCTTCATCACGTCCAGCGTCTGCGGCAGCACGCGGCTGTCGACGAAGAAGCTGACGGACTTGGACTTGGACACGCGTTTGGCCATCGCCATTGCTTCCGCGGCGGCGGTGGCTTCGTCCAGCAGCGAGGCGTTGGCCATTTCCAGGCCGGTCAGGTCTATCACCATCTGCTGGAAGTTCAGCAAGGCTTCCAGGCGGCCCTGGGCGATCTCGGCCTGGTACGGGGTATAGGCGGTGTACCAGCCCGGGTTCTCCAGCACATTGCGCAGGATGACGGCGGGCGTCAGCACCGGGGAGTAGCCCAGGCCGATGAAGGACTTGTTGACCACGTTCTTGGACGCTACCGCCTTCAGCGCGGCCAGCGCCTCGGCTTCCGGCTGCGGCGACGGCAGATCCAGCCGGCGATTCAGGCGGATGTCGGCCGGCAAGGTCTGGTCGACCAGCGCGTCGATGGACGGCGCGCCGACGGCGGCCAGCATTTCGGCGCGTTCGGCGTCGGACGGGCCGATGTGGCGGGCGATGAATTCGTGGCGATTGAAGAGTTCGGAGAGCGACATGCTTGGGACTTCCTTCTTTGCGGCGGCCTGCGCGAGGCCGCGCCGGGAAAAACAACGCCCCGGCGTCTGGCGACGGCGGGGCGGTCAGGCGATCAGGCGCCGATTTCCTTGGCGTAGGCGGCGGCGTCCATCAGCCCGTCAAGATCCGCGGCGTTGGCCGGCTTGATCTTGAAGAACCAGCCGTCGCCGTACGGCTCGTTATTGGCCAGATCCGGCGCGCTTTCCAGCTCGGCGTTCACTTCCAGCACTTCGCCGGCGATCGGACAGTAAACATCGGAAGCGGCCTTCACCGATTCCACCACGCCGGCCTGCTCATCCTTGGCCAGGGTCGCGCCCACTTTCGGCAGTTCGACGAAGACGATGTCGCCCAGCAGTTCCTGCGCGTGCGCGGTGATGCCCACGGTCACGGAGCCGTCGGCTTCCAGACGCAGCCACTCGTGGCTGTCGACATATTTCAGTTCGGCGGGAATGTTGCTCATCTTGAAGTTCTCCAGCTTTAGATCAGATCAATGGTGACGGCAGTCGCCCCGAGGCGTTGCCCGATTATTCGAAAACTTTCTTGCCGTTGCGCACGAAGGGCATCCTCACCACGCGCACGTCGGTCAGCGCGCCGCGCAGGTCCACCTGGGCCGAGGCGCCGGTAGCGGCCGGCACGCGGGCGATGGCGATGGAATGCTTCAGCGTCGGCGAGAAGGTGCCGCTGGTGATCACGCCTTCGCCCACGCCCTCCACCACCACCTTCAGGCCTTCGCGCAATACGCCGCGGCCTTCCAGCACCAGGCCCACCTGCTTCATCTTCACGCCGGCGGCCTTTTGCGCCTCCAGCGCCTCGCGGCCGTTGAACTTGCGCTCGGCCGGTTCCCAGGCGATGGTCCAGCCCATGCCGGCTTCCAGCGGCGACACGGTTTCGTCCATGTCGTGGCCGTACAGATTCATGCCGGCTTCCAGACGCAGCGTGTCGCGCGCGCCCAGGCCGATGGGCGATACGCCG
The DNA here is from genome assembly GCF_003325475.1 of Chromobacterium phragmitis. NCBI lineage: Bacteria > Pseudomonadati > Pseudomonadota > Betaproteobacteria > Neisseriales > Chromobacteriaceae > Chromobacterium > Chromobacterium phragmitis. Next base: position 422,871 of record NZ_CP029495.1, read on the forward strand.
GCATCTTGCAGTTGATTGAAGAAGGCGATGGCCTGATCGGCCGGAACCATGATTTCCAGCCCATCTTCGCCGGTGTAGCCGGTGCGGGCGTAGAACCACTCGCCCTGCGGCAGGCCCTGGAACACTTTGAGCGCGCGGATGGCGTCGGCCAGTTCCGGTCGGATGGAGCAAACCTTGTCTATGGCCTGGGGGCCCTGCACGGCCAGCATCGCCAGGTCGCGGCGCACGTTCAGCGCCACGTCGAAACCGGCCCTCTGGCTCTCCATCCAGGCCAGGTCTTTTTCGGTGGTGCCGGCGTTGACCACCATGCGGTAGCCATAGGAAGTGAGATAGACGATGAGGTCGTCGACGACGGTGCCTTCCGGCGTCAACATGCCGGAATACAGCGCCTTGCCCTCGAAGCCGAGCTTGGACACGTCGTTGGCGATCAGTTTTTGCAGCCAGGCTTTGGCGTCGGGTCCGGTGATGTCGACCACCGTCATGTGGGACACGTCGAACATGCCCGCGTCGGTGCGGACGATCTCATGCTCTTTCAGCTGGGAACCGTAATGAATGGGCATTTCCCAACCGGCGAAATCGACCATCTTGGCGCCGGCGGCGAGGTGGGCTTCATACAGCGGAGTACGTTTCGGGGCCGTCATGGCGCGGTTCCTTGCAGAATAGTGTGGATAGCCTCATCAACCACACCCCTCTGTCCCTGCACCTGAGATTTTCCGGCCGGATAAGCCGTTAGCCCCTTCGGTGGGCATCGCGCGGACGCCGCTCTCCAGATTGCGCGAACCGGCTGCCGCCGGCCCGATGATACAGTCCTTTTGCCTGAGCGATTGCGGGTGCGCTTGCGCCTTCGGCGGCGGCCCAAGGCCGCTCTCTCCTGTATGATCCGGCGATTATGGTGTCAATATCCGAGCCTTGGCAAGCCGAGTTTATTTCCAGATCAAAGCAATACGATAAATGTTTTTTTATGAAAAAAAACGCAAAAAATCATGTAATTTATTTTTCGAAAACCACCGGCATTTCCAAAAAAACAACGGCCGCCCACATGGATCAGGCAGCCACTGGAAGAGCGGGAGCGGCGTGTTCCGCCGCCCAACATCATAAAGCGCAGTTTAGCGCCGGGTAATGCTTTGCAACTCCCTGGGCTCGGTTTCGCCGATATTGCGGAAGGCCTCTTTAACCTTTTCTGCGCCGGTGATGCCCGAAAAATAGAACGGAGCCATATCCACCACTTGCTGCTGCACCCGGCAACCCAGGCCTTCGCGCGCAGCGTTGGTCAGCAAGCCGCTATCGCCATCGCCAGTCCAGACAAACATGCCGCCTAGGCCCTTGGAGCGGGCATACTCGGCCTTGGCCTTCACCGACCGCGGCGTATCCAGCGACATGAATACCTGGCTTTGGCTGTTATACAGGAAATCCGCGTCCGCCACCGTGTCGGTATACAGCTGAAAACCATTGCGGCCGGTCTGATTTTCGAAGTCCATGTACTGGTACAGCACATCCGGCCATTCGGTGGTGCCAGACTCGAAACTACCCACCGTGGTTTGATCCGGGTAGGGCTGATAACTGCCGCGCAACGGCGAAACGCCATCGATCCTGGCGCGTTGCGCGTTGCGGCTGTAGGCGGCATAGCCGAGGAAAATCTTTTTCGGCGCCACGCCCAGGCTCAGCAGGTAGTCCACAGCCTTCGTCGCGGAGTTCTGGCTGGCGTCGGAAGGATTGCCTCGCAAATTGGTGTGATGCGCCAGATGTTCGGCCCAAGGCGTGCCGAAAAAGTCGTAGCACATCACATTGAGGCCTTCCACCCCTGCCGCCAACAACGAAGGAATATCGGCCGCCGCCATCTTGGCCGGTTCGGCGTTGACCGCGATGCTCAAATGCATGGACGGCAAGTGCGCCTTGATTTCCCGGATCAGCGCCGCGAAATTGGGGGCGTCCTCTGGACCGAATTGATTACCCGGCGCGCCCGGCACGCCCGGATATTCCCAGTCGATGTCCAGATCGGTGAACATCGGGAAGGCATCGACAATGCGCTTCAGGCTAAGGGCAAGCACGGTGCGCAATGCCGGCTCCTTGGCGATGTGATGGAAGGCCTGGCTCATGGTCCAGCCGCCCAGGCTTAGCGATATCCGCAGATCCGGCTTGCTCCGCTTCAGCTTGACCAAGGCGCCGAGCAGGCCTTGCGCCCGGTCAGGGTGGAACATGGCAATCGCGTCGTTGCTCACCCAGCTGTTGAAACCGCAGTTGATATAAGACAGCACATCGCCCCAACTGTCGGTGAAAGTGGCCTTGCCGCGTTGATTCGGCAAGTCGGCCGGGCCGCTGGCGATGCCGAAATCGATGGCGGCTTTGTCTATCACCGGCTTCTTTTCCCCTTCGTCGCCGATGATGCCGGCGAAGCCGACCACGATCTTGTCGAATGGTCCCATGGCCTGCAGACGCATCGCATCGGTACCGCGCCCGCCGACCGAATAATTGACACTTGGATCGCCAGGGCCATTCCCATAGCGACTGTCGTATTGCGACCAGTCGGTATAGTAGCAAGCCACTTGAAACTCATTGCTTTCGTACTTATTGAAAACGTTTTTCACCACCCGGCCCGGCGTATAGGAAAAAAGCTTATCTTCAACTGCCGCATCAAAATGATTGACGGCATACGTCTTTTCCGCCGCGCCCAATCCCCACACCTGTCCATTCACAAGCGTGCCGGGATCAGATGAATATACCAGCGCGTCATCTTTCACACCCCGCTTCAGCTGACCGTCATTAGGCATTTTGTTTCCCATACAAGTCATCCTTTTCAGTACGATTTTAAAAGACCGACGAACTGCGAGGAGATGATAATGCCGCGCCCAATCCAATTAAATGCAAGGCTTGGCGAAACTGACCCAAATGCCAGAAATGCATGAATAAATCATTAAATCTTATAAAACCGAAAAATGACCAGGCAAAATAAAACGCGGCAAAACTTGCCGCGTTCGTTTCATTCCAAATCAGACACCATCAATTCGCATGGCGTTCTTTTAGCTGCCAGACATAAATCGGCAAACCCAGCAACAATAGCAACATGCCCCACATAACAATATCGGCGCCAGAACCATACAAGGCCCACAAGGAATAAATAAAGCCAATGCCGGAGAAAAATCCAGGCGCGATGTAATCCTTGGGCGCGAACGCCTTGCCGCGCATCAACATGATGGCGATCAGCGCCATCGAGCAAAACGCATAAGGCAGCAGCGTAGTGGCGGTCGCCAGCAGGATGATGAACTCGAAGATCTTCACCCCGCTGTCGCCGCCGGCGTACTTCATCGCCATCAGAATGGTGACCAGCGCGCTGGATAGCACCAGGCCGAAGATGGGCACGCCGGCCGCGTTGCGCTGGTCGAAACGGCTGGGGAACAGGCCATCCTTGGCCGCGGCCGCCGGCACATGCGCCTGCATCAGGCTCCAGCCGTTGAGCGCGCCGAAGCAGGACACCACCGCGCCGAAGCCCACCAGCCAATAGCCCCAGTCGCCCCACATCAGCCGCGCCGCGTCGGCGAACGGCGCCTGAGAGGCGGCCAGCACATCGACCGGCATCAGCCCCATCAACGATACCGTGGACAGGATGTAGAGCACGGTGGCCAGCAGGGTGCCGATCACGGTGGCCCGCGGGATGGTCTTCTCCGGCTCCACCACGTCGCCGGCCGGCACCGACGCTGACTCCAGGCCGAGGAAGGCCCACAACGTCAGCGCCATGGTGGCGGACAACGAGGACAGCAGCGGCTTGTTGTGCGGATTGAATGCCAGATTATCCGGCTGGAAATGGAAGAAACCGATGAAGGTAACCGCCGCCAGCGGCAACAGCTTCAGCAGCGTGGTCACCACCGCCACCACGCCGGAACTGCGCGCGCCGCGGCTATTGATCCAGGTGACGATCCAGATCAGGCCGATGGCGACGGCGCCAGCCAGCGGCTCGTTATGCCCCAATATCGGGAAGAACACCTGCATGTAGCTGGTGGCCGCCACCGCCAGCGCGGCGTTGCCCGCCCACAGCGCGATCCAGTAGCCCCAGGCGATCCAGAAGCCGGCGAAATCGCCGAAGCCCGCGTGGATGTACGCATACGGTCCGCCCTCTCGCGGCAGGATGGATGACAGGCGGGCGAATACCAGCGCCAGGCAGATGGCGCCGCAGGAGGTCAGCAGCCAGCCCAGCATCGACACACCGCCGAACGGAGCCAACGAAGCCGGCAGCAGGAAAACGCCGGAGCCTATCATATTGCCCACCACCAGGGCGGTGCACATCCAGACTCCGAGCGAGCCCTTCTTTTTAACGGAACTGTTTTCGTTCAAACCTGACTCTCCGTGGGAACGAAAGCATCGCGCGCCGGAGTGATCCCCCCCAGCGTCAGACATGCGAAAAAGGTCAAAACCGCATCGGCAGGCCTATGGGCCATGGCTTCAAGATAGCTGAAGCCGGAACGCTCGGCTGCGTCGCAGCCGGATGCGGCCTGCCGCCGCGCCAAAAAAGGGCGCATTAAAACACAGTTTTGACGTAAAAACATGTCGCATTGACGATTTTTTCAGGAAAAAATCACACCCAAACAAATGCTTGCGTCATTTAATGGAAAAAGCGTCAGGAATGAGGGAGTTGCAAGGGGCCGGCCGGCACCCTGCTTAATGACCAATTCGCCACCGCCCAGCGCCACAGCTCGTCCAAGCCGGCGCAATCGGCCGGAGGCGCGTGGCCCAACAGCGCCAACGCGGTGCCGAGCTGGCTTGCGGCGGCATCCGCCGATATGGCCGGCGCCAGCGTCTGCTTGGACAACTTTTCGCCAGCGGCATTGGTCAACACCGGCAGATGGCAATAGCCTGGCGCGGATAGGCCCAAGGCCTCATATACGGCCAATTGCCGCGGCGTGGACACCAGCAGGTCCGAGCCGCGCACGATGTCAGTGACGCCCTGATCGGCGTCATCCACCACCACCGCGAGTTGATAGGCCCAGAAGCCGTCGGCGCGCAGCAACACGAAATCGCCGATGTCGCGCGCCAGGTCCTGCCGGTACGCGCCCTGCAGCCGGTCGTCCACCACCCGCTCCCCTTCGGCCACGGCCAAGCGCCAGGCCCGGCCCTCGCGGCCGCCGGGACAGCCGCGCCGGCAGGTGCCCGGGTAAACGTAGCCGTCCAGGCCGCGGCGCGCCAACGCAGCGATTTCCTTGCGGGTGCAGCAGCAGGCGTAGGCTTGGCCAGATGCGGCCAACCGTTCCAGCGCGGCGCGGTACAAGCCATGGCGACGACTCTGGTACGCCACCTCGCCGTCCCACTCGAAGCCGAAAGCCTCCAGCGTGCGCAGGATGTCGTCGGCCGCGCCCGGCACTTCGCGCGGCGGGTCGAGATCCTCCATGCGCAGCAGCCACTGGCCGCCGCGGCTTCGCGCCTCCAGATAGCTGCCGACAGCAGTGCTGAGCGAGCCCGCGTGTAGCAGGCCAGTGGGGCTGGGGGCGAAACGGCCCCGATAGAGCGCATTGGACATCTTGAGGATTTTGCCGGAGCGTCGAACGGGCGAATTATCGCTAAAATAACGACTATCCCGAATCACGATCCAGCCTTACTGAGGATACAAGAATGGCGTACGTTGTAACCGATGCCTGTATCAAATGCAAATACACCGACTGCGTGGAGGTCTGCCCGGTGGACTGCTTCCGCGAGGGGCCCAACTTTTTGGCGATCGACCCTGACGAGTGCATAGACTGCTCGCTGTGTGTGGCAGAGTGTCCGGTCGGCGCCATCTATCCCGAGGACGATGTGCCCAAGGGGCAAGAGGCGTTCATCCCTCTTAATGCCGAGCTGGCCCGGAATTGGCCCAGCATCGTGGAGCGCATCGATCCACTGCCCGACCACGCGGATTGGGCCGACGTGAAAGACAAGCTGAAATATCTGGAACGATAAGCCTCTTCCCCCTCCCGCGAACAAGGCGACGCATGCGTCGCCTTGTTCGCGTCCGCGGTCTGGGCTCAGATGAACAGATCGATATCCCCTGTCTTGGACGCCTCGCCCTGATCGATGATGCGCCCACGGTATGGTTGCTCCTGCTTGACCGCCGTGCTGTTTCTCTTCATTTTTTTAATCAGCACCTTTCCAGTGGCTGTGAAGAAATACACCTTTCGCGCGCACTCGCCCAGCAAGTCCTCCGCCAAGACTGGAATTTGCTCATTGGAAAGATAGCTGCGGATGAAGTTGGTGTTGCGCTCGCCGACGTTCACCACAGTCATGCCCTCCAGCACGTTGCCGGCGCCGAATATCTTGGCTTCCAGCCGATTGCGCATCGCGCCCAGCTTCTGCATGTCGGTGATCAGCAACTCCATCGCGTTGACGCCGAAACGCGCCGCAGACGCGCCGCTGCCCAGATCCAGCGATCCTTCCGGCAGAAGAAAATGGTTCATGCCCGCCACGCCGGAGATGCGATCGCTGAGGCACACCGCCACGCAAGATCCCAGCAGCGTCACCAGCAGTCGCGACTGGTTGGTGGCGTGGAATTCGCCGGGGAACACTTTGACCGCCATGATCTGGAAATGCTTGTCGTAATAGTGATGGCTGTTCATCCCGTCGACATGGTTCATGTAATCGCCCTTTCGGCATGATTCTGCAGACACTCGACCACCTTTGCCGCCAACCGGCCCAGTGGATGCACATGCATCACCGCGCCAACCTTGAACGCCTCCCTCGGCATGCCATACACCACACAGCTAGCCTCATCCTGGCCGAAGGTGACCCCGCCGGCCTTGCGCATCTGCAGCATTCCCAACGAGCCATCCTTGCCCATGCCGGTCAGGATCACGCCGACCGCATTCTTTTTCAGATGCTGGGCCGCCGACTCGAACAGCGGGTCGACGGCTGGCCGATGCCGATTGACCTTCTCCCCTTGGTCCAACGCTATCCTGAACCCGCCCCCCGAGACCGGCGCCACCCGCATATGGGAATGGCCCGGGGCGATGTAGGCGACGCCGGCGCAGACCGCCTCCCCATCCTCGGCTTCCTTCACCCTCATCGGACACAGCCTGTTCAACCTCGCGGCGAAGCTGAAGGTGAAATGCTCCGGCATGTGCTGGACGATCAGGATGGGCGGCCCCTCCGCCGGCATGCCCATCAGGAAATCCTTGATCGCCTCGGTGCCGCCGGTAGAGGCTCCGACAAACACCAACACGCTCTTTTTCAATACCGAGCCGGCAGGCGGCGGAACGGGAGGCGCCTGGCGAAAACGCTGGGGCTGCTGCAACTTGGCTGCCGCGGCTGCCCTGAGCTTCTCGCGTATCTCCTCCGCATACTCCTGCATATGCCGCGCCACATCATCCGCCGGCTTGTGGATGAAATCCACCGCCCCCAGTTCCAGCGCGGTGAGCGTAGCCTCGGAGCCGGTATCCGTCTGTGAGGAAATCATCAGCACAGGCGTCGGACGCAGCCTCATCAGTCGCCGCAAAAACTCCAGTCCGTCCATCCGCGGCATTTCCACGTCCAGCGTCACGACGTCGGGATCGGTTTCCCTGATCTTCTCTCTGGCGATGAAGGGGTCGGAGGCGGTCGCCACCACCTCCATGTCTGGCGCTTCGTTGATGATGGCGGTCAACAGACTGCGCACCAGAGCGGAGTCGTCAACCACAACCACCCGTATTTTCCTCGCCACGACTGGACTCATCCCCCTCTCTCCTCATCATTTGGATGCGCCAGCTTGTAGCTTGTCCGGCCGCAACCGACGAAGGCGTCGGTCAGATGCACTATGTTTTCCGAATGGCCCAGCAATAGCAACCCGTCCGGCTTCAGGCAGGCTGCCATCTTGCCCAGTATCTCCGTCTGGGTGGGCTTGTCGAAATAAATCATCACATTGCGGCAGAAAATCACGTCGAAGCTGCCGATATCCGGCCAATTCTGCGCCACCAGATTGAACTGAAAAAAGGATACGGCATCCCGGACCTGCTGCTTGAGACGGATCTTGCCCTCATTGCTGCCCACTCCCCGATCGAAGTATCGGCGCAACAAAGCATCGGACACTTTTTCCGCCCGCTCCCTGCCATACACGCCCAACGCCGCCTGTTGCAAGACATTGGTGTCGATATCGGAAGCCAGCAATTGAAACGACCCGCCGCCCGGCTCCCTCCATTGCTCCAGCAGCGTCATGGCGATGGAATACGGCTCCTCGCCGGTGGAGGAGGCCGAGCTCCAAACCCGAAACGTTTCACCGGGCTTCCGATGCTTCCTGGCATGCTCGCTCAGGATGTCGAAATGATGCGTCTCGCGGAAAAACGAGGTCAGATTGGTCGTGAGGGCATTGATGAATCCCTGCCACTCCTCGCTCTCCTCGCTGTGCTGCAGCATGTCCAGATAGTCGGAAAAGCTGCGCAAACCACGAGAGCGGACTCGCTTGGCCAATCGGGCATAGGCCATGTGAGTCTTGGAATCGCTGAGCGAAATGCCCACCCGCTGGTAAATCATCTCGCGAACCCGCTTAAAGTCGTTGCGGGTGAACTTGAGCTCCGTCCCGTCAGCCATCCCCCGCCCCCTTGCCCGCTTCCGCCTATGTCAACCGCGCGAGACGATCAAAATTCCTCCCAGGAACCATCGCCCATGTCCCCCGGTGGGTGGATGGGCTCTATGCTCTTGGGCTTGACCTGATAGCTGCCCGGATGATGGCCCGCCTTGCCCGCCAAGCCGGCTACGGCTCCATTTTGCTTGGCCATGCTTATGCCCCCGGTCGGATGCGATGCGCTCCTCGCCGCGGGAGGCTTGCCGTGTGATGGCTTGTCGTCCAGCTTGAATACCGCCACCGCGTCGGACAGGTATCTCGCCTGCTCTTCCAGCGACTCCGCCGCCGCTGCCGCCTCCTCCACCAGCGCCGCGTTCTTCTGGGTATTTTCGTCCATCTGGGTCACCGCCAGATTCACCTGCTCGATGCCCGAGCTTTGTTCCAGCGACGCGGCCGAGATATCGCTCATGATGTCGGCCACGCGACGGATGGAAACCACGATCTCGTTCATCGTGCGACCGGCCTCGTCCACCAGCCGGCTGCCGGACTCCACCTTGTCCACAGAGTTGCCGATCAGCGACTTGATTTCCTTCGCCGCCGCCGCCGAGCGTTGGGCCAAATTGCGCACTTCGCTCGCCACCACCGCGAAGCCGCGGCCTTGCTCTCCTGCGCGAGCGGCTTCTACTGCCGCGTTCAACGCCAGAATGTTTGTCTGGAAAGCGATGCCGTCAATCACGCTGATGATGTCCACGATCTTCTTCGCGCTTTCATTGATCTCGTTCATCGTCGACACCACGTCGCCCACCACCTTGCCGCCGCGCGCCGCGATGTCCGACGCGCCGGTGGCCAGCGAATTGGCCTTCTTGGCGTTCTCCGCGTTCTGGCGCACCGTGCTGGTGATCTCCTCCATGCTGGAGGCCGTTTCTTCCAGGCTGGCCGCTTGTTGTTCGGTTCGGCCGGACAAATTGGAATTGCCCGCCGCGATCTCCTTGGCCGCGGTGTTGATCGCGTCGGTGGAATCCTTGATATTGGCGATGATCTCCTTCAGGCGCTCCACCGTGGTGTTGCTGTCCGCCTTCAACTGGCCGAACAGACCATCGTAGTCCGAGCTGATGGTACGCGTCAGGTCGCCGCGGGCCAGGGCGCCAAGAACATTGGCGATATCGTTCAGACCCTGGCTGGTCACGCCCAGCAGCTGGTTGACGCCCTCGCCCAGCAACCTGAAGAAGCCCTGCTTGCTCTCCACCTCGATGCGCTTGCCGAACTCGCCTGCCGATGCGGCCCGGACGATTTCCGACACCTCGTGTTCGATTTCCACCTCGGCGGTACGATCCTTCCACTCCACCACCGAGCCCAAGCGCTCGCCATCGGAATCGAACACCGGGTTGGCGACGAGGGAGAAAGTCCGTCCCGCCACCTTGATTTCGGCGCGGTAGGTGGAGCGCAGGTTGGCCAGCAACTCGCGCTGGTGACTGGGGTTCTTGTGGAACTCGTCCATGGTGGAGCCTATCAGCCGGCGCACGTCAAAATTGGGCAGCGCCTTTCGCAAATCGGCCTCAGCGCCGCGCAGCATGTCGGTCACGCTGTGATTCATGTAGATGATCTTGCGCTCGTTGTCGGCGATCATCACATTGGTAGTGCAATTGTCCAATGCGCTGCGGATGCGCGCGTTTTCCCCGGCGATCCGGCTTTCCTCGGCCGCGCGGGTCTCCGCTTCGGCCTGCTGGCGCAGCGTTTCGGTATTGTCCTGCCACTCCACCACCGCACCCAGCCTCTCGCCTTGTGCATTCACGATGGGCGACAGGATCAATCCGAACGTGCGGCCGCCGACCACGATGGAAGAGCGATGCGTGCTCCTCACCTGCTGCAGCACGCCATGCTGGTAGGACGGATTCTTGTGGAAATCGTCTATCTTGCTGCCCATCAGATTGGATACGGAGAAGCGCGGAATATCTTTGCGAATGTCGCTCTCCGCCTGGCGGAACATTTCTTGAACCGCCTGGTTGGCGTAAATGATGTGATGGCTTTCATCCGCGATCATCACATTGGTGGTGCACACGTCCAGCGCGCTGCGGATGCGCGCGTTTTCCGCCGCCAGCTTGCGCTCCTTCTCCGCCCTCAGGTCGGCCTCGCGCTGCAGCTTCAGCATATCGGTATTGTCTTGCCACTCCACCACATCGCCCAGCCGTTCTCCCTTGCCGCCGACAATGGGCGTCAGAATCAGGCTGAACGTGCGGCCGCCGACGGTGATGGACGAGCGGTGGGACTCGCGTACCTGCTGCAGCAAGCCGCGCTGATAAGAAGGGTTCTTGTGAAAATCATCGATATTGCTGCCCAGCAGACTGCCCACCGAGAAACGCGGAATGTCGCGGCGGATGTCCGCCTCCGCCTGCTGGAACATCTTCAGAACCGACTGATTGGTATAAATGATGTTGTGATCTTCGTCCGCGATCATCACATTGGTGGTGCACACGTCCAGCGCGCTGCGAATGCGCGCGTTTTCCGCCGCCGCGCGACGATCGGCCTCCTGCCGCGCCTGCTCCGCCGATTTCAGCTCCAACTCTCGGGTGGTGTCCAACCACTCGACAACCGAACCCAGCTTGCGGTTCTGGCCATCGCGTATCGGCGTCAACACCAGACTGAAAGTGCGTCCACCCACCTTGATGGTGCCGCGGTGAGTGCCGTTCAACTGCTGCAGCACGCCGCGCTGATAGGACGGGTTGCGATGGAAGTTGTCGATATTGCTGCCCAGAATCGCCCGCGCCGTAAACTGCGGCAGCTCCTGCCGGATATCAGACTCCGCCTGCTGAAACATATCCAGCACCGCCCGGTTCGCATACACCACCTGATGGTTGTCGTCGGCGATCATCACATTGGTGGTGCAAACATCCAGCGCGTTGCGCACCCTCAGGTTTTCCAGCGTATGCGCGACCACCTCGGCCAAACAGGCGAACATGCTATCCCTGTCGCCAGGGCGCACTGAAAATTCAGTGCGTACCTCGCCCTCTGCCAGTTCCTTCAGCACTGTGGCCAGCAACTGCGGATCGCCGCCAAACTGGCGATCCACCGCCCGCCTCAGCATCCACACCATCGCAGCCGCCAGCAACAGCAAAGCGCCGCCCATGCTCAGCAGCTCGTTGCCTATCGCGCCTGCCGTCGCGCCGGCATCTCCGGCGTCGCCCTTCAACGCCTGCTCGCCTTCATAACGGACATATTGGCCAATAGCCTCCTGATACTTGAGCGCAGACGGCCACAGCGTGGCGAGCAGATAGCCATGCGCATCGTCGCCGCGCCCTCCCGCCAGCAACTGCCGATAGGACGCGACTTGGTTGCGCAGCGTCCCGTCCAGATTCCGGGCCGCGTCCAGCCTCGCTTTTCCGTCAGCCGACACATGCGCGGACAGACCGTTCAGCCGGCCTGTCACGCCATCTAACGCATTATCCAGCTGTGGTTGGCCAGCTCGCTGCGCCGCCAGGCCTGCATCCGGCAGCAATCCGCCCAGTTGCCGCACCAGTTGCTGCGATGCCTGCTGCGCCTGGCCCGCCTGCGTCAACTGCCCGATCTGGACAGACTGGCCGCCCGAAAACTCATCCGCCGCGCCCTGCAGGCGATGCAGCTGCGCCTGGGCGAGATACAGCGCGGCAGCCATCGCCACCATCAACAAGCCCACGCCCAGCGTCAGCTGCTGCTTCAACCTGATGTCGCTCATTCTTCTCTCCCCCACGCTATCCCGGCCTCAGGCTCGGGCGGCTACATCCATCAGCGCCATTTCCTCGCTGCGCATCAGGCGTTCGATATCGACCACGATGATCATCTGCTCCCCGATCGTGCCCAAACCTTCGATATAGGCGGTGTCGACCGTCGCGCCAAACTCCGGCGGCGCGCGCATCGACTCCTTGTCCAGCTGAATCACATCAGACACGCCATCCACCACGATACCCACCGTGCGCTTGCCGATATTGAGGATGATCACTACGGTAAACTCGTTGTACTGCGGCTCTCCCAAACCGAACTTCAACCGCAGGTCAACGATGGGCACGATGCTGCCGCGCAGATTGATCACCCCCTTGATGAACTCTGGCGCGTTGGCGATGCGGGTCACTGTGTCGTAACCGCGAATCTCCTGCACCTTGAGGATGTCCAGGCCATACTCCTCGCTGCCCAGCGTGAACACCAGTAGCTCATGCGCCGCGCCATCCTTGACTTGCGCATCGCTCAGATTGTCCAGTTGCATATGGTTTCTCCGCCTGTCATTCGGCGATGGCCACCTGAGCGGCGGCCCCCCGCGCCCCGCTATTGCTGCGGGCGATGGTGGAAATATCCAGGATCAGCGCCACCTGGCCATCGCCAAGTATCGTGGCACCGGACAAGCCATCCACCTTGCGATAATTGGTTTCCAAGTTTTTCACTACAAACTGCTGCTGGCCTATCAGATCGTCCACCAATAGCGCCACCCTGATCCCGGATGCCTCAACCACGACCAGAATGCCTTCATCCGCCCTCTGCCTGGCTTTGCCCACATTGAAATACCGGCTCAACGCGATGATGGGCAGATACTCGCCGCGGATATGCACCACTTCGCCGCGGCCTGATACCGTCTTGATCGCCCTGGGCTCCGGCTGCATGGACTCCAGAATGAAACCCAGCGGCAGCACATAGATCTCGTCCCCGACTCTTACCGACATGCCATCCATGATGGCCAGCGTCAGCGGCAGCTTGATGCTCATCGTGGTGCCGATATCGGGCATGGAGTCAATCTCTATCCGCCCCCCCATGTTCTGTATGTTGCGCTTGACAACATCCATCCCAACGCCACGTCCGGACACATCGGTCACTTCCGCGGCGGTTGAGAAGCCGGCCTCGAATATCAGCCCCCATACTTCTTGGTCCGGCATGTTGTCGCTAACCGGCATGCCGCGCTCCCTGGCCTTGGCTAGAATGCGTTCGCGGTTCAAGCCGGCGCCGTCGTCGCTGACTTCGATCACGATGCTGCCCCCCTGATGGAAGGCCCTCAGCGTCAGACGACCCGCGCGGGACTTGCCTTTGGCCTCCCGTTCCGCCGTCGACTCAATGCCGTGGTCAAGGCTATTGCGCACCAGATGAGTCAAGGGATCGGACAGCTTCTCGATGAAGCCTTTGTCCAGCTCGGTGTTTTCACCCACCATTTTTAAATCCACCTGCTTGCCAAGCTTGCCGGCAAGATCTCTGACCACTCGGGGAAAACGGTTGAACACGAAAGCGATGGGCGTCATCCGAATGGACATCACCGCCTCCTGCAACTCGCGGGAATTGCGCTGCAAGGAGCTGATGCCATTGAGAAGACGCTCATGCTCGACAGGATCGAGCGCATTGCCGGACTGCATCAGCATCGATTGGGTGATCACCAACTCACCGACCAGGTTCAACAGAAGATCGACCTTCTCGATGTTCACCCGAATCGAGTTCTCTCCCGCCGCTACGCCTTTGTCCGGAGCGGGACGTACGACAGCCGCGGCCCTTTCCGGTGCCGCAGCCACCGCAGGGGCCGCGGGCTTGTCGGCGGCAGTCACGCCCGGCGCGTCGCCAAACAAGCCAAACCCCTCGCCCTCGAAATCCTCCGCTGCGGACACGCCCTGCGCAGGCAAGGGATCGAACAGGCCAAAGCTGCCGTCCTGCTCCATTTTCCCCAGCCTGTCCGGCTCCGCATCATCCGCCACCGCCGGCAGCGGCTCGAACAAGCCGAAACTGCCATCCTGCTCCATCTGCTCCATCTGCTCCAGCCGCGAAGGAGGCTGCGTTTCGCCGCCCTGCTCGAACAAGCCAAACCCGCCGTCGTCGTCCATATGGGCGACGCCTTCCGCCAGCAGGCGTCGATCCGGCGCGACGTTGTCACCCGGCGAAAACAAGCCATACTCGTTTCCGCCCTCTCCTCCCCGGTCTATGCTGACCCGAAAGCGATCCGGAGCAAGCTTGAACGCCAAAGACTCGGCCACCTCCTCCGCGGCCAACGCCGAAGTGAACACCGCCACCCATGGCAGTTCCCCATCCCCCCGTCCTTCCTGCACAACGGTCAAATCGCCTTGCGCCGACAAACTTTCCAGCAAGGGGCGGATATCCATCCCATCCGGCGGCGTCAACTCCAAAAACAGCGTCCACAAGGGGTCGGCTACGACTGCGCCTCCTTCCGGCTCTCTGCCGACAGCTTCGGCCTCCGGCATCTGCCCCTCGATCTCCTCCAGACGCCGTCTCACCGCCTCCCGAGGTTCTGCCTCGGATGTTTCGCCATTCTTGTAATCCGCCAGCATGGACTGCAGCACGTCCTTCGCCTGCAAAAACACGTCCACCATGGGAAGAGTCAGCGCCATGCTGCCCTTGCGAACTCGGTCCAGCAGGTTTTCCAACACATGGGTCAGTTCCGCCATGTCGGAGAAGCCGAAGGTGGCCGCCCCCCCCTTTATCGAGTGCGCAGCGCGGAAAATCGCGTGGAGATCCTCTTGTTCCGGCAGCTCCACATTCATCGCCAACAGCAGCGACTCCATCGTGGCGAGGTGTTCCTCCGCCTCATCGAAAAAGACCTGATGGAACTGCGACATATCGATCGCCACGATCATCCCCCCATAGCGGCGACTGCGTTAACCGACCAAACGCTTGACGACATCCAGTAGTTTTTGAGGATCAAATGGCTTGACCAGCCAGCCCGACGCGCCGGCGGCTCTCCCCAGCGCCTTCATCTGGTCGCTGGACTCCGTGGTCAACATCAGGATGGGAGTGGAGTTGTAGGTTGGTTGCTTGCGCAAAGAACGAATCAACGTCAATCCGTCCATGCCCGGCATGTTCTGATCGGTCAGCACCAGATCGAACTGCATACCCTGGGCCTTACTCAGGCCAGCATTGCCGTCCACCGCCTCGGCGACTTCATAACCGGCGCTCTTCAAAGTGAAGCTGACCATCTGACGAATCGATGCCGAATCGTCCACCGTGAGAATTTTCTTAGACATGGCGTTCCCGTTATCGAGAGATTCCCGTTGAAATACGCATTGCCTGATTGAGTTCCCGCCAGAGCCGCCATCCCGGCGCGCTCGACGCCGCCAATCGCCCCCGGTCCGACGGTCGCAGAGCGTCCGGCCGCCATCCACCAACGGCGGCACCGCAACGTCATCAGTTTTCCACGACAATATCGGGATAGCACAATACGAGCATCTTTCCATCCGGCTCCCTGTGTCCCCGGCACATCCTCGCTCGCGCCCCCCCCATAACGTGATTCATCATCAGCGAGAGCAAATCAAGGGGAATTTGGCCTCAGTACGAATTTGGTGTGAATGGCATGAAGCTCGCCTTGCAGGCACCGTCTTGAAAAACGAAATGGCAAACTTGATTAGCGCGATGCCGAGCGGCATCTTTTAAGATAGAAAACGAGCGCACTCGCTCCTTGCCATGAATAAAATGGCCATTTTGACCAAACACTACCCGGCGTCTTGCCCCCCAATCCAAATGCTTTGGGAACTGCGACCGCCGCGCGGTCCGAACGACCTATCCCGTAGCCGCGCAGGGGCCTCCGCCTCGGATGATCCCATCACGACGTCCGCTTCGCGGACGCCCGTCTCGATCACCGCACCAGCCAATCGCCACTGCTCATGCAGCAAAGCGACAAGCTCGCTCTCTCGCAGAGGCAAGGCGCGCCGGCACAGACGGAACAACCCATAGGACTGGCGGCGCGACAAGGCATCAGACTTATAGCTCTCGGCCCCTCAGAGCGAGTTCACGCCGGGCGGATAGTGAACATCTTGTTGAAGCAGGCGATTTCGAATACCTGCATCACCGCCTCCCGACAGTTGACCAGGATCATCGATTTTTTCTGTCCAGCCGCCCTTTCCTTCAACAACAACAGCATCCCAAGCGCGGAGCTGTCCAAAAAAGGCACCTGATCGAAATCGACATGAATTTCCTGCACTTCGGGGTTATCCAGCAGCTCCTGGCTGGCCTGGCGAAACTCCTTGTGCAGGTTGAAGTCGAACTGCCCAATCAGCACCATTTTCCCGATACTCCCCTCGACTCTCACTATCGGTCTCATCACTGATCCTCGGCTTTCCTTAGGTTCGCTGACAAATTGAACAGACGGTCCCGATCTTCCGGCATCATCCCGGACATATCGGCAGCCACAGCTCGAAACAGGCGCCGCCCGCCACCTTGTTGTAACAACGTACGCCCCCACTCAACTCCTCAGCCACTTTCTTCACGATCGCCAAGCCCAGACCGGTTCCGCCCGGGCGCAGAGTGAAAAATGGTTCGAAAATGCGCTCCCGCACCAGCTCGTCCACGCCAGGCCCATCGTCCTCCACCCGAAATACGACGATATCGCCTTCGCGCGCCAGCGCCAGGCTGACTCGTCCGCCTGTAGACACGAACTGCAACGCATTCTCCAGCAGATTGACCAAGGCCCCTTGCAGCGCCTTGCGGTCTATCAAGACCGTTATGGCAGAATCTTCTGGCAGATGGCAATCAAAAAACACACCTTTGTCATGACATTGCGGCGATAGTATTGCGCAAACGTCATCCAGCAGCGCCTCCACCCCAACCCTCTCCAAAGAGGACACCTGCCCCCTCACGTAGCTCAGCATGTTCTGGATCAGCCCCTCCAGCGCTCTCATGCGCGCCAAGCTCTTGTCAACGAAACGAGCGCGATCTTCTGCCTTGGGAATGTCCTGCTTCAAGTTGGCTGTATACAACATCGCGCTAGCCAGCGGCGTTCTTAACTGATGGGCCAGCGCCGCCGCCATGCCGCCCATCGACGCAAGCTTCTGCTGTTGGGCCAGCTCTCTATTCAATTGATGCAAACGGGTCACATCGTGAATAAGCACAATCCGCCCTCCCGATGCCGGCAACTCCTGATACTGCAGCGTCAGCCGGCGAAGACCGTCTGCGGAATCCATCTCGTAGCTGTCATCGGCCTGCCTGACTAATAGGCGGCCCAATAGAGAAGACCACATTTCCCCTACATAACAACCACTTAGAAGAGACTCCGCGGCCAAATTCCCGGTCACCACCCGACCATTGGAAGACAGCTCTATCACGCCCGCGGGCAGCATTTTCAGAAGCAATGCCAAACGCTCGGCCAGTTCGGCGTTCTCATCACGCTGTTTTCGCAACTGACTGTTCGCCTCGTCCAGTTGGGCGTTCAGTACATTGACCTGGACCTCAAGTTGCCTATACGCATCAATGAGTTGGCTGGACACTGCGTTGAACTGTTCAAACGCGGCCTCGAGTTGCTGTTGATCCTTCAGGCTTGAAACCATAGTCGGCATCGCTTCACTGTCATTTGTAAAAACCACTTAAACGGTATGATAATGATCAGCCTATGACGAGCCAACACGATATCGGCATCGTCATGAGCAAAAAAAAACGGGAAAAACCAATATCTGGCGTATAAAGGGAAGTAGTGCGCCATTCCAAAAGATGCTGCGGAGGTTTCTGTGTCAGAGCTTCTCAAAAAAATCGACGCCAGAACCAAACTGGCAGGCACCAACAAGCTGGAAATCCTGCTGTTCTCCTTGGGGCATGATCAGCGTACAGGTCGCAAAGAAATTTTTGGTATCAACGTATTCAAAGTGCGCGAAGTCATGCGCACGCCCGAGATCACCTCGGCTCCGGAAATGCCTTCGTCCGTCGAAGGCATGGTGAGCTTGCGCGGCGCGCTGGTGCCGGTTATCGATCTGGCTAAATATTCAGGCATCGTGACCAGCAATCGTCCGGAGATCATGATCGTCACCGAGTACAACGGCCACACTCAGGGCTTTCTGGTAGAGGCCGTGGACACCATCCTGCGGCTCGACTGGTCCGCGATGCGCGTGCCGCCGGACATGATCACCAACCGCATGGCAGGCTTGGTGACTGCAGTCACCGAGCTGGACAACGGCACGCTGGTGATGATGATGGACGTCGAGAAAGTGTTGGCGGAAACCAGCATCATCGACGACGGCCACAGCTTCATCAATATTGAACCGGTAAAGGAAGATCGCCGCATATTCTTCGCCGACGACAGCGCCGTCGCCCGCAAACAGATCGAACGCACACTGGAGGCGATGAACATCCGCTACACTTCCGCGATCAACGGAATGCGCGGTTGGGAAGATCTGCAGAAAATGGCCCAACAGGCGGAGGCCGCCGGGCGCAAACTGTCCGACGAGCTGCATCTGGTGCTGACGGATGTGGAAATGCCAGAAATGGACGGCTATATGCTGACCAAGATGATCAAAAGCGATCCGCGTTTCGCAGGCATCCCGGTGCTGATGCATTCCTCGCTTTCCGGCTCCTCCAACCAAAAGCTTGGCGAGTCAGTCGGCGTCGATGCCTATGTATCGAAATTCGAACCGCAGAAGCTCGCCAGCAAGCTGCGCCAGATGCTGAAGCTGGAACCCAGCAACTAACAGGCCTTCTTCAAGATTTTCTAGGGATAGGGATACGACATGCCTAGCACCGACGCCTCCTTGCTCGCCAGTGTTGACGCCAGGACCAAGCTTGCCGGCTCCAACAAAATGGAGATTCTGCTGTTCTCTCTGGGGACGCGCGAAACCTTCGGCATCAACGTGTTCAAGGTGCGCGAGGTCTCGCAGACGCCGACCATCACCAAGACGCCCAACATGCCGTTCGGCGTGGAGGGCGTGCTGTCGCTGCGCGGCAATATCATCCCGGTGATCTCGCTGGCCAAGTTCATCGGCCACGACAACAACGGCAGCAAGTTCGACACCATGATCGTCACCGAATTCAACAAGAGCACCCAGGCCTTCCTGGTGGACTCGGTTGATCGCATCATCCGCGTCGACTGGGACAAGGTGCGCGCCCCGGAAAACATCATGGCGGCCGCCGGCACCAACCAAAACCTGATCACTGCGGTGACCGAACTGGAAAACGGCAAGCTGGTTTCCATCCTCGACGTCGAACAAATCCTGGCCAGCGTTGTCGGCGAGCCCCGCTTGCCTGATGTCCCAACCGCCCAGTTGGAAACCGACCAGTACATATTCTTCGTCGATGACTCCGTGGTCGCTCGCAAGGAAATCACAGGCGTTCTGGAAAAAATGGGCATCAAGTTCCAGCAAGCGACCAATGGCCGCGAAGCCTGGGACCGTCTGCAGGTTCTTGCAGGCCGCAACTGGGCCGATGGCGAATGCCTGCACGACTATCTGAAAATCATTCTGGTCGATGCCGAGATGCCGGAAATGGATGGCTACGTGCTGACCAAGCTGATCAAGTCCGATCAGCGCTTCAAGGGCATCCCAGTGATCATGCACTCGTCGCTGTCGTCCAACGCCAACCGCGCGATGGGCTCCAGTGTCGGGGTGGATTCCTACGTTGCCAAGTTCGACCCTGGCGTTCTGGCAGAAACTTTGATTCCATTCCTGCAAAGGTAGTCGCTACAATGTGCGCCTTGATGGAACATAGATAATTCAGGATATACCTCGATGTCAGACAAGAATATGCGATTTCTGGTTGTGGACGACTTCTCCACCATGCGCAGAATCGTCCGCAACCTGCTGAAAGAGTTGGGTTTCACTAACGTCGACGAAGCCGAAGATGGCCAGGTCGCGTTGCATAAGTTGAAAACCCAGAGCTTCGATTTCGTCGTTTCCGACTGGAATATGCCCAACATGACGGGCATCGAGCTACTCAAGGCAGTACGGGCGGACCCCCAGCTGAAGCATCTCCCGTTCATGATGATCACCGCCGAGGCCAAAAGGGAAAACATCATCGAGGCGGCCATGGCCGGCGCCAGCGGCTACATTGTGAAGCCGTTCACTGCCGCCACCATGGAAGAGAAGATGAACAAAATCTTCCAGAACATGAACAAGCCAGCCTGAGCAGTACCACAACAAGACTGCCGCGTCCGTATTGAGGAGGAAAGATCGTGCCCGACCATACTTTGGAGAATGGAGACTCGCCGGAACTGGAAGCGCTGTTCGACAGCATCTCCATCCAGCAGCAAGAAACGCAGCCTGTCGAAGAGACGCCTCCTCCTCAAGCCGCAGCGCCGGCCACAGGGGAAACGGCCCCTAGAATGTTCTCGAGCGAGACCAGCCCTTCGACAATGTATGAACACATCGGACAGATGACCCGCAAGATGCACGATGCCCTGCGCGATCTCGGCTATGACAAATCATTGGAAAAGGTGGCCGAAACCATCCCCGACGCCAAGGACCGTCTAGCCTACATCGCCACGCTAACGGAAAACTCAGCGGAACGCGTGCTGAACGCAACGGATATCGCCAAGCCTTTTCAGGACAAGCTGGAAAGCCAGGCAATGGCGCTGAGCGAACGCTGGGAGAAACTGTATGCCAATCTGCTGGGCGTTGAGGAATTCAAGGCGCTGGCGGAGGAAACCCGCCAATACCTGAAAGATGTGCCTAACCAGACACAGGCAACCAATACCCAGCTGTTGGAAATCGTGATGGCGCAAGACTTTCAGGATTTGACCGGCCAAGTGATCAAGAAAATGATGGGCATGGTAAAAATTCTGGAAACGGAACTGGTCAGCTTCTTGATCGAGTTCTCTCCCGACGAAAAGAAGGGAGAGCTGAATACCAGCCTGCTCAACGGCCCGGTCATCAATCCGGAAGGACAGACCGACGTGGTCACCAGCCAGCAGCAAGTGGACGACCTGCTGGAAAGCCTGGGCTTCTAAAGCAACGCAAGCAAGACAACGCAGAACGCGTGGGGTGGAAAAATGAGCGAATTTGGCGGCATGGAAGAGTTGCTACAGGACTTTCTGATGGAGTCCACCGACCTCTTGTCCGATGTGGACAACAAACTGGTCGAACTGGAAAAGCGTCCGGAAGACAAGGCCTTGCTCAATGACATCTTCCGCGGATTCCATACCATCAAGGGCGGCGCGGGCTTCCTCAACGTCATTCCCATGGTCAATCTGTGCCACCGCACGGAGAACCTGTTCGACAAGCTGCGCAACGGCGAGATGCACATAACCCCCGAAGTCATGGACGTCATTCTGGACGCAACCGGCATCGTGAGGGACATGTTCGGCACCTTGGGCCAAGGCCTAATGCCTGGCGACGCCGACGCGCGCGTGCTGTCAGCGCTGGATGCCGCGCTGGCGGGAGAGCCCGTCGCTGCGGAAAGCCATCCCCACACAGAACCGGTTGCCGCCCAGCCGACCGCGGCAGCAACGGAGCCCGCTCCCGCGGCGGCCTCGGGCAATGGTCCGGACTGGAACCAGCTATATCAGGCCGTCACGCCCAACACTGCGGCTGCCGCGCCGACTCCAGCGGCCCCCACTCCAGCTCCTCAGGCCGCTCCGGCCCAGCCGCCGGCACCCGTCGCCGCCCCCAAGCCCCCCGCGCCCAAACCGGCGCCGGCCAAACCGTCCGGCGGCGGCGGCCCCGTGGCCAGCGGCCCGCAGGAAAACACCATTCGCATCGATACCGTACGTCTGGACATGGTGCTGAACCTGTCCGGTGAAATCGGACTGACCAAAAACCGCCTGACCACGCTGCGCACCGAGATTTTGCAAGGCAATCGAGACGGCAACACGCTGCGTTCTCTGGACGAGGCCATCAGCCAGCTTGACCTGCTGGTCGGCGACCTGCAGAACGCGGTGATGAAAACCCGCATGCAGCCAATCGGCCGCCTGTTCCAGAAGTATCCCCGCCTGGCTCGCGACTTGGCTCGTCAGTTAGGCAAGGAAGTGGAGCTGGTGCTGTCCGGCGAGGAAACCGAACTCGACAAGACCATGATCGAGGACTTGAACGATCCGCTGGTCCACTTGGTTCGCAACGCGGTGGATCACGGCATCGAATCCCCGGAAGACCGCATCGCGTCGGGCAAGAAACCGCAGGCGCTGGTGCAGTTGACGGCCGAGCAGGTGGGCGACCACATCCTGATCGAGATCACGGACGACGGCAAGGGCATGAACCCCGACGCTCTGCGCCGCAAAGCCATCGAGAAGGGGTTGATCGATCAGGAAACGGCCAACTCTCTGGATGAGAAGCAATGCCTGCAGCTGATCTTCCTGCCCGGCTTCTCCACCAAGGATCAGATATCCAGCGTATCCGGCCGCGGCGTCGGCATGGACGTGGTGCGGACCAATATCCAGAAGTTGAATGGTCGCATCGACATCAGCTCGGTACCGGGCGAAGGCACCCGCATCAGCATCTCGCTGCCGCTGACGCTGGCTATCCTTCCGGTGCTGGTGGTTCGCGCCTGCAATCAGCCTTTCGCCGTGCCTCTGGCCATGGTCCGCGAAATCATCACCATAGACGGCAGCGCCATTCAGGAAGTATCCGGCAAGCCCACCATCGTGGTGCGCGACGAGATTCTGCCGCTGAAGACGCTTGCTGGTCTGCTGGGCTGGGAGCCTACACAAAAACCCTATTTCGGCGTGCTGATGCAGTCCGCGGAAAAATCCTTCATTCTGGCAATCGACTCATTCGTCGGCCGGGACGACGTAGTGATCAAGCCGTTGCAGAACATCCGCCCGAAAGGCGTCGCCGGCGCCACGCTGTCCGGCGATGGCTCCGTCGTGCTGGTGCTAGACATGGAAGACCTGCTCGCCTCCAGCGAAAGCAACAATATCCAGACTCGGACCACGGATATGATTGCCACCTAAACGCAAGGTGCGATGATGACCATCAACACCGCCTTCATCGGAAGGCAGCCGGTATTGAACCGCAACCAGCAGCTCATAGGCTATGAGCTGCTTTTTCGTCCCAGCGGGGACGCGTCCGGCGTCGGCAAGCACACCGAGTTGCAGGCCGACACCGACGTGTTGGTCAACACGCTCAACAACATGGGCACCAACTGGCTGATCGGCAACAAGCTGGCCTTCATCAATGTCGGCGAGACCATGCTCAACAGCGACTTTCTGGAGCTGCTTCCGCCTCGCCGCATCATTCTCGATCTGTCGCCCCGCATCGTGCCCAGCAACGAGCTGCTCTCGCGTGCCCGCCACCTGCGCTCGATGGGTTTCGGCATCGCGCTGGACGACTTCAGCTTCGAAGCCCCCTCCGCAGCCTTCCTCGAACTAGCCAACTACGTCAAGCTGGACATACAGAATCAGGACACCACGCGTTTCCAGATGCTGGCCGCGCGCTTGCGCAGCTATCCGCTGATCCGCATCGCGGAGCGAGTGGAAACCCATGCCCAGTTTCATCTGTGCAAGGAACTGGGCATGGACGGCTTCCAGGGTTATTACTTCGCCCGGCCGGAAACCCTGGCGGCCAAGGTGATCCATCCCGCATTCAGCAACACGCTTGAACTGCTCAACCTGCTGCGCATGGATGCCGACATCCGCGACATTGAGCAGGTTCTCAAACGCGATGTCGCGCTGTCTTACAAGCTGCTCCGCTACGTCAACTCCGCCGCTGCCGGACTCAACACCACCATCAGTTCGTTCTCGCACGCGGTCACCGTTCTCGGCTACCAGAAACTCTATCGCTGGCTGACGCTGTTGCTGGTCACCGCCTCCGACGACAATAACGCGCCGCCCGCATTGCAAAAGACCGCAGTTACCCGCGGCCGTTTCATGGAGTTGCTGGGAGTGGAGCTTGGCGAGCGCCATGACGTCAATGACAATTTGTTCATCGTCGGCCTGTTCAGCCTGCTTGACGTGCTGTTCGACATGCCGATGGAAAAGATCATCGAACACCTGCAGCTGTCCAATCAGGTTACTGACGCTCTTCTGCATGACCGCGGCGCGGTCAGCCTTTACCTGAAGCTGGCCCGCGCCTGCGAAGACGGCGCCCTGGACGGCGTGCCTCAATTATGCGATCAACTGGGCCTATCCAGCGAGCAACTGAACCAGGCCCACATCTCCGCGCTCGCCTGGGTGGAGGAACTGGGCTTATAATTCCCAGCCTTGCAAGGTTGCATCAAGCCCAATGAAACTGTTAGCCCTGGATACCTCCACCACCTATCTGTCTCTGGCCCTGAGCCATGGCGAAGATATGCTCGTCTTCCACGAATGCGTGGAGCAGAAACATGCCGAGCGCACGCTGCCCGAAGTTTCTCGCTTGCTGGCGGATGCAGGCATCGGGCTGAACGCGCTGGACGGCATCGTATTCGGCCAGGGCCCCGGCTCATTCACCGGCTTGCGCATCGCCTGCGGCATCGCGCAAGGCCTCGCCTACTCCGCTGATTTGCCCGTCATCGCCATCCCGACGCTGGACAATCTGGCTCATCAAGCCGGCGAGGGACAGGTGTTGGTCTGTTTTGATGCGCGAATGCAGCAAGTCTACAGCGCGCTATACCGCACCGGCGCCAACTGGGAGCGGCTGAGCCCGATCTTGGTCGCGTCGCCCGAGGATGTCGCCCTGCCCGCCGGCACCACGATGCTCGCCGGCGACGGCTTCCACAGCTATCCATCGCTGCTGGCCGATATCCGGGGCGAACTGCCGCAGTCCCCGCATCCACGCCCTCACGCCGCAGCCTATCTCCAACTGGCGAAAAGCGGCCGCTACCCCATGCGCCATCCGCGCGAGGCCGAACTGCTTTACGTGCGCGACAAGGTCGCGCTGACTTCTTCTGAGCAAGCACAGGCGCGCAAGCGATGAGCAACGTCCGCCTCTTCCAGCCTACCGACCCGCAGCAACTGGCCGACCTGGAGCAACTCGCCACCGCCCACCCCTGGCGCGTAGGCCAGTACCGGGATAGCCTGGCTGCCGGCTACCCCTGCTACGGCCTGTTCGGAGACGATGGTTCGCTAATGGGATTCGCGCTGATCATGCGCGTGCTGGATGAAGCCGAAATTCTCAATATCGTAATCGCCAAGCCGCATCAAGGCCAAGGCTTGGGTTGCCAGCTGATGCAATCGATGCTGCAGCACCTGCACGACGATTGCTGCCGACGCCTGTTCCTAGAGGTTCGTGAAAGCAATGTCCCGGCGCGCAAACTCTATCAGCGTTGCGGTTTCCGCCAGTGCGGACTGCGCAAGAACTACTATCCAGTCAACGGAGGCCGCGAACACGCGATTCTGATGGAGGCATCGCTATGAGCCGCGCCAGCCTGCAGCAACAGGAAATGGGCCTGGGGCCTGCCTGGCAGCCCCGCGCCGGATGGTTCGAGCAGCATCCGGCGCAATTGCTGCGCCAGACGCTGCGAACAGGCGCCGCGCAAAGCGAGCTGCCCGACATGATCATGGCCGCCCCCCCATCCGGATCCCTCCCCGCCCACGATCCAAAACTGGCTGCGCCGCCAGAGGCGCCGCAGACTACGGAACTGGCCGTCATCCCGCCCGTCGTCGAACGCGGGCCCAAAGCCGAGCCGCCGGGTGCCGAGGTTCCCGCAGAAATCGCCCCGGCAGACTGGCCCCTGCTGCAACGCAAAGTGGCCAGCTGCCAGGACTGCCGCCTGTGCGAAACCAGAACCCAGACAGTATTCGGGCGCGGCAACCCCCAGGCGCGCTGGATGCTGATAGGCGAGGCGCCAGGCGAAAACGAGGACAAGCAAGGCCTGCCCTTCGTCGGCCGCGCCGGCCAACTGCTGGACAATATGCTGGCCGCGGCAGGTCTGGAGCGGGACCAGGATGTCTATATCGCCAACGTGCTCAAATGCCGTCCGCCCGGCAACCGCAATCCGGCGCCGGATGAAATCGCCGCCTGCAACGGCTATTTGCTGCAGCAGATTCGCCACGTCCAACCGGTCCTGATCATCGCCCTGGGCCGCTTCGCCGCCCAAACGCTGCTGGAAACGGAAGACTCCATAAGCAAACTGCGCGGCAAAGCGCACCGCTACCAGGGCGTGCCGCTGGTGGTCAGCTACCATCCCGCCTATCTGCTGCGTAACCAGCCGGACAAGGCCAAGGCCTGGCAGGATCTGCTGCTGGCGCGTGAAATCTACCGCCAGGCAGGCGGCTAACTCCGCCGCCAAAAGAAAAAGGCCAGTCCTCAGACTGGCCTTTTTCATGCGCACGCCTCTTCGAAACTCGCCGCGAGGCTAATAAAAAACCCTTCTCCGTGCACCAGAGAAGGGCTCTTTGCCAACCGGGGAAACCAGCTTATTTCAGCTTGGTTTCCTTGTACAGAACATGCTTGCGGGCAACGGGATCAAATTTCTTGATCTCCATCTTTTCCGGCATGGTGCGCTTGTTCTTGGTGGTGGTGTAGAAGTGGCCGGTGCCAGCGCTGGATTCCAGCTTGATCTTATCGCGCATGATGTATACCTCTGTGCGTTATCTAGTTAGACCGCTTAGATCTCGCCGCGAGCGCGCAGATCCGCCAGCACAACATCAATGCCCACCTTGTCGATGGTGCGCAGTGCGGCGTTGGATACGCGCAGACGCACCCAGCGGTTTTCGCTTTCCACCCAGAACTTGCGGTATTGCAGGTTCGGCAGGAAACGACGTTTAGTCTTGTTATTGGCGTGGGAAACGTTGTTCCCGGTCATCGGACGCTTGCCGGTGACTTTGCAAACACGCGCCATGGTTAAACTCCCAAAACCGGTAAAAGCTGGCTTTATAACATAGAAAAAGCCAGTAATTCAAGCGGAACGCGCACCCGACGCAAGACGGGCGCGCTCTCGTAATGAAACAGTCGGCGGGCATTGTAACGGATTCGCCACAGCTGCGCGAGCTTTATCGCCGGCCGTCTATAGTGAGTGTTGCATTCCGAGTCGCCCATGGGCCGAAACTAGATGCAGCAAGTGATTCAACTTCGTTCGATTTCAGGGTAAAATCCCGGATTCCCACAGAGCCGTAATCTCATGACCAAGTACATCTTCGTAACCGGTGGCGTGGTGTCCTCCCTGGGCAAGGGCATTGCTGCAGCGTCCATCGCCGCCATCCTCGAATCCCGCGGGCTGAAAGTCACCATGCTGAAGCTCGACCCTTACATCAATGTCGACCCGGGCACCATGAGCCCCTTCCAGCACGGCGAGGTGTTCGTCACCGAAGACGGCGCGGAAACCGACCTTGACCTCGGCCACTACGAGCGCTTCATCCACGCCAAGATGAAGAAGAGCAACAACTTCACCACGGGCCAGGTGTACGAATCGGTCATCACCAAGGAACGCCGCGGCGATTATCTGGGCGGTACCGTCCAGGTGATTCCGCACATCACCGACGAAATCAAGCTGAAGATGGGCGAAGGTGCGGCTGACGCCGACGTCGCCATCGTAGAAATCGGCGGCACCGTCGGCGACATCGAATCGCTGCCTTTTCTGGAAGCCATCCGCCAGATGCGCTCCAACCACGGCCGCAAGAACACGCTGTATGTGCACCTTTCCTACGTGCCCTACATCGCCACCGCCGGCGAGATCAAGACCAAGCCGACCCAGCACTCGGTGAAGGAACTGCGCGAGATCGGCATCCAGCCGGATATCCTGCTGTGCCGCATGGACCGCGAGCTGCCGGAAGACGAGAAGCGCAAGATCGCCCTGTTCTGCAACGTGGAAGAGAACGCGGTGATCGGCTGTTACGATTCCGACTCCATCTACAAGGTTCCGGGCATGCTGCACGCCCAGGGCATCGACGACATCATCGCCGAGCAGTTGCAGTTGGACCTGCCCAAAGCCGATCTGTCCGCCTGGAACGGCATCATCGACGCGATCGAAAAACCCGACCACGCGATCAAGATCGCGATGGTGGGCAAATACGTCGACCTGACCGAATCCTACAAGTCGCTGACCGAGGCGCTGAAGCACGCAGGCATTCACACCCGCACCAAGGTCGACATCATCTACGTCGACTCTGAAGAAATCGAACGCGACGGCGCCGAGTCGCTGCGCGGCATGGACGCCATTCTGGTGCCCGGCGGCTTCGGCAAGCGCGGCGTGGAGGGCAAGATCAAGGCAGTGAAGTTCGCCCGCGAGAACAACATCCCCTATCTGGGCATCTGCCTGGGCATGCAGATCGCGCTGATCGAATACGCGCGCGACGTGGCCGGCATGGCCGGCGCCAACTCCACCGAGTTCGACCTGGACACCAACTTCCCGGTGGTGGCCTTGATCGACGAATGGGTGAACCACGACGGCAAGATCGAGAAGCGCGACGAGAACTCCAACATGGGCGGCACCATGCGCCTGGGCGGCCAGCAATGCGATCTCGTTGACGGCTCGCTGGCGGCTCGCGTGTACGGCAATACCGAAATCACCGAGCGTCATCGCCATCGCTACGAAGTCAACAACTACTACATCCAGCGCCTGGAGCAGGCCGGTCTGACCATCAGCGGACGTTCCTCTGGACACGAGAAACTGGTGGAAACCATCGAGCTGGCAAATCACCGCTGGTTCTTCGCCTGCCAGTTCCACCCGGAATTCACCTCCACCCCGCGTGACGGCCATCCGCTGTTCATCGCCTACGTGAAGGCCGCGCTGGCATACCAAGCCGACAAGATGGCGAGCTGATCGGAAATAGCTGACCACGCTCAATGCGCCGGACGAGCGTGTACAGCACAATCCCAAGCTGAGCACTTGCTGTCATAAACAGCCGGTACAGTCCGCCTGGCCCGCCAGGCGGACCGCCTCTGCAAGTTCAACCAAAAAGCTATGAAGGGAAAGACAATGAGTTCGATCATTGACGTGGTAGCTCGCGAAATTCTGGACTCCCGCGGCAATCCGACCGTGGAAGCGGATGTATTGCTTGAGTCCGGCATCATGGGCCGCGCGGCCGTGCCGTCCGGTGCCTCCACTGGCACTCGCGAAGCCCTGGAGTTGCGCGACGGCGACAAGAGCCGCTACCTGGGCAAGGGCGTGCTGAAAGCCGTTGACAACATCAACACCGAAATCTGCGAAGCCATCATCGGCCTGGACGCTTCCGATCAAACCTTCATAGACAAGACCCTGATCGAACTGGACGGAACCGAGACCAAATCCCGCCTGGGCGCCAACGCCATGCTGGCCGTCTCCATGGCCGTAGCCCGCGCCGCCGCCGAAGATTCCGGCCTGTCGCTGTACCGCTACCTGGGCGGCGCCGGCCCGATGGCGCTGCCAGTGCCGATGATGAACGTCATCAACGGCGGCGAACACGCCAACAACACCCTGGACATCCAGGAATTCATGATCATCCCCGTGGGCGCGCAAACTTTCCGCGAAGCGTTGCGCATGGGCGCCGAAATCTTCCATAACCTGAAGAAGATCTGCGACAAGAAGGGATACGCCACCACCGTCGGCGACGAAGGCGGCTTCGCCCCGAACCTGGAAAGCCATGAAGACGCGATCAAACTGATCCTGGAAGCCGTGGACGCCGCAGGCTACGTGGCCGGCCAGGACGTGATGATCGCGCTGGACTGCGCCGCCTCCGAGTTCTTCCGCGACGGCAAGTACCACCTGACCGCGGAAAAACTGTCGCTGTCCTCGGAAGAGTTCGCCGACTACCTGGAAAATCTGGTCAACAAGTACCCGATCATCTCGATCGAAGACGGCATGGCCGAGCAAGACTGGGCGGGCTGGAGCCTGCTGACCGATCGCCTGGGCCAGAAAGTCCAGATCGTCGGCGACGACGTGTTCGTCACCAACCCGAAAATCCTGGCCGAAGGCATCGCCAAGGGCGTGGCCAATTCGCTGCTGGTGAAAGTGAACCAGATCGGCACGCTGTCGGAAACCCTGAAAGCAGTTGATCTGGCCAAGCGTTCCCGCTATACCTGCGTTATGAGCCACCGCTCCGGCGAGACCGAAGACAGCACCATCGCCGATCTGGCAGTCGCCACCAACTGCATGCAGATCAAAACCGGCTCGCTGTCGCGCTCAGACCGCATGGCCAAATACAACCAATTGCTGCGCATCGAGGAAGAACTGGGCGACGCCGCCTACTATCCGGGCCGTGCAGCGTTTTACCACCTGAAGTGATTGCATGCGCTGGCTGACCGTGACCCTGGTATCCTTGATTCTTGCCTTGCAATGGCCGCTCTGGTTCGGCAAGGGCAGTTGGCTCAGGGTCTGGCAGCTGGACAAGCAGCTGCAGGAACAGCGGGCGACCACCCAACAGCTGGTTGCCCGCAACGCCGCCCTGGATGCGGAAGTGCGCGATCTGAAGCAAGGCAGTGACGCAATCGAGGAAAGAGCTCGAAATGAACTTGGCATGATTCGCAACGGCGAGGTATTTTTCCAACTGCTGGACCCCAGCAAAAATCCCTCCCGACCGAGTCCGCGATAACGTACACTCACCCACTGACAACCGATGATGGCAGGCCGCCTTAAAAGCACCAAGGTTTGGGCAATGACGACACAAAACCCCATCGAAGTGGCAAGAGAAACCCTGAAGCAGCTTTCCATGCGCAAGCTGCTTCCGACACCGGAAAACTTCGAGCGGGTCTACCATGAGTTGACGCAAACCCCACTGGGGCGCGACAACAAATTGGCGGTGCTGCTGCTAAGAGCGCTGGAAACGCTGCCCCAGGACAATCCCCAGGCCAAGGTCACGCTGACCCGCCTGCGTCAGGTATTGGATGAAAACCGCTGGGAGCAAGCCCCGCAGCTGGTCATCGACTTTCTGCGCTCAATCTTCTCCGCTCAGCAACTGACGCAAAGCTGGGGCCAGCTGATCCAGAACCTGATCAAGAGCTGGGACATGCGCCAGCCCGATCTGCCCCTTCACCACAAGCAAAGCACGCTGGAACGCGTGCTGATCAATTTCGGCAACCAGCCCGACGAACTGAACCAGAAGCTGGTCGCCCTGCTGCAAAACTGGAACGCCTCGCCATCCAGCCGCGACCTCCCCCCGCCAGATCCCCTGCCCGCGCTCGAAGCCGCCGACGATGAAGCCGCAGGCAACTGGCAAGCCTGGCAAAAAACCCTCGCCTTCGCCCTCAAGCACGGGCTCGAACCTCGCCTGCTGGACTATCCGGACCTGGTAGATGGCCTGGAAGCGATGCTGCAGGAGCTGGAAGGCATCAATGACGATGCCAGCCTGAATGTGTTCATGCCCAAACTCCGGGCCTTCATGATCAAGCTGGAGCTGCAATCGCAACAGGAAGGGCGGCTGGCCACCGGCCTCGCCAATCTGTTGAAGCTGATGCTGGACAACGTTGCCGAGCTCAACCGCTCAGACGACTACCTGCTGGGCCAGGTCAGCTCGCTGCAGGAGATTCTGTCGCACGAACCGCTGTCCATGCAGCAGATTTATCAGCTGGAAACCAGCCTCAAGGAAGTCATCCGCAAGCAAGGCATGCTGAAGAGCTCGCTGGACGAAGCCGCCAGCTCCCTGCGCGCGCTGCTGGACCGCTTCGTCAGCCGGTTGGCGATGATGACCGACAGCACCGACGAATTCCACGGCAAAATCCAGGCCCACAGCGAGAAGCTGAAGCAGATGCCCGCCGTGGACGAATTGGGCGGCATCATCGGCGCGTTGATGGAGGACACCTCCATCATGCAACTGGACCTGACGCGCTCCCGCGACGAGCTGGTCTCAGCCAAAGAGCAAGTGGAAGCCGCCGAACGCCGCATCCATGAGCTGGAAAACGCGCTGGAGGCCGCCAGCGCCAAGGTCAAGGAAGACCAGTTGACCGGCGCCTACAACCGCCGCGGCCTGGCCGAGTATTTCCAGCGCGAGATCGGCCGCGCCGAGCGCACCGCCGCGCCACTGTCCGTCGCGCTCTTGGACGTGGACAACTTCAAACAGCTGAACGACCGCTACGGCCACCTGGCCGGCGACGACGCGCTGAAATATCTGGTCGACACCATCAAGCACAGCCTGCGCCCTGCCGACATCGTCGCCCGCTTCGGCGGCGAGGAGTTCGTGATCCTGATGCCGGACACGCCGGAAACCGAAGCGGTGCAGACCGTGCAGCGGCTGCAGCGCGAACTCACCAAGACCTTCTTTCTGGCCAACAACGACAAGCTGCTGATCACCTTCAGCGCCGGCATCGCCCGCTGGCATCTGGGCGAACAAGAGTCCGACGTGCTGGAGCGGGCCGACCACGCGATGTACCAGGCCAAGATCAACGGCAAGAACCGCGTCTGTTCGGCCGAGGACATGCCAAGCTGACGCCAGGCCCTGCTCTCCCCGCGCAAAAAGGGATGGCGAAAGCCATCCCTTTTTCACCATGCAACAAGCGGATCAGCCGCCCTTCTTCATTCTCTTGCCCGCCTCCGCGCGCTGGCGGCGCACTTCTTTCGGGTCCGCCAGCAGCGGACGGTAAATCTCGACCCTATCGCCCTCGCGCAACGGCGCGTCCGGCTTCGCCGCCTTGCCGAACACCCCCAGCTTCAGCGCCGAGCGATCCAGCTCCGGACACGCCTCCAAAATGCCCGAAGCCAGCGCCGCGCCCTGGACGGTCGCGCCCTCAGGCAAGTTCAACGCCACCAGCCACTGCCGGTCTGGCCGGGCATAGGCCACTTCCACATTCAGCCGCTCAGTCATCGCCATACTTCCTATCCGCTTCCTTGATGAAGGCATCCACCAAGGAGCCCGAGATATGGCCGAACACCGGCCCGATCAGCTTTTCCAGAATGCGGCTGGAAAACTGGTAGCGCAGGCTGAACTCAATCTTGCAGCCAAAATCGCCCAGCGGCTTGAAGCTCCATACGCCTTCCAGTTGCTCGAACGGCCCCTCCACCAGCTCCATGCGGATGGATTCGTTCTCCACGTTATGGTTGCGGGTGGTGAACTGCTGGCGCACCTTCAGGTAATCGATATGCAGGCTGGCCACCACCTGGCCGCCATCGCGCGACAGCACCTCGGTCTTGCCGCACCAGGGCAGGAAACGGCTGTAGTTTTCGATATCGTCCACCAGCGCGTACATCTGCGCCGGGGTATGCGCCACCAGGACGCTTTTTTCGACAAGCTGCATCGGCAAAAACCCGGCCCGGCCGGGATCCCGGAACTGACAATCAAGCCCTAATTCTAACAAAAACCGCTTGTCGCCGCCCGCCGGCCCGAAACGGCGCGGATCGTTCAACATCAAGCCACTGAAAAGACACGACTTTGGTTGCGCGGCCGCTTCTGATACAATGTCGGATTCAAAGGAACTCACCGTCACATGAGCATCATCCAGAACCGCAAGGCTTTCCACGACTACTTCATCGAGGAAAAACTCGAGGCCGGGCTTGTGCTGGAAGGGTGGGAAGTCAAGGCCATCCGCGCCGGCCGCGTGCAGCTGAAGGAAAGCTACGTCGATTGGAAAAACGGCGCCTTCTGGCTGATAGGCTGCCACATCACTCCGCTGCAGTCCGCCTCCACCCACGTCAAGCCAGACCCTGTTCGCCCGCGCAAACTGCTGATGTCGCAAGAGCAAATCAATCGCTTCATCGGCAAGGTGGAACGCGCCGGCTACACCATGATGGCGCTGGATCTGCATTACGCCAAAGGCAACGTCAAGGCCGAAGTGGGCCTGGCCAAGGGCAAGAAGCTGCACGATAAGCGCGACACCGAGAAAGACCGCGAATGGCAGCGCGAGAAGCAGCGCGTGATGAAGAACCAACGGGGCGCGGCATGAAGCGCGGCGCCTCCCTGCCCATCGCCCTGATCTGCGTCGGCAGCGTCTGGCTGCTGAAAAGCACCGCCCTGCTGCCCAACACCTCCACCCTGCTCGCCCTGCTGCTGTTCGCGGCGGGCGTGTTGCTATTCGCGCTGGACGGCTTCAACAAATCCACGCTGGTGACCAGCCCGATGCTGGCCTACTCCGGAGCCAGCGTCTACGCGATAGACCAGCTCGGCCTGCGCGCCACCCACTTCGTGGCGCTGGGCATGGTATTGATGGGCGCCCTGCTGCTGGCCGCGCGCAGCGACCGCGTGCCGGAGCGCTCAGAACCTCGCCGCCGGCTACCGCCCGACGAAGACTGAGCGCGGCGAAACCGCAAAATAATTTTCAGCATTGACGATAATGGCCTTAACGGCCTGCATTACTTTTCAAGGATAGGCATGGACAAGATCCTCATTCTCGACTTCGGCTCCCAGGTCACCCAGCTGATCGCCCGCCGCGTACGCGAAGCTCACGTTTACTGTGAGCTTCATTCTTTCGACATGCCCATCGAAGAGATCCAGGCCTTCGCGCCCAAGGCTATCATTCTGTCCGGCGGCCCCAATTCGGTGTACGAGTCCGACTACCAGGCCGATCCCAAACTGTTCGAGCTGGGCGTGCCGGTGCTGGGCATCTGCTACGGCATGCAGTTCATGGCCCAGACCCTGGGCGGCAAGGTGGAAAGCGGCGACAAGCGCGAGTTCGGCTACGCCCAGATCAAGGCCCGCCACCACTCCAAGCTGCTGGAAGGTCTGCAGGACCAGATCGACGACGCCGGCAACGGCTATCTCGACGTCTGGATGAGCCACGGCGACAAAGTGACCGCGCTGCCGGCCGGCTTCCAAGTGATCGCCGAAACCCCATCCTGCCCGTACGCAGCGATGGCCGACGAAGCCCGCGGCTTCTACGGCGTGCAGTTCCACCCGGAAGTGACCCACACAAAGCGCGGCACTGAAATCATCCACCGCTTCGTGCTGCACGTGGCCGGCTGCAAACCCAGCTGGACCATGCCCAACTACATCGATGAAGCGGTGAAGAAGATCCGCGAGCAAGTCGGCGACGAAGAAGTGATCCTCGGCCTGTCCGGCGGCGTGGACTCCTCGGTGGCCGCCGCGCTGATCCATCGCGCCATCGGCGACCAACTCACCTGCGTCTTCGTCGACCACGGCCTGCTGCGCCTGAACGAAGGCAAGATGGTGATGGAAATGTTCGCCCAGAACCTGGGCGTCAAGGTGGTCCATGTGCAGGCCGAAGCCGACTTCATGGCCAAGCTGGCCGGCGAGTCCGACCCAGAGAAGAAGCGCAAGATCATCGGCGCCGAATTCATCGAAGTCTTCGACCGCGAGTCCGGCAAGCTGACCAACGCCAAGTGGCTGGCCCAGGGCACCATCTACCCGGACGTGATCGAATCGGCCGGCGCCAAGACCAAGAAGGCGCACACCATCAAGAGCCACCACAATGTGGGCGGCCTGCCGGAAGACATGAACCTGAAACTGCTGGAGCCGCTGCGCGAGCTGTTCAAGGACGAAGTCCGCCAGCTGGGCGTAGCCCTGGGCCTGCCGCACGACATGGTCTATCGCCATCCGTTCCCGGGCCCGGGCCTGGGCGTGCGCATCCTGGGCGAAGTGAAGAAGGAATACGCCGACCTGCTGCGCCAGGCCGACGCCATCTTCATCGAAGAGCTGCGCAACACCGTCGACGAGAAGACCGGCAAGAACTGGTACGAACTGACCAGCCAGGCCTTCGCCGTGTTCCTGCCGGTGAAGTCCGTCGGCGTGATGGGCGACGGCCGCACTTACGACTACGTCGTCGCATTGCGCGCCGTGGTGACCAGCGACTTTATGACCGCCCACTGGGCGGAGCTGCCCTACAGCCTGCTGGGCCGCGCGTCCAACCGCATCATCAACGAAGTCCGCGGCATCAACCGCGTGGTTTACGACGTATCCGGCAAACCGCCGGCGACGATCGAGTGGGAGTGATTCCACGTTAGGCTGGCATCTCCCAGCACATAAAATCCTCAAGCCCGCGTCGCCGCGGGCTTTTTTCTGTCTCGGCATTAGGCCGCCACAGGGTACCCGCCCTCTTCCAAGACCTATTGAGATGGGAACTGACGCGCCATTCGCTCTTTCATGCTTGGCTGATGTCGTCAAGAACGCCGCCAGGCGGGCACTTAGGTCTATGCCAACAGCCACGCCTCCCGAAAAACAATGCGATAGGAATATGATTATTACCGCAGTATGGCCATCCCGCGCTAAACTGGCGACCATGCGCGAGCGAGCCGCCCCCTAAACGGACTCGCTCTTTACCATAGCGATGCCGCCAGATCGGCATCCCAAGCACCGTGATTGACCATGACTGACTCCCGATCCACCCCGCTCACCCGCACCGATTACAAGACGCTGGGCCTGGCCGCGCTGGGCGGCGCGCTGGAAATCTACGATTTCATCATCTTCGCCTTCTTCGCCACCACGCTGAGCAAGTTGTTCTTCCCGCCGGACATGCCTGAATGGCTGCGGCTGCTGCAAACCTTCGGCATCTTCGCCACAGGCTACCTGGCGCGGCCGCTGGGCGGCATCCTGATGGCGCATTTCGCCGACCGGCTGGGCCGCAAGCGCGTGTTCAGCCTCACCATTCTGATGATGGCCGGCCCCTGTCTATTGATAGGCCTGATGCCCACCTATGCCGACATCGGCATCCTCGCCCCGCTGGTTTTGCTGTCGCTGCGCATCCTGCAGGGCGCGGCGGTTGGCGGAGAAGTGCCCAGCGCCTGGTCCTTTGTCGCCGAACACGCGCCACCCGGCCGCCGCGGCTACGCGCTGGGCGTGCTTCAGGCCGGTCTGACCTTCGGCTATCTGCTGGGCGCGCTGACCGCCACCTTTCTCGCCCGCGTGTTCACGCCGCAGGAAATGCTGGACTACGCCTGGCGCATTCCCTTCCTGCTGGGCGGCCCCTTCGGCCTCCTGGGCGTATGGCTGCGTCGCTGGCTGAGCGAAACGCCGGTATTCCTGGCGATGCGCGAGCGCCAGACCGAGCGCGCGTCCTACCCGCTGGCCAACGTGCTCCGCCGCCATAAGGGCGCGCTGCTGCCGGCCGCGGCGCTGACCTGCGTCCTCACCTCGGCGGTGGTGGTGCTGGTGGTGGTGACGCCCACACTGCTGCAGCAACGGTTCGGCCTGCACGCGGACCACGCCTTCGCGCTCAGCAGCGTCGGCATCGTGTTTCTCAATATCGGCTGCGTGATCGCCGGCCACGTCTGCGACCGAATCGGGCAACGCCGCAGCCTGCTGCTGTATTGTCTGCTGCTGCCGATAGGCATCGCCGCGCTGTACGCGGACCTGATCGGCAACTGGGGCTGGACCGGCCTCGCCTACGCCTTCGCCGGTCTGTGCTGCGGCATCGTCGGCGTAGTGCCGTCCATCATGGTGGGCATGTTTCCCGCAGACGTGCGCGTGTCGGGCATCTCGTTCACCTACAACATCGCCTACTCGGCCTGGGCCAGCGTCACGCCGCTGCTGCTGATCGCGGCCATGCCGTGGAGTCCATGGATTTGCGTGCTGTACTGCGCGCTGCTGGCGCTGGCGGGGCTGCTCTGCGCCGGCGTCGCCCGCCGCGCGCAGGAACCTTCGCTGGACGAGGCGCTCTACCAACATGGATAGGCCGCCGGCGCGGAGGTTTGACTCTGCCGCCGCGGCCTGTTAGCTTGGGCTTGACTCGGCCGGCGTGCTGCGCCGCGTCATGAGCCGCTTCTTTTCAACATTCGCCAGGAGGTTGTCATGTCCACTGCCGCTAGCGCCAAGGAAAAAGAACAATTGCTGGATGACGTGCGCCAGGTGCTGAACAGCACCGAAGAGTTGATCAACACCGCCGTCGACGACGGCAGCCAGCACAGCAAGGAGCTGCGCAAACGCCTGTCCGACAAGCTGGGCACCGCCAAAGCCAAGCTGCGCGACGCCGAAGTGGCCGTAGTGGGCAAGGCCAAGGAAGCCGCCAAGGCCACCGACCAATACGTGCACGACAACCCGTGGAAATCCATCGGCATCGCCGCCGGCGTGGGCTTCCTGCTGGGCATGCTGGTATCCCGCCGCTAAGCTCGATGTCCGATCCCGCTCAAGCCCCCCGCCCCGGCACCCTTCGTTCGTTCGCGGGCGGCTTGGCGTCGCTGCTGCTGACCCGTGCCGAACTCGCCGCGCTGGAAGCGCAAGAGCTGAAAGACGAGATTGTCGGCAATTTGCTGCAAGGCATGCTGGGCATGGTGCTGCTGGGCTGCGGCCTGATCGCCGCGGTGCTGGCGCTGTGGGCGCTGACGCCGGCACCATGGCGCATCGCCGTCATGGCCGGCTTGGCGCTGTTGCTGTGCGGCGGCGGACTTAGCCTGCTGCTGGCGCTGCGGCGACGCTTGCGCCGACAGGCGCCGCCGTTTTCCGCCACGCTGGAAGAAACCCGCAAGGATTGGGCCGCTCTGGGTCCAGGTGGGGAACGCGCATGAGCCCGCAGGACAGGGAACTGAAGAAACAGCTGCTAGTGATGAAGGGCGAAGCCCTGCGCGTCAAATTGCGGCTGGAAAAACAGCGGCTGCTGCTGCCGTTGCAGTGGGCCGGTGATGGTTTCTCCGTCTGGCGCTCGCCCGGCCTGGCCGCCGCGCTGGAGGCGCTGAGTAGATTCGTACCGGACGGCAAGCTGGGCCGCTGGCTGAAAGACGGCGCCAGACTGTGGGCCGTCTGGCGTCTGCTGCGCCGCGCGCTCAGCCGCTGACGCCCAGGCGACGGCAAGCGGCTCTCCACGCCATCAGGCGCTCGCCGTCTCTCCGCTCTCTGCCGGCGCGCTGACATCGACCGCCATCTGCTCGCCCATCGCAGCCAGGGCCTCAGGCCCACCCTTGAGTATCTTGTCGACATCCTCCAGCGACTTTTCCGCTTTCTGGATGTCCTCGCGCAGCCCCCTCTCCTTGTGCTCGTCCTGGCTCTTCAGCTGTTGGGCCATCTGTTTGACGAACGCTTTCACCATGTTCAAGACCTGCTTCATTTCCTGGATATCCGGATCGGAAGCCACAGGATTGCCCTTCATCAGCATGCTGCGCAGCGCGGCTCTGGAATCCACCGCCTGCGCCTGCGGGACATCCTGATTTTTTGCCGCTTCGCCGGCCGCCTCCTGCTTGGCGTCTGCCGAAGCAGGGACGCCCGCCGCGCCAGCCGCATCCTGCCGTTCCCTGTCCTCGCCAGACCGAGTAGGCTCTTCCGGCTTGGCCGCGGCGAGCGCGGCGTCAGCCGCTGCTCCCGCGCCCGTGCCGCCGGCATCGACAGCGGAATCGCCAGCCGCCTGCTCATCCGCAGCGCCTGCGGCCGGCTCAGCCCCCTCTCCGCCAGCAGGCGATTCGCCCGCAGCCTGGCCCTCCCCGGCGCGGACCGCCATCTGCTGATCCACCGCGCTCTCCGTCATGCTGGCCACCAGCTCTTTCAAAGACCGGGCCAGCCTGGCCAATTCCGACGCCAGCGCGCGCAGACTGGCCTTGTCGTGCACCATCATCATTTGCTGACGCAAAGCCTCCACCCTTTGCTTCAGGAGAGCCTTCTGCATGGCGTTCGCCTCGCTGCTTTGCTTCTGAGTCGGGCGGCTCAGATCCACCCGCAACTTCTGCATATAGGCCTGCAGCCCCTGATTCAACGACTTCTGCAGCGCGCTTAACGGATCCGGCAGCTTGGCCTGAAGAGGATTTTGGGCATTGTTTTCTTGGAGGTCTGAGGGCGTCGCGCCGCCCCCTTTGGCGGCGGCGGCCGGCGTCGGGCTCTGCCTCCACAGGTTGATGCCGGATGGCGAAGACGGAATCACGGGCATGGCTATTCTTTCTGCTATTTTCTTACCATATCGTCACGAATCCGCAATTCTTTATGCCAAATAAGGCAATCTTCATGTTAAAACGGGATTTCCGCATGCCAGACCGGCGCAAGAGTCCATTCGTTTTGCCCCGCGCGGGAAACGCGCGATAATGACAGCATCGCCGCAACCGTTTTTCACGCCGACTCTCCGTGACGCTTTCTTCCCCACCGCTGCCGCCGACGGCCATATCCTGGCTGGCCCAGCTGAATATTCATACCCGCCAGCAGTTGCGCGACCGCGGCGCGGTCACCGTCTTTCTGCAATTGAAAGCCGCCGGCCACACCGCCACCCGACGACTGTTGTTCGCGCTGGAGGCCGCTGCCCGCGGCATACACTGGCAGCAACTGCGGGATGACGACAAAGCCGAGCTGCTGCGCCTGCTATCCGCCCATCCGCCGGTGGCCCTGCCGCCGGATGCTCGCGATTGCCGCCGCCACATGCAGCTGGCGCGGGAGCTGGCGGCGCAGGCCGCAGCCGAGGGCG
Organism: Chromobacterium phragmitis; assembly: GCF_003325475.1. NCBI lineage: Bacteria > Pseudomonadati > Pseudomonadota > Betaproteobacteria > Neisseriales > Chromobacteriaceae > Chromobacterium > Chromobacterium phragmitis. Next base: position 463,089 of record NZ_CP029495.1, read on the forward strand.
AAGTGCCGGTGGGCGCGCTGGTGGTGAAGGACGGAGAGATCATCGGCCGCGGCTACAATCAGCCGATAGGCCGCCACGACCCGTCCGCCCACGCCGAAATGCAGGCGCTGCGCGACGCCGCCGCGCGCCTGGGCAACTACCGGCTCGACGGCTGCGACCTCTACGTGACGCTGGAGCCCTGCCCGATGTGCAGCGGCGCCATCCTGCACGCGCGCGTCTCCCGCGTGATCTACGGCGCCGCCGACGCCAAGACCGGAGCGGCCGGGAGCACCATCGACCTGTTCGCCGATCCGCGGCTCAACCACCACGCGGCGGTATTCGGCGGCGTGGAGGCGGAAGCCTGCGCCGAACAGCTATCCGCCTTCTTCCGCCAACGGCGGCAATCGGCCGGGGAGGCCTGACATGCGCCGGCTCATCGCCATTCTGCTCGCCTGCCTGGCCGGCCAGTCCTTCGGAGCCGGCATCGACGACGCGGCGCTGATCCTGCAGGCGCAAACCGATGGCCCGCTGCGCGCCACCCATCCCAACACCCGCCATTACGGCGCGCCCTGGGTCTGGGTAAGCGTCAAATCGCAAACGCTTCGCCTGTTGGACGGATGGGGCCTGATACAGAAGGAATACGTGGTCTCCACCGCCAAAAACGGCGTGGGCGAAACGAGCGGCAGCTACCAGACCCCGCGCGGCTGGCACAGCGTCTGCGAAAAATTGGGCGACGGCGCCGAGGAAAACACCATTATTTTCCGGCGCAAGGTGACGCCGTGGAAATACACGCCCGAGCTGCACGCCCAGTATCCGAACAAGGACTGGATCCTCACCCGCATCCTGTGGCTATGCGGACAGGAGCCCGGCCTGAACCAGGGCGGCAACGTGGACAGCTATGATCGCGCCATCTACATCCACGGCGCCGGAGATCATGTACCATGGGGCCGTCCCAGCTCGCTGGGCTGCGTCCGCATGAAAAACCGCGATGTGATTGAACTGTTCGATGCCGTGCCCAACGGCACCGACGTATGGATAGACGAGAACTCCTGATGCATTCCGCCCTGAACTTGGCCACTCCGGCCCTGCTGTTTCCCGCCGTCTCGCTGCTGCTCTTGGCCTACACCAACCGTTTCCTGGGGCTGGCCGGCATCATCCGCAACCTGTACGAGGAATACCGCGACAGCCAGGACCAGAAAATCCTGCGCCAGATCGGCAACCTGCGCACCCGCATCACGCTGATCAAGTGGATGCAGTTCATGGGCATCGCCAGCCTATTCCTGTGCACGGTGGCCATGTTCCAGATCTATACCGGCTGGCAGGCCACCGGGGAAGTGACCTTCGGCGCCAGCCTGCTGTGCATGATCGCTTCGCTGGCGGTGTCGCTGCTGGAGCTGGTGCGCTCGTCGGACGCGCTCAACATTCTGCTGTCCGACCTGCAGGCGGAATACGACCGCCGCCATTGATCCCCTGCCGCAAACGAAAAAGCGCCCGCGATCGGGCGCTTTTTTGCGTCCATTGAACTCGCTCAGCCGATCAGGCCAGCCGCGCCATCCTTGCGCGCCACCATCAGGTGCAGCGGCAGATCCACCCGCCGGGTCTGGCCTCTCGGCCCCCAGGCGCGGGTGATGCGCTGACAGGCGTCGTCCAGAATGCTCTCCCCCAGCGCCTGCTTGCACAGCTTGCTGGCCGACGTGGTGTTGAGAAAGCCCAGGAAATGATCCAGCGCCCAATCGTTGCTGATGGTGAAGCTGGGCGCCTTCAACAGCGGCAACGGACAGCCGCTGCCGCGGAAATCGTCCCACAACAGCTGGCAGCGGCTGGACCAGAACGGCTCGATGATGGACCACAGCACGCTGCAGGCGCGGTCGATTTCCGGCGACACCACGCAATGGTGATAGCCCCAGGCGGCGAAAATGCCGCCTGGCTTCAGCACCCGCTCCATTTCCGGCCAGAACGACGGCAGATGGAACCAGTGCAGCGCCTGCGACACGCAGATCAGGTCAAAGCAGTCGTCGTCGAACGGGGTCACTTCGGCCGGGCATTCGCGGTAATACACCTGTGTATGCGGCTCCGCCGCGGACAACTGGGTGGAACTGATGTCGGTGGCGTCGACGCGCGAGAAGTTCTGTCCCAGCCTGACCGCCGTCTGCCCGCTGCCGGTCGCGCAGTCCCACGCGCGCTGGTTGCCGGGACACAACGGCAACAGCCAGTCATACAGCGCTTCCGGGTAAGCCGGACGGAAACGCGCGTACAGATCGGAGTAAAGATTGAAGGTGGCGACGGAGCCGAGTTCCATATTCATTACTCGCTAGGTAAAAACACTGAAACAATGCCGGAAACATTTTTAGTATGTATGCCCTAAGCCACAGATTTGCAAGATAAAAAATGGAAAACATCGCAGATTGCCATGCTGTGCCGTCAGTCTGCAACACGGGAGTCCCCGCAGCGGCCGCGACACAAAAAAAACCGCTCCATTTGGAGCGGTTTTTCTGCGCGCTGTCAGGCCGCGCTGACCGGAATCTTTCCAATCTTCACTCGCCATTCCGCCGGGCCGGTGTTGTGCACCGAGGTGCCACAGGAATCCACCGCCACCGTCACCGGCATGTCCTTGACCTCGAACTCGTAGATCGCCTCCATGCCCAGGTCGGCGAAGCCCACCACCTTGGACGCCTTGATCGCCTTGGACACCAGGTAGGCGGAACCGCCCACCGCCATCAGGTACACCGCCTTGTTGTCCTTGATCGCCTCGATCGCCGCCGGGCCGCGCTCGGCCTTGCCTATCATGCCCAACAGGCCGGTCTGCTCCAGCATCTGGCGCGTGAACTTGTCCATGCGGGTGGCGGTGGTGGGGCCGGCCGGGCCGACCACTTCATCGCGCACCGGATCGACCGGGCCGACGTAGTAGATGAAGCGGTTGGTGAAGTCCACCGGCAGCTTCTCGCCCTTGTTCAGCATGTCGATCATGCGCTTGTGCGCGGCGTCGCGGCCGGTCAGGATCTTGCCGTTCAGCAGCAGCACATCGCCCGGCTGCCAGCTGGCCACTTCGTCCTTGGTGATCTTGTCCAGATCCACGCGCTTGCCGTTGGACGCGTCGTAGGTGATGTCCGGCCAGTCTTCCAGCTTGGGCGGCTCCAGATGGGCCGGGCCGTTGCCGTCCAGATGGAAATGGATGTGGCGGGTGGCGGCGCAGTTCGGGATCATCGCCACCGGCAGCGAGGCCGCGTGGGTCGGGTAGTCCAGAATCTTCACATCCAGCACCGTGGTCAGGCCGCCCAGGCCCTGGGCGCCGATGCCCAGCGCGTTGACCTTCTCGAACAGCTCCAGGCGCAGCGCTTCGACGCGGGACAGTTCCGCGCCGGCGGCGGCCTTGGCCTTCAACTCGTGGATGTCGACATGGTCCATCAGGCTTTCTTTGGCCAGCAGCATGGCCTTTTCCGGCGTGCCGCCGATGCCGATGCCGAGGATGCCCGGCGGACACCAGCCGGCGCCCATGGTCGGCACCGTCTTCAGCACCCAATCCACGATGGAGTCGGACGGATTCAGCATCGCCAGCTTGGACTTGTTCTCCGAGCCGCCGCCCTTGGCCGCGCAGATCACGTCCACCTGGTCGCCTTCGACGATCTCGAAGTGCACCACGGCCGGGGTGTTGTCCTTGGAGTTCTGGCGCTTGCCTGCCGGGTCCAGCAGCACGGAGGCGCGCAGCTTGTTGTCCGGATGGTTGTAAGCGCGGCGCACGCCCTCGTTGACCATCTCCTGCACGCTCAAAGCGGCATCCCACTGCACTTTCATGCCCACTTTGAGAAACACCACGGCGATGCCGGTATCCTGGCAGATCGGGCGCTGGCCTTCGGCGCACATGCGGCTGTTGACCAGGATTTGCGCCATCGCGTCCTTGGCGGCGATGCTCTCCTCGTTCAAGTAAGCCTGGTACAGCGCGTCGATATAGTCCTTCGGGTGGTAGCAGCTGATGTACTGGAAGGCATCGGCGATGCTCTGGATGAAGTCTTCCTGGCGGATGATGGTCATAAGGCTGTCTCGAGAAACCGGGCGCCGGTGGGGCCGCCCGTGAATTACCCCGCCGCCGGCGCCCTGTCCGTCCAGCGCCGCGCGACAACTAAAAACCTAGTTTTGATTGTAACACCGTCTGTCATGAACTTTGACCCCGGACAAAGCGCGGCGGCGGCCATTCGAGGCGGCACCGCAAACAAAGCCGCAGAACCCGGGCTCGGCGGCGGCGCAATGGCGAAAGGCCTGGCCGCGATCATTCGCTGGTGCTGGTGTTCCAATACGCCTGATGGATGTAGGGGTTGCCCGCCAGCTCGGCGGCGATGCGGTCCAGTTCATCCGAATCCACCGAGGTGGCCAGCAGGGTGGCGGTCATCTCCACCTCGTTGTCGCTGAACGCTTCCACGTCCAGATCGCCCACCGGATAGTTGGCCTGCTCCAGCATGCCGCTCACCTGGGCCAGCACCCGCTTCTGCTCGTCGCGGCTGGCGATCACGCACAGCTGGTAGGTCACTTCGCTGGAGTCGTCATCCAGCGGGCGTCGGTTGATGGAGTTGACCACCGGCCGCAACAGCGTGTTGACCGCCAGCACGAACACGGCGGTCAATATGGCCTGGCCAAGCATGCCGGCGCCGGCGCAGGCGCCGGTGGCGGCCGACCCCCACAAGGTGGCGGCGGTATTGAGGCCGCGGACGTTCAAGCCCTCTTTCATGATGGTGCCCGCGCCGAGGAAGCCGACGCCAGACACCACGTAAGCCACCACCCGCGACGCGCTGCCGCTGCCGTCCAGCTGCAACGCCATATTGACGAAGGCCGCGGCGCTGACCGCCACCAGCGCGTTGGTGCGCAAGCCGGCGGTGCGCTGGCGGTACTGCCGCTCCAGGCCGATCACCGTGCCGCAGATAAAGGCCATGGTCAGGCAGACCAGTGAATGCAGCAGTCCGAACCAGTCGAGATCGAACAGATTGTGCAGGTTGTAATGCATGCGTCCTCCCGCTTTGAGGGTTTGCCGATGGCAGGACGGGTGCGTCGTGGTTTTGCCGGAAAGCCACCAGGCACCGATCCTGACGCGAAAGCTGCCCTAGGCGGCTCTCGCCAGTCGGACGGCGCGCCGGAGGACGCGCCACCGGCGACACCTTACCTTGCCGCTTGCGGGCGAGGCAAGGCATCCGGTCGCCGGCGGGACTCAGCGCTGGGCCAGCGCCGGCCGGCGCAGCCTGCCCGGATTGAGCATGCCCTGCCCCAGCGCCACGCCCAGCAGAATCATGCCGCCGCCCAACCAATGGTAATGGTGGATGGTTTCGCCCAGCAGCGCGCTGGCTAGCAAAGCGGTGAACAAGGGCAGCAGGTTCATGAAGATGGCGGTGCGGTCGCTGCCCAGCCTCTGGATGCCGCGCATCCACAGATAGGCGGCGAACAAGGATGAACCGATCCCCGCGAACAAGACCAGGCCCACGCCCTGGGCCGGCACGGCCATGCTGCGCGCGGTGAGGGTGAGCGGCAGCAGCAGCAACACCGCCAGGCTGGCCTGCAGATAGAGATTGAGCCAGGCGCCGAACGGCGGCGCCCAGCGCCGCAGCAGGATGCCGTACAAGGCATAAGACGCGGCGCCAGCCAGGATCAGCGCGTCGCCGCTGTTGACGCCGTTGGCCAGCAGGCTCACCGGATCGCCCTTGCCCAGCAGGTAAACCACGCCGGACAGCGACACCGCCACGCCCAGCCAGGCCATGGCGCTCACGCGCTGGCGAAACGCGGCGGCGTTCAGCAACAGGCCCAACAACGGCACCAGCGCGGTGATCACGCCCATATTGGTGGCGCTGGTGCTGTGCGCGGCGTAATACGCCAGGCACTGGAACATCACCATGCCCAGCGCGGACAAGGCCAGCAGCTTGCCCAGCCAGGGCTTCAGCTCGCGCGCGCGGCGGCGCAGCTGCGGCAGGCAGAACGGCGTCAGCACCAGCGCCGCCAGCAACCAGCGGTAAATGGAAATCGCCGCCGGGTCCAGCACCTGGGCGGCAGCCTTGGAAACAATCACGTTGGCGGCCCAGATCAACACCGCCAGCAATGGAAACAGCATGGCCATCACAGCCTCCTTCTACTCGATGCGTCTATTCTAGAGTCGTCCGTTATGGACGATATAATGCAAAACAGACAATCCACTGAGGCGAACCGGACAAGATGAGCCCAGACCTAGACGATTACTTCGCCAGCGACGCCGCGCTGCCGGAACCCGCGCCGCTGACCTTTCGCTACCATCGCTTCACGCCCAGGAGCGAGTTCGCCCGCCATCGTCACCGCTGGGGCCAGCTGAGCCGCATCAACCTGGGCCTAGTGGAGCTGCTGCTGGACGAGGGCAAAGTGGTGGCGCCGGCCCAGTACCTGCTGTGGACGCCGCCGGAAGTGCCGCACGCGGCCTATGTGCGGCAGGCCATGCACTACATCTCGATCTATGTCAGCGGCGACATGGCCGCGCGGCTGCCGGACCATACCTGCCTGATCGAGCAGACGCCGCTGGTGCGCGCCCTGCTGGACGACTTCGCCCAGCGCCGCGTCGCCGTGCCCAGCGATCCCTGGGACATCCGCCAGGCCGAGCTGCTGTGCCAGCGGCTGCTGGAATCCGGGCGCGAAGCCAACTATCTGCCGGACAGCGGCCAGAAACTGTTGCGGCCGATACTGGACGCCATCCGCCACGACCCGGCCGACACCACGCCGCTGAAACAATGGGCGGATCGCGTATTCAGCACCGAGCGCACCTTGGCGCGCGCGTTCCAGCGCGAGCTGGGCATGAGCTTCGGCCAATGGCGCGCCCGCGCGCGTTTGCTGGAAGCGCTGTCCAGGCTAAAGCAAGGCGACAGCGTGCAGGACATTTCGGCGCGGCTGGGCTACGCCACGCCATCCGCCTTCATCGCCATGTTCCAGAAGCAGCTGGGCGCGTCGCCGGAGCGCTACCGCCGCCAGTTGCTGGAGGGCGGTCAATGGAACGAGGACGTCAGCGCTTGAACAGGGCCAGCGCCCGCTCGCGCTGAACGGCGTGATCGACAATGGGATGCGGGTAGTCCCGCCCCAGCCGCACGCCGGCGTCCATCAACTGTTCCGGCTTGGCCAGCCACGGCCCGTGGATCAGCTTGTCCGGCAGCGCCGCCAGCTCCGGCACGTAACGGCGGATGAAGCGGCCGTCCGGGTCGAATTTCTCGCTCTGGCTCACCGGGTTGAAGATGCGGAAATAAGGCTGGGCGTCGCAGCCGGTGCTGGCCGCCCATTGCCAGCCGCCGTTATTGGCCGCCAGGTCGAAGTCCAATAGCTTTTCGGCGAAGTAGCGCTCGCCCCAGCGCCAGTCGATCAGCAGATCCTTGACCAGGAAGCTGGCCGCCACCATGCGCAGCCGGTTGTGCATATAGCCGCTATGGTTCAGCTGCCGCATCGCCGCGTCCACCAGCGGGTAGCCGGTTTGCCCGTTTTTCCAGGCCTCGAACCATTCCGCGTCATTGGGGAAAGGCAGCGCGTCATACTCCGGCTTGAACGCGTGTTCCACCACGTCCGGCCGGTGCCACAGCACTTGCTGGTAGAAATCGCGCCAGATCAGCTCGCTCAGCCAAGTCATCGCCCCCTCGCCGCCGTCATGCCAGGCATAGGCCGCCAGCCGGCGGATGGAAATGGTGCCGAAGCGCAGATGGACGCTGAGATAGGACACGCCCTTGACGCCGGGGTAGTCGCGCATGGTCTTGTAATGGGCGATGCGGCGGGAAAAATCGGCGAACAGGGCCTCTGCCCCGTCGGCGCCCGCCCGCACCGGCAGCGCGGCCAGGCCGCTGGGGCTAAAGCCGATGTCGGCCAGCGACGGCATGGCCTCGGGCGCGCGCGGCAGCAGCGCGTCCAGATAGCGCCGCACCGGATAGGCCTGCAGATGGAAGGGCGTCAGTTTCTTCAACCAGGCGTTCTTGTACGGCGTGAATACGGCAAACGGCTTGCCGGCGCCGGTCAGCACCTCGTCGGTTTCAAAGACCACCTGATCCTTGCAGCCATGAAAAGCGATGCCGCGCTCGGCCAGCTTCTCCGCCACCTCCGCGTCGCGCGCGCGCGCGGCCGGCTCGTAATCGCGGTTGCAGAACACCGCCTCCGCGCCCAGCTCCGCCGCCAGCCGCGGTATCTCGTCCCGCGGCTGCCCATAGCGGATCAGCAGGTCGCCGCCCAGCTGATTCAACTCCGCCTTCAGCGCCGCCAAGCTTTGATGAATGAAGTCGACGCGGCGGTCGTCGCGCGGCAACGCGTCCAAAATCGAGGCGTCGAACACGAACACCGGCAGCGCCGCCCGGCTGTGCTTCAGCGCGTGGTAAAAAGCGGCATGGTCGTCCAGCCGCAAATCGCGGCGCAACCAGACCAGCGCCGTGCCTATCGTCTTGCTCATGGTCGGCTCCCGTTTGGCGATGCCAGCAAAGATGCGGGCAGGCCGCTGTCCCACAAGGGCCGCTCGCCGCCCAGCTTTTCCTGCAGAAAATCGATGAACGCGCGGGCCTTGGCCGGCAGCCGCCTGCGCTCAGGATAGACAACGTGGATGGCGTGCCGCGGCAAAGGGTAATCGGTCAACACCGCCTTGAGCCGCCCCGCCGCCAGGTCCGGCCCGACGATGAAAGTGGGCATCTCGCAAATGCCCAGCCCGGCCAACAGCGCGTCGCGGCGCGCCTCGCTATTGTTCACCTGGTAATTGCCGCGCGGCTGCACGCGGATGTCGCCGCCCGGCCCCTGGAACACCCAGCTGGCGCCGCCGCGATAATAGGAATACGCGATGCAGTTATGCTGGGCCAACTCGGCGGGATGCCTGGGCTCGCCATATTCCGCCAGATAGTCCGGCGAGGCGCACACCCACACCCGGCACGGCGCGAGGCGGCGCGCCACCATGCTGTTGTCCGGCAGATTGCCGATGCGCACCGCCAGATCGTAGCCATCGGCCACCAGGTCCACCATGCGGTCATCCATCGCCAGGTCCAGTTCGATATTGGGATGGCGGCGCAGAAATTCCGGCACCAGCGGCGACACATGCAGGCGGCCGAAAGCCATCGGCGCGCTGACGCGCAGCAAGCCGGCCGCCTGGCTTTGCAGGCCGGCCGCCGCCTCCTCCGCCTCCATGGCGATGGCCAGCGCGTGGCGCACGCTGTCGTAATAGCGCTCGCCGGCCTCGGTCAGGCTCAGGCGGCGGGTGGTCCGCTGCAGCAGCCGCACATTCAGCCCGGCCTCCAGTTGCTGCACCCGCTTGCTGACGGCGGATTTGGTCAAGCCCAGCTTGGCCGCGGCGGCGGAAAAACTGCCTGCCTCCACCACGGCGACGAAGATAGGGATCGCGGCGAAATGCTCCATCGCTATTGTCCACTTATTTTCTACGATAAGTTTCCACAAAGCCGGATTATCAGTCAATCAAACACAATATACGATGCGTTTTCATTCCATCACCGACAAAACCCATGGCCATGCCCGCACCACGCATTCCACTCAATCGACTCACGCTGCCGGCGCTTGCGCTGTTCGCAGGCGGCTTGCTCGCGCTGATGATCCATAGCAACAGCCAACTCGCGCGCGACAGCAATCCGCTTTGCGCCTCCTGGCTGGCGCACGGCATCGGCATGCTGGCCGCTTTGCTGATATGGCTGGCCATGCCGGCCTCAAAGACGACAGGCCGTTCAGACCCGCCGCCCATCTGGGCTTACCTTGGCGGCGTGCCTGGCGCGCTGGTGGTGTCGCTGGCCGCCATCACCGTCAACAGTCCGCTGGCGATGTCCGGCACGCTGGCGATAGGCATGCTAGGGCAAGTTCTCTTTGGTTTGTTTTCCGACCATTTTGGCTGGTTTGGCCTGCCGAAGCGGCGCTATCGCTTGCCAGACACCCTGGCGCTGCTGCCCATCCTGTCCGGCTGCGCCCTTTTGATTTTTGGAGCCTGAACATGGGGTATTTGATGCTATTGGCGCTGGCGAACGGGCTTTGCATAGCCGCCAGCCGCGCCATCAACGGCAAGCTTGCGCAAAGCCGCGGCGCGATGTCCGCCTCTTTCTGGAATCATCTGGGAGGGTTTCTGTTTCTCAGCCTGCCGCTTATCGGCGGTAGCGCCCCATATCGTCTGCCGTTGCAGGCGCCCGGCCTGGCTTGGCTGGGAGGCGTGCTAGGCGCCTGGTTTGTCGCGATCAACAGCATCGCGCTGCCCAGGCTGGGCATCATGAGAACCACGCTGCTAGTGATAGCGGGCCAGATGATAGGCGGCGTCCTGATCGACTACTTGTCGGGCCCCGGCACCAAATCGATTCCACTGCAACTGGGCGGCGTCGCGCTGATTTTGGCGGGCCTCTATCTGTCGAAACGCCGCCCGGAATCGCCCGCCGAGTCCCCGACCCCATCCGGCATGCGCAGGCCCACGCTTTAAGCGCGCGGCGCGAACATGATCACCAGCATCCCGGCCAGCGCCAGCGAACACCCCAGCGCGTCCCAGCGATCCGGCCGGATGCCGTCCACCAGCCACAGCCAGAGCAGCGCCACGCTGACATACACGCCGCCATAAGCCGCATAAACGCGGCCGGCGGCGGCGGGATGCAGGGTCAGCAGCCAGGCGAACAGCGCCAGGGAGACGGCCGCCGGCGCCAGCAGCCATAAGGACCGCCCCTCGCGCAACACCAGCCACGGCAGGTAACAGCCTATGATTTCCGCCAGCGCGGTCAATACAAACAGGCCCGCCACCCGCGGCAAGCCAAGCCACCATTCCATGCCCTCTTCTCCTTGGCCGCCGCGCCGGCATGGCGCTATCGGCATCATTCAAAAGAACAATTTAACACCTAAGCGCAATTTAAATAACATATCAGCATCCAACAGCCACAGGAGAACGCCATGTCGCCATTCCGGATACGGGGAATCGACCACGTCGTGCTGCGCGTCGCGGACATCGCCCGCGCGGAACGATTTTATCGCGACGCCTTGGGTTGCCAGGTGGTGAAGAAGCTAGAACAGCTGGGCTTGGCGCATCTGGACGCCGGCGGCGCGCTGATCGATCTGCTGGCCGGCGATGCCCCATCCGGCTGCAATGTCGACCACATCTGCCTGCGGGTGGAGCCGTTCGATGAGGAAGCGATCCGCGCCCACCTGGCCGGGTTGGGCATCGACGTCGAACCGGCCCAGCAACGCTTCGGCGCCGAAGGCTACGGCCCTTCGGTCTACCTGCGCGATCCGGACGGCAACGGCATCGAGCTGAAAGGCCCGCCGACGGCCGAATAGCCAAGGCGCGCCGACGCGGACGGCACGCATCGCACGACAAGATGGCGCAGCGCAGGATCAGGCCGCGATCAGCGACTCGAGCGGTGCAGGCGGATGATGGCTTCGCCGGTGGGGCCGGCGACGATGTCGCGCAGCGTGTAGCCGTCCAGCGACAGGAAGAACGCTTCCAGCGCCTCGTCCAGCGCGCCCTTCAGCAAGCAGCCGCGGTTGAGCGCGCAAGGCGGCTCGGCGCAGTCTATCAACTGCGTCTTGCCCTCCAGCGAGCGCACCACCTCGCCCAGACGGTAATGCTCGGGCGGCCGCGACAAGGACATGCCGCCGCCCTTGCCGCGGGTGGTGACCAGCCAGCCTTGCTGCCCCATGAAATGCACCACTTTGACCAGATGGTTGCGCGAGATTTCGAATCGCTCGGCGATTTCCGGAATCGTGGCCAGTTGGCCGGACGGCTGCCCGGTCAGATACATCAGCACGCGCAGTCCTAGGTCGGTGAAACGGGTCAGTTGCATGGCAGTCCATCGGTGCGAAGAGTCGGCGGCAGCATACCGCGTCCGGGCCGCGCCCTCAATCGTCGCCGGGGTTGGAGCCGAACACCTCGTAATGGATGCGATCCGCCGCCACCCCCAGGCCGCGCAGGCTGTCGCGCTGCGCGCGCATGAAGCCCAGCGGGCCGCAGATGTAGTAATCGGCGTCCGGCAGCAGCGCCCACTCCTTCAGCTCCGCCAAATCCAGACGCCCGGCGGCGTGGTAGTCGATGCCCCGCACATCCTGCGCGCGCGGCGTCTCGTAGCGGACATGAATCCGCAGCTGCGGATGGCGCTCGGCCAGTTGGCGCACTTTCAGTCCCATCGCGTGCGCGCCGCCGTGGCGCGCCGCATGCAGGAAACGCACCTCGCGGCCGCCGCGCTTGAGCAGGCGGCCCAACATCGCCTGCATCGGCGTCTGGCCGACGCCGGCGCTGATCAGCACCGCCGGACCGTAACGGTCTTCATGCAGGAAGAAGTCGCCCTGGGGCGCAGTCAGCTCCAGCACGTCGCCAACCTGGACTTCGCGATGCAGCAGATTGGACATCCGGCCCGCCGGCTTGCCCTCGGCCGCGTCCTCGCGCTTGACCGAGATGCGCAGGTATTCGCCATTGGGCGCGTCGGACAGGCTGTACTGGCGCGGCTGGCTCAGCCCCCACTCGGCGACGAAGCGCTTCACCGTCACGTACTGGCCTGGACGAAAGCCCGGCAGCGCGCCGCCATCGCAAGGCTGCAGATAGAAGGAGACGATTTCCTCGCTCTCGGCCTCCTTGCGCGCCACCCGGAACGGCCGCCAGCCGCTCCAGCCGCCGGCCGCATTGGCGGACTCGCCGTACATGCCGTTTTCGATGCCGATCAAGGTATCCGCCAGCAAGCTGTAAGCCTCGGCCCAAGCCTGGATCAGGTCATCGCCGGCCGCCTCGCCCAGCACTTCGCGGATGGAGGCCAGCAAATGCTTGCCGACGATGGGATAGTGCTCGGCGCGTATGCCCAGGCTGACATGCTTGTGCGCGACCCGGATCAGCACCGGCAGCAGCGGCGATGGATCGTCGATGTGCTGGGCATAGGCCAGCACCGCGCCGGCCAATGCCTGCTGCTGCTGGCCGGAATGCTGGTGCCCCTGGTTGAACAGGTTCTTCAGCTCCGGATTGTGCTCGAACATGCGGCGGTAAAAGTGGCTGGTCAGCGCCACGCCATGCTGTTGCAGCACCGGCACGGTGGCCTTGACCAGGGATCGGGTTTGTTCACTCAGCATGTCAGGCTCCTTAAGATACTTAAAAAATACATCTTAATTGTCGGAAAAAATCCCCGCGCGGAGGGGATTCGTTAAAAGATGCTCAAATAATACATGTTTATTTGACTTGTGTCACAAAACTACACCACTCGCTGCCCGGCGTGGCGCGGATGCGACAAAGCCGGCTAGGAAAAATCGAAATCGACTACCTGATAGAAGGCATTGCCGGTATCGGCCACTTCCCACACCGTCAGCACCACATGGTAGCCCTGGCGCTGCGGCAGGCGCAGCTCATGGATGGTCGGCTGCGGCGGCGTCAGCTCGGCCTGATGCTCCCAGAACGGCTGAGCGGTGAGTTCGGCCTTGTAGAAAGGCTCGGATTCGAACTGGGCACGGCTCAGCGGGCGGTTGGGATCCCAGCCTTCGCGGGTGATGAAGTAATTCCAGCGCCGGGTCAGGTGGGAGGCGTGATAGCTCCATTTGAACTCCAGCATCTGCCCGGATTTGACCGGATGCTTGTGCCAGCGATCCGCGCTTTGCTCGTCCAGCACTGCGGAATGCGCCTGCCCGGCGCTGGCGATCTTGCCGTCCGCCGGCGGAGCGGCGTTTGGCGCGTCGGTCGGCGCCAGCGGGTCATGCAGATTGGCTGTCGGCGCCGGGAAAAACTTGCCGGCTTCCAAGCCATTGACGTTCCAGCTCTGCAGCGGGCATTGCGCGTTGACGCCATCCACGCACAACTGGCCGCGCGAAGCGGGTTCGAACACTTGGCCGTGGCGAAGCTGGGCGTTGGATTGAGGCTCTACCTTGGTCTGGCTCATTGCATCCCCTTGTGTCGCATGATTGGAAAAACCGGACAGAACATCCGGCTGTGCGCAGCGTAAGCGGCGTTCCCATTCTCTCGCCCCATCCTTTGTGCCGGTTATCCCCTAGCGCCCATGGCATCCAGTCCCAATGGGCGGCTTCGCCTTGCTTATTCCCAATACCTGTACTCTCGAACAATCGTTTGAACTGGCGCAATGCCGGCCGCTCTTTCTTTGATATATTGCGTAACAAAATTACATTGACATCGAGCCGACCGGCCTCGTCAACCGCAGCGCTACAAAGTGGAGACAACAACCATGAAACAACCGTCCCTGATCCGTCCGGCCTTGCTGGGCCTGCTGATCGCCAGCCTGTTCAGCCCACTTGCCCACGCCGGCGAAGCCTTCGGCTCGCCCGGCAACGCGCCGGTTCGAGGCCCGGCGTCCAAGTCCTTCCTCGGCACGGCCGTCGGCGGCCCCTCCAAGGTTTACTTCACCGGCTACCGCGGCATCGTGTCCGAGGTGTACTACCCGGTGCTGGACACGCCGGAATCGGTGGACCTGCAGTTTCTGGTGGGCGACGCCGGCAAGACCTTCGTCGACGAGGAGAAACAGCAGGCGTATTCGGCCAGCCAAACCGACAAGCGCACCATGAGCTGGATCGCCAGCACCGGCAACGCCGGCCACAACTGGCGGATCAGCAAGCGCATCTTCGTCGATCCGGCCCGCGACGCGCTGGTGCAGCGCGTCACCTTCAGCGCGCTGAATGGCCGCAAGCTGGGCGACTTCAACCTCTACCTGCTGTTCAAGCCTTGCCTGGACAACAGCGGCGCCGGCAACAATGCCCAGACCGTGGCCGCCGCCGGCGGCTACGCGCTGGCCGCCAGCCGCAACAGCCGCGCCTCGGCGCTGATGGCCAGCCAGCCGTGGAAAACCGTCAACGGCCAACCTATGCTGTCCAACGGTTTCGTCGGCCAGAGCGACGGCTGGACCGATCTTGTCGGCAGCGGCGACAACGCGATGAACTGGACCTTCAGCTCCGCCAGCGGCGGCAACGTGGCGCAGACAGGCTGGCTGGACCTGGGCGACCCGAACGCCACCAGCGTGTCCTTCGACGTGGTGCTGGCCTTCGGCAAGAGCCAGGGCGAAGCGGTCAACGCCGCCGCCGCCTCGCTGGGCTCCGACCTTGCCGCCGCCCAGCGGCAATACGACGATGGCTGGCACGCCTACGCCGCCGGCCTGTCCGCCCAGGGCGGCCTGGCCGACGACCGCTACTATCTGGCGGCGATGACGCTGAAAACCATGCAGGACAAGAGCAACGGCGCCATGATCGCCGGCATCGGCACGCCATGGGGCGAAACCCAGGGCGACGCCAACCAGGGCGGTTACCACCTGGTGTGGCCGCGCGACCTGTTCAAGTTCGCCAACGCCCTGACCACGGCCGGCGACACCGCCACCGCCACGACCGTAGTCAATTACCTGTTCAATACCCTGCAGCAAACCAGCAACTGCGGCGCGGCCGAATACAACGCCGCCGGTTGCGCCGCCGGCTACAGCCGCGTCGGCCGCTTCCCGCAAAACGCCTGGGTCAGCGGCTGGCCGTACTGGCAAGGCACGCAGATGGACGAACAGGCCATGCCCATCCTGCTGGCCTGGCGGCTGGGGTCGGTCGTGTCCAATCCCTTGTGGCCCAAAATCAAGCTGACCGCGGACTACATAGTCGCCACCGGACCATGGAGCTACCAGGAACGCTGGGAGGAAAACTCCGGCTACTCGCCGTCCACCCTCGCCGCCGAGATCGCCGGCCTGGTGGCTGCCGCCGACATCGCCCGCGCCAACGGCGACGACGCCAGCGCCGGCCGCTACCTCTCCGCCGCCGATTACTGGCAGCAAAGCGTCGCCGCCTGGACCTACACCACCAGCGGCGGCTTCGGCAATGGAAGCTACTATGTCCGCGTCAACCCGGCCAGCCGCGCCGGCAGCGGAACCGACCGCGCCAGCTTCCGGCCCATCGCCGGCCCAGACACGCCGCAAACCGTCACCGTGAAGAACGGCGGCGGCGACCGCGATGCCCGCCGCGTGGTGGACGGCGGCTTCCTGGAACTGGTGCGCATGGGCGTCAAACGCGCCGACGATCCCACCATCGTCAACACCATGGCCGTGTTCGACAGCGTGCTGGGCCAGAAACTGGCGCTGCCCGGCGCGCCATCCTTGCCGGTCAACGCCTGGTTCCGCTACAACTTCGACGGCTACGGCGAACACAACGACGGCCGCGACTTCGACGGCGCGGGCGTTGGCCGGCTGTGGCCCATCTTCACCGCCGAGCGCGGAATGTACGAGATCGCCCGCCAGGGCAAGGCCTCGGCCGGTCAGCCTTATCTCGCCACGCTGAAGCTGCTGGCCACGCCGGAAGGCATGCTGCCGGAACAAGTGTGGTCCAACAGCGCCACGCTGCCAGACGGCTGGACGGTGACCACGCCGGCCGGCTACCAAGCCGGCGCCGCCACCAAATCGATGGGGCCGTTGAACTGGGCGATGGGCGAATACATCAGCCTCTTGGCCTCGATCCATGCCGGCAAGGTGGTCGACATTCCGCAGGTGGTCTGCGCCCGCTACAACAACTGCCGCGCCGCGCCCAAGGCCGGCGAGGTGCCGGTCGGCATCAACGTGACGGCCAGCACGCAGTGGGGCCAGCAGGTCTACGTCACCGGCAACGCGCGGGCGCTGGGCAACTGGAACACCGACCTCGGTCTTCCGGTTGATGCGGTCAACTACCCGGTATGGCAAAACGGCGTCAACCTTCCGGCCGGCCAGCCCATCGCCTACAAGTACTACCGCAAGAACGCCGACGGCAGCGTGACTTGGGAGAACCTGTCCGGCAACCGCAGCCTGCTGACGCCGGCCAGCGGCAGCCTCAGCCTGAATGATCAGGTGAGCTGGTGATCCCGCGCCGCGCCTGGCCCGCCGCCCTGCTCTTGACCGCGGCGGCGGCCGGCGGCGCGGCCTGGCGGCTATGGCCGGCGGAGGCGCCCGCGCCTCCTCCTCCGGCTGCGGCGAAGCCGCCTCCGGCCGCCTTGCCCGCTCGGCCCATCGTCCATCAGACGACGCCGGCCCAGCCCTGGCGAGCGCCCTCACGCCCGGCGCTGCCGCCAGTGAAAAAGGGCGGCGACAGCTGGCAGCCGGAGGCCGCGCCAGTAGTCAGCAAGACGGAAGTCCAGCGCGGCGCGCCGGACATCCCGGACGCGCAGCCGCTGCCCAGGCCGCCCGATCCCTGATCCGCTACGCCGCGCCAGGCCCGGGGAACCGGGCCTGTTTCTTGCTTATTACCGTATTTGGAATGTCTCCCAAGAAAGTGACCAAGCAAGATGCCGCAACTGGACATCCTCGCGCTCGACGCCGAACCCGCCTCCGCCCTGCTGCCGGAACTGGCCGAACTGCTGCACGCCTGCGTGCATGACGGCGCCAGCATCCATTTCGTGCTGCCGTTTTCCGTGGAGCAAGCCGCCGCCTTCTGGCGCGACAAAACCCTGCCCGGCGTCGCCGGCGGCGGCCGCGTCCTGCTGGCCGCGCTGCTGGACGGAAGGCTGGCCGGCAGCGCGCAGCTGGACTGCGACACCCCGCCCAACCAGCCCCACCGCGCCGAAGTCTGCAAGCTGCTGGTGCATCCGGACTGCCGCCGCCAGGGCATCGCCCGCGCGCTGATGGCCGAACTGGAAAACCAGGCCCGGCGGCGCGGCCGCAGCCTGCTGACGCTGGACACCGCCAGCGGCGACAAGGCGGAGCCGCTCTATCGGTCATTGGGCTATCAAGAAGCCGGCCGCATCCCCGGCTACGCCTGGGACGGCCGCGGCGAAAAACTGCAAGCCACCACGCTGATGTACAAGACGCTGTAGACGCGAAAAAGCCGGGCACGCCCGGCTTTTGCTGTTTGCCATCAGTCTTCCGCTCACACGCCTTGCCCAGCCAGCGCCTTCTTGCCGCCCCAGCCCAGCAGCCGCAGGGCGAAGCGGCCCAGATACAGCACGCCCAGCGCGAACACGATGTCGCCCGGCACCCGCAGCCACACCAGGTTCTGCATCAACGCCGAGTGCACCACCTCCGGCGAACGCGCGTACCAAAGGCCGTACGTCACGCTGGCCCAGGCCTGATAAATGCCGGATGGCAGGATGGACAAGAACACCATCATGAACAGGCCGATATTGAGCAGCCAGAACATAGGCTTCAGCAGGCGGTTGTCCCACAGCGCGGCCTCGGACACGCCGCGCAGGCAGAACAGCATCAGGCCTATGCCCAGCATGCCGTAGACGCCGAACAGCGCCGCGTGGCCATGGGCTGGGGTCATGTTCAGGCCCTGCACGTAGTACAGCGAGATGGGGGGGTTGATGGAGAAGCCCAGCAGGCCGGCGCCCACGGTATTCCACACGCCCACGGCGACAAAGCACAGGATGGCCCACTTATAACGCTCCACCCACGGCGCGGCGCCGCTGCGGCGGTAAGTCTGCCAGCCCTCGAAACCCACCAGCGCCAGCGGCACCACTTCGAAAGCCGAAAACACCGCGCCGACGGCGATCACCGCAGTGGAAGCGCCAGTGAAGTACAGGTGGTGCAAGGTGCCCAGAATGCCGCCAAACAAGAAGACGATGGTCTCCAGCACGATGGCGCGGTTGGCGCTTGCCATGCGGATCAGGCCCAGCCGCGCGAAGATCAGCGCGATAACCGCGGTGGCGAACACTTCGAAGAAGCCTTCCACCCACAAGTGGACCAGCCACCAGCGCCAGTACTCGATCATCGAATAATGGGTGTGTTGGCCCCAGGCCAGCGAGGTAGCGTAGAACAGGCCGATGCAGGTGGCGGACAACAGCAGCATGGCGATCAGGCTGCGGCCTTCCGTTTCCTTGTTGCGCAAGGCCGGCAGCAAGGCGCGCGCCACCAGGAACAGCCAGAACAAGAGGCCGACGAACAGCAGGATTTGCCACACGCGGCCCATGCTGGTGTAGGCCAGACCCTGATTGCCAATCCAGAAGCTGAAATCCGTGCCCAGGCGCTGCAAGGTGCCTACCCAGCCGGTGACGGTGGAGCCGACCACGATGAAAATCAGCGCCCAGAACAGTACGTCCACGCCCAGTTTCTGGTATTTGGGTTCATGGCCGGACAGCAGCGGCGCGATATACAGGCCGGTGGCCAGCCAGGCGGTGGCGATCCACAACACGCCGAACTGGGTGTGGATGGTGCGGCTCACCACCCAGGGCAGCACCTCGGCCAGCGGGATGCCAAAGAAACTGTGGCCCTCCACCGCGTAGTGGGCGGTGATGGCGCCCATGCCCACCTGGGTCAGCAGCAGGCCGATCACCACATAGAAATACTTGCGGGTGGCGCGCATGGACGGCGTGGCCTGGAGCTTGCGCAGCGGATCGGCATCCGGCACTTGCGCGGGCTCCTCGCCTTCGCCGGCGGCCATGTGGTACCACACCATGGCGGCGATGCCGGCCAGCATCAGGATCACGCTGGCGATCGACCACATGCCGTTGGCGGCGGTGGGCGCGTTGCCCACCAGCGGCTCGTGCGGCCAGTTGTTGGTGTAGGACAGGCCGCTTTCGCCCGGACGATCCGCGGCGGCGGACCAGGCGGACCAGAAAAAGAAGGCGGCCACGGCTTCGCGGTCGGCTGCCGACGGCAGCGAATTGGCGCTCATCGCATACTGCTCGCGCAGCGTGTCGAAGGCCGGGTCCGTACCGTACAGGCCTTCGTAGTGCGCGGCCACTTCGCGCGCGGCGGCGGCGCGTTCCGCGCTCAGCGTCAGCGTGTCATGGGCCGCGTCATAGCCGTTGGCGCGCATCTCGCGGCGCAGTTCGGCGTCCAGCATGCCTTGGCGGCCGACATCAAGCTGGGCGTAAGCTTGGCCGAAGCGTTGCTTGGCCCGGCTCTCCCGCAGCGCCAGCGCCTCGCGGTGCAGCCAGTCGGCCGACCAGTCCGGCGCCACATAACTGCCGTGGCCCCATACCGTGCCCAATTGCTGGCCGCCGGACGACAGCCAGGCCTGCTGGCCGCGGCGGATCTGCTCGCCGGTGAACACCACCTTGCCGTCCGCGCCCTGCACCACGGATGGAATCGGCGGCGCCGACTGGTAGATTTCCTTGCCCATGTAGAGCAGGACCGAAAATGACAGCAAGCAAATCAGCGCCAGCCATCCCCATAGTTTTCGCGTGTTTTTCATCTGCGCTCCCTTCGCGGGCTTCCCAAGTAACTGACTCAATCCGCAGCCTACATGCTGGAAATAAAGATGCACATACTGCACATCTTTAAGCGTGATGCAGATCAAGGCTTCGAAATCCACTCCTTGAAAACGCATGAAAAAAGGCGGCCCCGCCCGGGAGCCGCCCTGGTCGCCCCATCCAGCCGCTCAAGCCAAGTGAGCCCAGCCGGACCAGCCCAAATACAGGCCCACCAACATGATCAGCGCGCCGGAAATATACGGCGCCTTGCGCACCCAGTCGCCGAAGCCGCTCCAGCGGCGCGACACATGCTTGACGCTGAGTGCGGCCAGCACGCCGGACGCCACCATGGTCAAGGCCAGGCCGATGCTGAAGCACAGCACCAGGGTGGCGCCCAGCGCCACCTGCTTCAGTTGCAGGCACAGCAGCAGCACGGTGATGGACGCCGGACACGGCACCAGTCCGCCGGTCAGGCCGAACAGCACGATCTGTCCGGTGGTGACGTCGCGGCCGGCGAAGCGGCGGCGGATATCGTTGGCGTGCGCCATCTCGTGCGGGTCCTGATAGCCGGGCGCGGACACGTCCACCCCCTCGCGCTCGGCCACCGCGCGATGATGATCGCTCTCTGCGAACTCGACATCGTAGTCATGGCTATGATGGCCATGTCCCAGCTTCAGCCGAGCGATGAATTCGTGCGGCTCCGGTATTTCCTCCACCGACTCCAGGAAGCCGCCGGCGTCGCGGAATGCGAACGCCTGGCGGCCGCCGCCGGCCCGCTCCGTCTCCAACCCGACTTGCTCGGCCCGCCACGCCAGGCGGTGGCCGCCGGCTGCTGACAGCCGGAAGCGCGGCGGCGCGCCGGTTTCGAAAATCTCCAGCGTCACGACGCCATGCCCGGTGTCGATCCGCCGTTCCCCTTCGCGATGATGGCCGTGGCCGTGATCATCGCCCTGCCGGCTGTGGCGCCAGGTGCGCCACATCATCCACGCTGCCACCAGGATCACCAAGGCCGCCGACGCCATCTGGAAATACGGCTCCGCGGTTTCGGCGTTCCAGCTGCGGCCGAAGTACAGCCCGGCCATCGCCACCAGCCACACCACCGCCGTGTGGGACACGGTGGCGGCCAGGCCCAACAACACGGCCTGCCGCACCGTGCCGCGGACGGCGACGATGAAGGCCGCCATCATGGTCTTGGAATGGCCGGGCTCCAGACCATGCAAAGCGCCCAAAACAACGGCGCTGGGGATAAACAGCCAGGCATTGCCCTGCTGCAGCAGAGTGGCGAAAGAAGTCACGATAGTTTCCAGGCGAGGTGGGAATGCCGCGATTATACTCACCCCCAGTATCAAAATACTAGCCCCCAGTATCCACCATGCTAAGATCGGCCAGTCAACACGGAGAAACACGAGATGTCGCACACGGTACGGGACAAGGCCAAACTGCTGGCACGAGTGCGCCGGCTGCAAGGCCAGGCCGCCGCGCTGGAAAAGCAATTGGAAAACGATGGCGATTGTTCCGCCATCCTGCAACAGATCGCCGCGATACGCGGCGCGGTCAATGGACTGATGCTGGCGGTGATGGAAGGCCACCTGACCGACCACGTGGTCAAGGAACCGGAGCTGGAGCAGCGCCAGCACGACCTTGACGCCGTGCTGCAGGTGCTTCGCTCCTATCTGAAATGACTCCCGCCAGATCCTGCCTGTGCCCCGAACGCAACAGCTTAAGCGGTTTTTCGTCCTTCAATCTTGAAACTAGACGACCGGTCTAGTAGAGTTTGCCACATGTCACGAGCCAACCATACAGCCGATACCCGCGAGCACCTGCTGGCCACCGGCGAGGAAATCATCCTCGGCAAAGGCTTCGCAGCGGTCGGGCTGGCGGAGATCCTCTCCACCGCCGGCGTGCCCAAGGGATCGTTCTACCATTACTTTCCGTCCAAGGAAGGCTACGGCGTGGAAATGCTGCGCCGCTACTTCCTGAGTTACGACGAAAGACTGGTGGCGCTGCTGCGGCCCGAGTCCGGCAATGCCCGCGACTGCCTGATCCGCTATTTCCAGGGCTGGCTGGACACCCACCGCTGCACCGAACAGAGCCATACTTGCCTGGCGGTGAAACTGGCGGCGGAAGTATCCGACCTGTCCGAGCCGATGCGCGAAATGCTGGCCGAAGGCATGGGCCGGCTGATTTCCCGCCTGGCCGACGCCATACGCCGCGGCCAAGCCGAAGGCAGCCTGTGCACTTATCTGGAGCCGGACGAACTGGCCGCCAGCCTGTACAGCCTGTGGGTGGGCAGCGCGCTGCTGTATAAGGTGCAGCGCTCCGACCAACCCATGCACAATGCCTACCGCCTGACGGAAACCATGCTGCCGCGGCCCGACAAAGCCAGCTGTAAACGATAAAGAGAGCGCCCCGCCGCAACCGGCGGGTTTTCTTGAAACTGACACTAGACGACTGGTCTACTAAAAATGGAGTCAAACATGAACGAAACCTTGCAGCTGATGCACAGCCATCGCAGCGTGCGCAGCTATCAGGACAAGCCCATCGCCCCGGAATTGTTGGACGCCGTTCTGGACGCCGCCTGGAAAGGCCCGACCTCCATCAACGGCCAGCAGGTCTCGCTGGTGGTGGTGCAGGATGCCGAGCGCCGTCAGCGCATCGCCGAAATCGCCGGCGGCCAGCCGTGGATCGCCCAGGCCCCGGTGTTCGTCGCCATCGTGATGGACTTCCACAAGACTCGCCTGGGCGTGGAGATGGCCGGCGAAAAGCAGGTGATACACGACAGCGTGGAAGCCTTCGCCGTCGGCTCGGTGGACGCCGGCATCGCGCTGGGCAACCTGATCACCGCCGCGCACGCCGCCGGCCTGGGCGCGGTGCCCATCGGCGGCATCCGCCGCGATCCGCGGGCAATGGTGGAGCTGCTGGAGCTGCCGGAACTGACCTTCCCGCTGGTAGGCCTCGCGCTCGGCCACATCCAGAATGACGCCGACGTGAAGCCCCGCTTGCCGCGCGAGAGCTTCGTCCATCGCGAACGCTACCAGGCCGATGGCCTGGCCGGCCACATCGCCGCCTACGACGACACCCTGCGCCGCCACTGGCAGGAGATCGGACGCGAGGACGGCGAGCCCTGGACCGCCAACACCGCCCGCTATTACCGCCAGGTGTATTTCCCCCAGGTCGCGCCCGTCGCCCGCGCCCAGGGTTTTGGATTTGAACAATAAGCCGCCGACACCACCCGACAAGGATGAAACCATGCAAGCCGACAAACTGCTGACCCCGTTGACCGTAGGCGCCGCCACCCTGGCCAACCGCGTGGCGATGGCCCCGCTGACCCGCCTGCGCAACATCGAACCGGGCGACGTGCCCGGCCCGCTGGCCAAGGAATACTACGTTCAGCGCGCCAGCGCCGGCCTGATCGTGGCCGAAGGCACCCACATCTCCCCCACCGCCAAGGGTTACGCCGGCGCGCCGGGCATCTACAGCGAAGAACAAGTCGCCGCCTGGAGCGAAATCACCGCCGCCGTGCATCAGGCCGGTGGCAAGATGGCGCTGCAACTGTGGCACACCGGCCGCATCTCGCACCGCTCGCTGCAGCCTAACGGCGACGCGCCGGTCGGCCCGTCCGCGATCCAGGCTGACAGCCGCACCAATATCCGCGCCGCCGACGGCAGCTTGGTGCGCGAGCAATGCGACACCCCGCGCGCGCTGGACATCGAAGAAATCCAGGACATCATCGAGGACTACCGCCGCGCCACCGACAACGCGCGCCGCGCCGGCTTCGACCTGGTGGAAATCCACGGCGCCCATGGCTATCTGATCGACCAGTTCCTGTCGCCGGCCGCCAACGTCCGTACCGACCAATACGGCGGCAGCGTGGAAAACCGCGCCCGCTTCCTGCTGGAAGTGGTGGACGCGGTGGCGGCGGAATGGGATGCAGACCACGTCGGCATCCGCATCTCGCCGCTGGGCATCTTCAACGGCGTCACCAACACCGACCAGCTGGAGATGGCGCTATACCTGGCCGAGCAGCTGGCCAAGCGCAAGCTGGCCTTCCTGCACATCTCCGAGCCGGACTGGGCCGGCGGCCCGGTGCTGGACGACGGCTTCCGCGCCGAGCTGCGCCAGCGCTATCCGGGCGTGATCGTCGGCGCCGGCGGCTACACCGCGGAGAAGGCCGAAACGCTGTTGAGGAAAGGCTATATCGACGCCGCCGCCTTCGGCCGCAGCTACATCGCCAACCCGGACCTGGTGGAGCGGCTGAAGCGGAACGCCCCGCTCAACCCGCCGAAGCCGGACAGCTTCTACGGCGGCGGCGCGGAAGGCTATACCGACTACCCCGCGCTGTAAGCTCTCAGCCAAGCCCCGCCCGCCGCGGGGCTTTTTCACGTCCGATCAGCCGATCGACGCCTGCGCCTGCCGCTCGACAATGGCGCCGGCGATCCGCAGCGCAAGCGCGCCGGCATCGGCGATGGACTGGTTCTGCGCGGCGACCTGCGCGCCCTCGAACACCAGCATCAGTTCGCTCGCCGTCTCTTCGGGCGACGCGAGGCCGGCGGCCCGGCACAAGCCCGCCAGCCGCCGCCACTGGTCTTGCTTGTACTCCGCTATCAGTTTGCGGCCGACGTGCTCTCTATCCGGCAGCTCCGCGATCGAATTGATGAACGGACAGCCGCGGTGCGACCAGGCGCCGGCGTCGTCGGCGAAAAAGGCCGCCCAGCCCAGAATCTGCGCGCGCGGATCGCCGGCATGCTCGGCCTCTATGGCGTCGAACGCGCGCCAGTAGCCGGCGATCACCTGGCGCAGCCATTCCGCCAACAGCGCGTCTTTCGACTGGAAATGGCGGTACAGCGCCATCTTGGTGGTATTCGCCCGGGCGGCGATCGCCTCGACGCCGGTCGCCCGAATGCCATCGTTGTAAAACAGTTCGCCTGCCGCCTCGAGGAGGCGTTCCCGCGGCGGGACCGAAGGCTCGGCCGCTTTTCGCTTGTTCATTTTTCCATCCGTCTTGACGATGATACCGATCGGTATCATCATGCCCACACAGTGATACCGGACGGTATCACCACTCTCCGGCTCATGTCGAGCCGGAGCATCCTCCATGGGAATCAGCGATGAAGCTTTCGGAATATGCGCAATATGACGCGGTGGGACTGGGCGATCTGGTCGCGCGGGGCGAAGTCAGCCCGCAGGAGCTCGCCGATGCGGCGCTGCGGGCGTGCGCGGCGGTCAATCCTCAAATCAACGCGGTCATCGAAACCTGGCAGCCCGAGCTGTCCGGCATCGCCCCGGCACTGGAGCGCGGCTCGCCGCTCGCCGGCGTGCCCTTCCTGATCAAGGATGTCGGCGTGACCATGGCGGGCAGGAAGATAGAATTCGGCAGCCGGCTAGCGCACGGCTTCACCGCCGCGGCCGACTCCATCCTGATGCGGCGCTTCCGCGAAGCGGGGCTGGCGACGCTGGGGCGGACCACCACGCCCGAGTTCGCCTGGAGCGGCACCACCGAATCCGCGCTCTGCGGCCCGACCCGCAACCCCTGGGACCCGGCGCGCGGCGCGGGCGGCTCCAGCGGCGGCGCGGCGGCGGCGGTGGCCGCCGGCATCGTGCCGATGGCGCATGCGACCGACGCGGCCGGCTCCATCCGCATCCCGTCCGCCGCCGCCGGCGCATTCGGACTGAAGCCGACGCGCGGCCGCGTGTCCAACGGCCCGATTCTCGACGAGGCCATCCACGGCCTGGCCGCGCAGTTGGGCGTCAGCCGTTCGGTGCGCGACAGCGCCGCGCTGCTCGACGCCGCGCGCGGCGCGGACGCCGGCCAGCCCTTCTCCATCGCCGAACCCGCCGGCAGCTATCTCGCGCAAGTCGGCGTCGAGCCCGGCCGGCTGAGGATAGGCGTGATGGCGCAAGCCTGGGGCGGCCAGCGCACTTCACCATCCATTCTCGGACATCTCGCCGAAGCCGCGCGGCTATGCGAATCGCTAGGCCACGCCGTGGAGGAAGCGGCGCTTCCCCTGGGATGCAGCTGGGACGCCTTCGTCCATGCCAGCTCGGTGCTGTGGGCCGCCAACATCGCCGCCTGGATCGACGACATGGCGGCAGCCACCGGGCGCAGGATCGATCTGTCCACGCTGGAGCCGCAGACGCTCGCCGTCTACCGGACCGGACACGGGATACGCGGCATCGAGATCGTGCGGGCGCTGGATCTGCGCAACGCCGTCACCCGCAGCGTCGCCGCCTTCTTCGCGCGCTACGATCTGCTGCTGACGCCGACCCTGCCCGATCTGGCGCCGCCCATCGGCAGCTATGCGGCCGGCGCGGAAACGATGGACGGCCACCAGTGGACCGAGCGCGTAATGGGCGGCTCGCCGTTCACCCCGGTCTTCAACGCCGCCGGCGCGCCGGCCATGTCGGTGCCGCTGTTCCAGGATGCGGCGTCCGGCTTGCCGATCGGCATGCAATTCGTCGCGCCGGCCGGACGGGAGGACGCGCTGTTCCGGATGGCCGGCCAGTTGGAACGCGGCTTGCCATGGACAAGCCGCCAGCCGACGATATGGGCGGGAAAAGCCTGAAGCCCGCGGCAGCCGGACCCAGACGCCTCAATCAGAAAGGGAAACCGGCGCCCCGCGCCGATGACAAAAGGATTTGAAACGCGCTACAGTCTGGGATTGGCCGCCGGCCTGGCCGGCGCGCGCGACAACAGGACGCCCTGCACGCCGGCCTCGCCGGCGGCAAGGGCTCCGCGCTTAGGAGAACATCATGAAGACCAGACTGCTCGCGTCCGCCGCCGTGCTGCTGGCGGCGCAGGGCCACGCCGCCGCGCAGGATTCCTACCTATGGCTGGAAGACGTGCAGGGCAAGGATGCGCTGCAATGGGTGAAGCAGCAAAACGAGCGCACCCAGAAGGAGTCTCAAAGCTGGAAAGACTTTCCTTCGCTGAAGGCTGACATCCTGTCGGTGCTCAACTCCAGCGCCCGCATCCCCGTCGTCGAGAAAATAGGCGAACGCTACTACAACTTCTGGCGCGACGCCGAGCACCCCCGCGGCCTGTGGCGCAGCGCCACGCTGGACGAGTACCGCAAGGCCGAACCCGCCTGGCACACCGTGCTGGACCTTGACGCGCTGGCCAAGCAAGAAAAAGAGAACTGGGTATGGCAGGGCGCGGACTGCGTCAAACCGCGGCAGGACCGCTGCCTGATCCGCCTGAGCCGCGGCGGAGGCGACGCCGCCGTGGTGCGCGAATTCGACTTGCCCTCGGGCGGTTTCGTCGCCGACGGCTTCGTCGTGCCCGAGGCCAAGAGCGAGGTCAACTGGAAAGACCGCGACACGCTGTACGTCGCCACCGACTTCGGCCAAGGCACCCTGACCGACTCCGGCTACCCCCGCATCGTCAAGGAATGGCATCGCGGCCAACCGCTGGCCGACGCCGCCAAACTGTTCGAAGGCAAGCCATCCGACATCTCCGTCAGCGCCCAGCGCATCTTCACCGCCGGACGGCAGTACGATCTGATCAGCCAGGGCACCTCCTTCTTCAGCAACGACGCCTATCTGCTGCGCGACGGCAAATGGCAAAAGCTGGACAAGCCCGGCCACGCCGACATCAGCTTCCACGGTCCCTGGCTGCTGCTGAAACCGCGCCAGAACTGGAAAACCGGCGGCCGCGACTGGAAATCCGGCAGCCTGCTCGCCATCCGGCTGGACGACTACCTGGCCGGCAAACGCGACTTCACTCCGCTGTTCCTGCCCAGCGCCACCACCTCGCTGTCGGATAGCAACAGCACCCGCGACACGCTGATGCTAACCGTGCTCGACAACGTCAAAAGCCGGCTGGTGGAGTGGACGGCTAAAGACGGCAAGTGGCAGTCGCGTCAGGTCGCCGCGCCCGGCTACGGCAGCATAGGGGTCACGCCGGTGGACAGCGACAACTCGGACGACTACTTCTTCACCTTTACCGATTTCCTGACCCCCAGCTCGCTGTCGCTGGCCCATGCCGGCGGCGACGCCCGCGAATTGCTGAAACAGCAGCCCGCCTTCTTCGACGCCGCCCCTTACCGCATCCAGCAGTTCTTCGCCCGCTCCGACGATGGCGCCCGGGTGCCTTATTTCGTGGTGGCGCGCAAGAATCTGAAGCTCAACGGCAAGAACCCCGCCCTGCTTTACGGCTATGGCGGTTTCGAAGTGTCGCTGACGCCCTATTACAGCGGCGTGCTGGGCAAGGCCTGGCTGGAACGCGGCGGCGTCTACGTGCTGGCCAACATCCGCGGCGGCGGCGAGTACGGCCCGGCCTGGCACGAGGCCGCGCGCAAGCAACATCGCCAGCGCGCCTACGACGACTTCTCCTCCATCGCCAAAGACCTGGCTCGGCGCGGCATCGCCGACGCCCGCCATCTCGGCATCAAGGGCGGCAGCAACGGCGGCCTGCTGATGGGCGTGATGCTGACTCAGTACCCGCAGCTGTTCCGCGCCGTGGTCTGCCAGGTGCCGCTGCTGGACATGCGGCGCTACAACAAGCTGTTGGCCGGCGCCAGCTGGATGGACGAATACGGCGACCCGGACAAGCCCGAAGACTGGGCCTACATCAAACGCTACTCGCCGTACCAGAACCTGCGCCCCGGCATCCGCTATCCGGCCACGCTGTTCGCCACCTCGACCCTGGACGACCGCGTCCATCCCGGCCACGCCCGCAAGATGTACGCCGCGATGAAGGCGATGGGCGCCGACGTCCGCTACTACGAGCGCACCGAGGGCGGCCACGGCGCCGCCGTCAACCACGAAGAAGAGGCGCGCATCGCCGCGATGGAGTACGCCTTCCTCTGGCGCCAGCTGCGCTGACGCCGGCGCAGCGGCCCGCTTCGTTCCGGGCCGCTGCGCTTTTCATCCGCGCCTCGCGGAAAATGCAATTCAAATGCCACTCGGCAGTTCCTATAATCGGAAACGGTATCGCCGGCCCGTCCTCCCATTCTCCGGAGCTGCCCAGTGTTTCCGATTCCGCGCCTATCCAGCTGGTTGAAGCAGGAATTGCGGCTGATCGCCGTTTTCCTGTGCACGGTGGCGGCCGTCACCGCCGTGGTGGTGTTCCAGACCGGCCTGCACCTGCGCCAGCAATTGCTGAGCACCTACCAGGTTCGTCTGGGCTACGTCAGCCACACCCGCAACGATATTCTGCGCCGGCAGTTCGACCAGCTGCGCCGCGACGTGCTGTTCCTCAGCGCGACGCCGCCGGTGTCCGGCCTGGTTCGCGCCGTGGAAGGCGGGGGAATGGACAAGCAGGAAAACACTCGCGATGAGGTCTGGCGCCGCAGGCTGAACGCGATCTTCTCCGCCTTTCTCCGCGCCAACCCAGACCTCGCCTCCATCCGCTTCATCGGCGTAGCCGACCAAGGCAAGGAACTGATCCGGGTGGAGCGCGGGATGGGCAACCAGCCCGACATCGTGCCTTCCTCCGCGCTGCAGCCCCACGGCGCCCGGGACTACATGCGCGCCACCATCCGCCTCAGACCCGGACAGGTTTACTTTTCCGAGATCACCGACGGTTCCCGGCATCCCATGCACCCCAATGCCAAACCCGTGCCGACCCTGCGGGCGGCCACGCCCATCTTCGATGCCAAGGGCCGCGTGTTCGGCATCGTGATCATCAATTACGACGTCCAGAACCTGCTGCTGTCCCTGCGCAACAACATACCGGTCGAGCTGCGCCTCTACTTGGCCAACCGCGGCGGCGACTACCTGCTGCATCCCGATCTGGGACGGACCTTCGGATTTGAGCGTGGCCGGCGCTGGCGCTGGCAAGAGGATTTCCGTCCCATCCCCTCCGGCCTAGGCCAGCCCGACGGCCTGCAAGCCTACGCCTCTCCCGACGGCGTCTCTTACGCCCGCTGGCTGGACGTGCCTTTCGACAC
The DNA here is from genome assembly GCF_003325475.1 of Chromobacterium phragmitis. Taxonomy (NCBI): domain Bacteria; kingdom Pseudomonadati; phylum Pseudomonadota; class Betaproteobacteria; order Neisseriales; family Chromobacteriaceae; genus Chromobacterium; species Chromobacterium phragmitis. Next base: position 492,981 of record NZ_CP029495.1, read on the forward strand.
CGGCAATCCCGGGCATTACAGCCGCATCTACGTGGAATTGCCCGATCAGGTCGTAGCCAACCTCGTCCACAACGCGCGCCTGTCGGCGCTGGGCAGCACACTCGCCATCTTTTCGCTGATCGGGGTGATCCTGGCGGTCTACCAACGCAAGTACCGGCAAGCCAGCGCGCGCCGAGCCGAATTGGCCGCCATCGTGGAGAGCTCCCACGACGCCATCGTCGGCTGCGCCCCCGACAGCCTCATCACCAGCTGGAACCAGGCCGCGGAAAGGATGCTGGGCTACACGGCAACGGAAGCGCTGGGCCAGCCATTGGCCCGCTTCATTCAACTGCCGGCGACGGATGACGGCACTTTTCCGCTACAGCGCGTGCAGGAAAAACAGATGCCGCTGGAGCTTCGCTGCAGCCTGCTGGGACGGAATGAGCGCTGGCTGGACGTGGCGGTTACCGCCTCCCCGGTTCGGAGCGAGGATCGCCTGGGCGGCGCCGCCTTGATCATCCGCGACGTCACCGAGCAGATGGCCAACGAAATGCGCATCCTGGAATTGAACAGCTCGCTGGAAAAACAGGTTGAACAACGCACCGCCCAGATCCGCGTGGTCTCCTCGCTGCAGAACGCCATACTCGATTACGCCGGCAACGCGATCATCGCCACCGATCTGGACGGGATGATCACGCTGTTCAACCCGGCCGCCGAACGCATGCTGGGCTACCCCGCCGACAGCCTGATCGGCCAGTCGCCCCTAACCCGCCTCCACTCTCCGGCGGAGCTGGCCGAGCGCGCCAGCCTGCTGCGCGAACGGCTCAATCTCAATATCGAACCCGGATTCGACGCCATCGTCGGCCCCACCCGGCTGGGCGAGCCCAATGAAAGCCGCTGGACCTACACCCGGCGCAATGGCTCCACGCTGCCGGTATGGCTGACGGTGTCCGCGTTGGAGGACGGCGCAGGCTTGGTCAGCGGCTACCTGGCCATCGCATCCGACATTACGCAGCGAGAAGAGGACCGCCGCAACCTGGAGGACGCGCGGGACCAATTGGCCAAAGCGGCCGAAGTGGCGGAGCTTGGCATCTGGAGCTGGTCGCTGGCCGACGACACGCTGGAATGGAACGACAGGATGTTCGAAATCTACGACATTCCCAAATCGTTCCGCGATTTCGGCCTCTATTACAACCACTGGCGCGGACGCATCCACCCCGACGACGTCGAGCGGGTGGAACACCAGTTGCAGCAGACGCTAGAGGACAAAGGCGTGTTCCACGCCGAATTCCGCATCCGCCGCCAGGATGGAGAGGTCCGGCATCTGCAAGCCGCGGCGCAGGCGGAGTGCTCGGCGGAGGGCACGCCGCTGCGCATCGCCGGCATCAGCCGCGACATCACGCTGGAGCGGGAGCGAGAGGCCTGGCTCAACCAGGCCAAGGCAGCGGCTGACAGCGCCAACCGCGCCAAATCGGAATTCCTGGCCAATATGAGCCACGAAATCCGCACCCCGATGAACGCCATTCTGGGCATGCTGCAGTTGATGCAGCAAACCAGCCTGAACCCGCGCCAGGCGGATTACGCTGACAAGGCCGCGTCCGCCGCCAAGACTCTGCTTGGCATCCTCAACGATATCCTCGACTTTTCCCGCGTGGAAGCCGGCAAACTGACGCTGGCGCCGCACCCCTTCAGCGTCGACAAGCTGCTGCGCGACGTCGGCGTGATCATGTCCGCCAATGTCGGCGAAAAAGACGTGGAGGTGCTGTTCGACATCGACCCGGAATTGCCGGACTGGATCACAGCCGACTCGCTGCGCCTGCAACAGATTCTGATCAACCTGTCCGGCAACGCGCTCAAGTTCACCGAGCGCGGCGAGGTGGTGATCTCGGCAGAGCTGCGGCGGCGAGAGCAACATCGCCTGCGGTTGGCGTTTTGCGTCCGGGACACCGGCATAGGCATCGCGCCAGAGCAACTGCAACGCATTTTCGAGGGGTTTTCCCAGGCGGAGGCCTCCACCGCGCGCCGCTACGGCGGCTCCGGCCTGGGCCTGGCCATCAGCCAGCGCCTGGTGGCGCTGATGGGCGGCAAGCTGGAGGTGGACAGCGAACCCGGCAAAGGCAGCCGCTTCCGCTTTGAAATCGACTGCGACGCCGCGGAGGCTCCCGCGCCCGTATCCCAAGTCGTCGACCTGCGCGACCTGAGCTGCCTGGTGATAGACGACAACGAAAACGCCCGTCAGGCTCAAAGCGCCCTGCTGCGCGCCTTCGGCTGGCACGTGGACACCGCCGCCAGCGGCGAGGAGGCGCTGGCGCAGATCAGCCAGATCGAGCACCGGGACTACGACGTGATCCTGGTGGACTGGCGCATGCCCAGTCTGGACGGCTGGGAAACCTGTCAGCGGCTGCGCCGGCTGCAAAACGGCGCCCGCGCATCCGTGATACTGCTAGTCACCGCCCATGGCCGCGAAATAATGGCGCAGCGCCAGGCGCTGTCGCCTGGCATGTTCGACAACCTTCTCGTCAAACCCGTCACCGCCTCCATGTTGTTCGACGCCATCGCCGACGCCCGCGCCGGCGCGGGCCGCCGCGAAGCGGAGCCTGCCGCGCTGGAGAACCGCGCGCCTCGGCTATGCGGGCTGCGCTTATTGCTGGTGGAGGACAACCTGACCAATCAGCAGGTTGCGCGCGAATTGTTGAGCAACGAGGGGGCGTCCATCGACGTGGCAGACTGCGGACAAGCGGCGCTGGACGCGGTTCTCGGCGCGGCCAACCGTTACGATCTGGTGCTGATGGACATCCAGATGCCGGATATGGACGGCTATGCCGTCACCCGCATCCTGCGCCGGACCCACCCCTCCGCCGAGCTGCCCATCGTCGCGATGACCGCGAACGTGATGCCCGCGGACAGGGAGGCCGCGCGGAACGCCGGCATGGACAACCATGTTGGCAAACCCTTCGACCTGAACCAACTGGTGGAAGTGATCCTGCACCATGCCCGCGGCCATGCCGCCCCCCCAGCAGCAGCGCCCCCGTCCTCCGACCTGCAGAGCGGGCAGTTGCTGAACAGCCAGGCCGCCCTCGTCCGCTTCGGCGGCAACCGCGGCATCTATCGCCATACCCTGCTCAGTTTCTGCGAGGAAAGCCGCTCGCTGCTGGAAGGGCTGCTGCGGGCTCGCGCCGATGGACAACGCCAGCAAGGCGTGCAATTGCTGCATACACTGAAAGGGCTGGCCGCCACAGTCGGCGCTGAAACACTGGCGATGCTCGCCGCCGGGGAGGAAAAAACGTTGCGCGACCCGGCGCGGGAATGGCCGGCCGATCATGAAGAACTGGCGGCCGCGCTGGCCCAGGCGGATCAGGCCGCCCAGCTTTTGGCGGAACAGCTGGAGTGTTCCGCTCCGCCGGCCCAGCCAGAGGAAGCGGAGCTTGCCGCGAAACTCGCCACGCTGACGCAATTGCTGCGTGAAGCCAACGTCGAAGCCGTGCAATTATTCATCGCGCTCAAGCAGCAACACGGCATCGCCCATCCTGACGAGTTCGCGCGGCTAGATGCTGCGATCATGCACATGAATTTTGCGGAAGCGATTCGCATTTGCGAAGACATGCGGCCGCAGAAAGCGCCACAGACATGACCCACGATGCCATCATGCCCCCTTCTAGCAACGCCGCCAGGCGCGGCCGGGTATTGGTCGTCGACGACCAGCCGGCCAACATCGTGGTGGCTCATCAAATACTGCGCGAACACCACGATGTGTTCATGGCTACCGGCGGCGAGCAGGCTTTGGCGTTCTGCCGCAGCACGCCGCCCGATCTGTTGTTGCTGGACGTGGAAATGCCGGGCATCAACGGCATGGATGTCTGCCAGCAGTTGAAGCAGGACCCGAACACGCAAGACATACCGGTGATTTTCGTTACCGGCCACCAGAGCCAACAGGACGAGGTGGCTTGCTGGGAAGCCGGCGCCGCCGACTTCGTCAGCAAGCCGGTCACGCCCATTACCCTGCTCAACCGCGTCAATGCCCATCTGACGCTGAAATTCCAGGCGGACCAGCTGCGAGTGCTGGCCTACCGCGATGGGCTGACCGGAATCGCCAATCGCCGCAAATTCGACGAGCGGCTGGAAAAAGCCTGGCGGCATTGCCAGCGCGGCGGCAGCACCCTGGCGCTGATCATGTCCGATGTCGACTACTTCAAGAAATACAACGACAACTGCGGCCACAGTTCCGGCGACGAATGCTTGCGCCAGGTTGCGTCGGCGATCCAAAAGCAGATGTGCCGCCCCTATGATCTGGCCGCGCGCTATGGCGGCGAAGAGTTCGTCTGCCTGCTACCGGAAACCACGCTGGCCGGGGCGGTGACGGTTGCGATCAAGATAGACGCCGCGGTAAGAGAAATGCATATCGCGCACCCGGCGTCTGACGTCGACGCTTGTGTGACGCTGAGCCAGGGCGTGGCCGTAATCGATCCGGCAGACGGCGAGGATGGAGAACATCTGTTGCGGCTGGCGGATGATCAACTGTATCTGGCCAAGCGCACCGGCCGGGGGCGCGTCTGCTCGATGTGAGCCGCGGCGCGGCGGCTCAAGCGCTGGAATCTGGGCCCAGGTGGCGTATCACCAGCAAAGAGACATCGTCGCTGGCCACGCCGCCCAGCATGTGCGCTTTGGCGGCGGCCAACACCGAGTCGCCTATCCGGTCAGGCCATCCAGCCTTCACCGCGGCTTCTACGCCAGCCAAGCCGAACATCGCCCCCCGCCCATCCTTGGCCTCCGTGATGCCGTCGGAACTGACCACCAGCGTCTGTCCCGCTTGCCAGGAAATGGTCTGCATATCGTCGTCGAACGCATCCGCCGGCAGCACACCCAACGGCGGATGGGCAGACTTGCAACGTGCCTCCACTTCGCCTTTGTCGTTGAACAGCAACACGCAGGGCACGCCGCCGTTCCACACCCGAACCTCGCTGCCGGAAGGATCGGTCGTGATCAACGCGGCAGCTACGAAACGCCCCCCCGGCAACAGTTTGTGAAGCTTCTGGTTAACCCCTCTCGCAATGGCGTCCATGCCGCAGCCGGACTCGGTCATTTCGTGAAAACAGTCTATCGCCGGCAGCGCGCTGATCGCAGCCGTCAGGCCGTGGCCGGTGCAGTCGGCCAGCATGATGTGCTCGCCGCCTCCCGGCGGCTGACAGATGATGATCAAGTCGCCATTGAAACCGGCGGCCGGGCTCAGATACTGCCAAATGTAGTCGGGACGGGAGGTCCGCTGCCGGATCAGACGTTCGATCAGCTCCAGCGCCAGCTGCTGTTCGAACTCGTTCTCCTCGTAATACTTTTCCAGCCGGATCGCGTCCTGGTTGATCTGGTTCTGCATCTCGGCGATGCGCAGGAAAACGTGGATTTTGGCCGACAACAGGTCGAAGCTGACCGGCTTGGCCAGATAGTCGTCGCCGCCGGCCTTCAAGCCGACAACCACGCTTTCCAATTCGTTCAAGCTGGTAAGGAAGATGATGGGGACCCAGTGCTCGCCGAAAAGCTTGCGCAACTCGGTGGTCGCCTGCAAGCCATCCATCTCCGGCATGATGACATCCATCAGGATCAAGTCCGGCGCCTGATTGCGGCAATACTCGACCGCCTCCAGCCCGTTCTTGGCGGAAACGCAGCGATAGCCGAGCTCCAGGATGAACTGCTCGATGAAATAGCGGTTGGTCGCGCTATCTTCTACCAGCAAGATGGTCGTCGATGACATCGCATCCCCATGCCATTGGGCGATCCCGGGACAAAGGCCGCCTGATCCGCTCCGACATCCGCAACAGACTGGCCTCGCGGAGTCGGCGCCTCTTCATGATATGACGCGTCGCCCCCGCATTCCACCCCATTATCCAGCCACGCCGGACATGACAAACTGTCGACACCAAATCAAAACCCGCCGGCCTCAGCCTGGCGGGTCCGGTTGGACTCAGTCGATGGATCAGGGCTGATACGGCGTGTTTTCAGCGAAATATTCGTGGTTGTCGGCGTTGTTCAGCGCCTGGGTCGGATTGCTCTTCGCCAGATTCTTGGCGCCGGTCTGGCCGTAAACATGGTCGTCGGTGCCCGCCACCACGGTGAAGTGGGACAGCTCATGCACCAGCGTGCCGCCTTTGGAGTCGGTGCCCTTTGTCGGAGCGTTCCAGAATGCTCCGCACAGGTAGATGGTGTACGGCTGCGATGGATAGACGTAGGCGTAGGTGCCGCTGTCGGTGCAGCTGCAATCCAGCTTGATCGGCTTGGTGTCCAGCGCGTCCTTGATCTTCACGTAATGGGATTTGGCGGTGTTCCAGTTGGTCTGGCTGTATTTGCCGAACCAGGTGACGTAACGCTGGGTGCCGGACGGCGTGCCATTCAGATAAGCGTTGGTCTCGTCGGCCATCCCGCTGGCCGCGGTGACGCCGTCGCGGGACTGGTTTTGCTGAGTGACCGAGCAGTTGCCGGCATAAGTGACGCCGCTGACCGCAGTGCGCGCCAGCGCCTGCCACTCCTGCTTCGCCGCCTGCGAGCGCTGCAGCAGCGGGCTGATTTTACCCGCGCTGTAGCCGCTGACCGCATTGGAGGTGATCGCTTCATCCTGCGGTTGCGCCGCGCCAGCCGATTTGGCGCTGACGCCGGCCGGCAGGCTGCGGTTCAGCACCTTGCCGCTGTTGCTCTCGAAACGCACGTTGAGCTGGCCGCCCTTGGACAAATCGTAGTAGTCGGATACCCGGACCTTGGCGCTCAGCGTCGCGCCCGGCGCCAAGGAAACCGTGTCGCGCAGCGACGGCACCACGCGCTTGTAGCGCGGGCCCAAATATTCGGCCTGCTTGCCGTTGACGTTCACCGCCAAAAACTGTTCCTGCAGCTCCTTGCCCGGCACGTACCAGCGGTAGACATGCAGCGTCTCCTTGCCGGCGTTGCGATAGGTGACGGTCACGTCCACGTCCTGCGACGCGCTGACCGCGGGTTGGCTCAGACTGACCTGAAGGTCACTGGCGAAGGCAGATGAGGCGAGCAGCATGGCAACCGCTGCGATAGGTAATCTCTTGTCCATTGTTTTCCCTTTGTTGTCTGGATGCTTGGAACATCACGAAAAGTTATTAGTCGCACAATCATCATGCTCAATTCATTAATTGCATGAACACGTCATGATCGCAATCAATAAAAACTCACTCGTTGCACAATTTCCACATGTCATATTTTGACCACAAACCATCCACGCGTCCCAAGCGTTCTATAGTGGGTTAGAATCTTCTGTTTGCGCGCCGGGTGAGACCGATCCCGGTTCGCGGTCACAAACCTTCGACTGTTTTTCGACGGAACATGAATCAAGCAACTAAAGAAAAAGCTCTGGTGGTGCTTTCGGGCGGCCAGGACTCGACCACCTGTCTCTATTGGGCTCTGCGGCGTTTCGGCGCCGGCAACGTGGAGGCCGTCACCTTCGATTACGGCCAGCGCCACCGCGTGGAGCTGGACTGCGCGCGCAAGATCGCCGCGCTGGCCGGGGTGCGCCAGACCGTCCTTCCCATCGATACTTTCGCCGCCATCGGCGGCAACGCGCTGACCGATGCCGGCATCGCCCCGGAAGACGGCGTCCGCGAAGGCGACGCGCTGCCCAATACCTTCGTGCCGGGCCGCAATCTGATCTTCCTCACGTTCGCCGCCGCCTTCGCCTACACCCTCGGCTCGCGCCATCTGGTGACCGGCGTCGCCCAGACCGACTACTCCGGCTACCCCGATTGCCGCGAAAACACGCTGAAGGCGCTGGAAATGGCGCTGAGGCTGGGCATGGACAGCCGAGTGGAGCTGCATGCGCCGCTGATGTACTTGTCCAAAGCCGAAACTGTCACTCTGGCGCAACAGGTTGGCGCGTTGGACGCCCTGGCCTGGAGTCACACCTGTTACAACGGCGAGGTGCCGCCCTGCGGTCGTTGCGCTTCGTGCGAATTGCGCGCCAAGGGCTTCGCCGAAGCCGGCGTGCCGGACCCGCTGGTGGAACGCTGCCGGACCGAGGCGCGAGGACACTAAGATGCACGCTTGTTACCTGATAGCCGGCGCCGGCTTCGAAGCGGCGCGGCGGCTGCCGGCCGACCATGGCCATGCCTCGAGGCCGCATGGCCACAGCTTTCGCCTGAGCGTGCGCAGCGATGCCCAAAACACCAGCCAGGACGCGCTGCAAGCCGCCGTCCGGGCTGCCGTCGCGCCGCTTGATTACGCCGATCTGAGCGCGGCGCTGTCCGCCTGCGACGACCTGGCGCTGGCTCGCCACATCGCCGATGCCCTGCCCTGCCCCGCCGCCATCCAGCTGCGCGGCGCGCCGGACCGCGGCGTGATGCTGGACGGCGCGCGCGCGCTCAGCTGGATCAGCGCCTCCTTCGAGGCCGCCCACCATCTGCCCCACGTGCCGCCCGGCCATAAATGCGGCCGCCTGCATGGCCACGGCTTCGGCGTGCGCATCGTCGCCGACGCCTCGCTCAGCGGCCAGCATGATCTGGCGCGCGCTTGGGCGCCGCTCCATCGCCGGCTCAACCACCACTACCTGAACGACATCGCCGGGCTGGACAACCCCACCAGCGAAGTGCTGGCGCAATGGTTGTTCCGGCAATTGGGCGACGCCATCTCCGGCCTTGCCTGGGTGGAGGTGCGCGAAACGCACAGCGCCGGCAGCCAGTTCGACGGCCAGCGCTTCCGCATCTGGAAGGAGCAGCGCTTTGAAAGCGCGATGCCTTTCGACGACGCAGGCAACTACACCGGCCACAGCTACCTGGTCCGCCTGATGCTGTCCGGCGGCATAGACCGCACCATGGGCTGGCTGCTGGACTTCGGCGACGTGAAGGACCGCTTCAAGCCCATCTACCGCCAGTTGGACCACAATCCGCTGGACAAGCTGACAGGCGTGCGCCGCGCCGACAACGCCGCGGTCGCGGAGTGGATCCACGCCCAGCTGTCGCCGCTGGTGCCGGAACTGGCGCGGATAGACCTGATGGAAAGCGACGACGCCGGCGTGTCCCTGCACTTCCATCAGGACATGCGCTGGCCGCTGCTGTGACCGCCGCCGTCGATAGCGAGAAAACGTTGTGACTACCTATACCATCAAGGAAATCTTCTACACGCTGCAAGGCGAAGGCCGCCAGGCCGGCCGCGCGGCGGTGTTTTGCCGCTTTGCCGGCTGCAACCTGTGGTCTGGCCGCGAAGAGGACCGCGCCAAGGCCGTCTGCCAGTTCTGCGACACCGACTTCGTCGGCGCCGGCCCGGATGGCGGCAAGTTCGATGGCGCGGCAGCGTTGGCCGCCCGCATCGCCGCCGAGTGGCCCCAGGGTGCCGGCGGCGTGCCCTACGTGGTGTGCACCGGCGGGGAGCCGCTGCTGCAACTGGACGCGGCATTGATAGACGCCCTGCATGCGGAAGGTTTCGAAATCGCCGTCGAAACCAACGGCACCATCGCCGCTCCGGAGGGAATCGACTGGATTTGCGTCAGTCCCAAAGCCGGATCGGAGTTGCAGCAATGCTCCGGCGACGAGCTGAAACTGGTCTATCCGCAGATCGCGCAGTTGCCGGAAACCGTCGCCCATCTGGATTTCGGCACCTTCTACCTGCAGCCGATGGACGGCCCCCAGTTGGCAGACAATACCCGCGCCGCCATCGCCTACTGCATGGCGCATCCGCAATGGCGGCTTTCGGTGCAGACCCACAAGGTGGTGGACATCCGCTGACCCCCAGGCCGCTTCCGCGGCCTTTTTCTTGCCTCCTCTCTCATCGCCTACCTGTCGGCGCGCCCACCCGCTATAACGATGAAAATATCCGCTCGCCTGGCCTTGGCGGCATCCCGGCGGCGCGGCGATCCTGGCCCGCGAAAATTTTTTGTCGGTTCGCGTAAGAAACGAAAAAGCATCGCGACTCAATGGTTGTGCGCCGATGCTCGAACGCCATCAGGACTCAGGCATCCGCCGCCACATACAACAATCGCGCTACCCCAGGAGAGAAACCATGAACCCCAACAAGACCCTGATCGCTTCCGCCCTCGGCGCCGTCATCGCCTTCGGCGCGCTGGCCAGCATGCCTGCGGCCGCCGCCGACAAGGATCAATGCTTCGGCATCGCCAAGGCCGGCCAAAACGACTGCAAGAACGCCGCGCACGCCTGCGCCGGCCAGTCCAAGATGGACAAAGACCCTGCCGATTTCAAGCTGGTGCCCGCCGGCACTTGCCAGAAGATGGGCGGTCATACCAAGCCGATGTAATGTTGCCGGCTGGCAATTCCAGCCGCTTTGATTACCATACCCGGCTGGACGAAAACGATCGTCCGGCTCACACCCAAGCAAGGAGTCACACATGAAGCAAAACAAAGCACTGATCGCATCCGCCCTGGGCGCCGTCATCGCCATGGGCGCGCTGAGCGCCGCGCCGGCAGCCGCCGCCGACAAGGAAAAATGCTACGGCATCGCCCAAGCCGGCAAGAACGACTGCGCATCCGCCACCGGCGCCCATTCCTGCGCCGGCCAGGCCAAAATGGACAAAGATCCGGGCGACTGGAAATACGTGGCCAAGGGCAGCTGCGAGAAAATGGGCGGCAAACTGACCCACAAGTAAGCCCCACCCACCGGCGGCCCGCGTCCCGGCGGGCCGTCTTCTCCCGGAACACCAGCATGTCTGTCTCTACACTTCCCGCCGCATGCGGCATCGGCCTGCGCGCGCCGCATTACCGCGAAGTCCTCGACACCCTGCCCCCGCTGAGCTGGGTAGAGGTGCATAGCGAGAATTTCTTCGATGGCGGCACCCCGCTGGCCATGTTGCGCCGCGTGGCCGGGCACTGGCCGCTGTCGCTGCACGGCGTCGGCCTGGGCCTGGGCTCCGCCGCCCGCCCCGACCGGGGCCACCTGGCCTCGCTCAGGCGGCTGATAGACGAAGTCCGGCCAGCCGCGGTCTCGGAACATTTGTCGTTCAACCATTCGTCCAGCCGCTATGTCAACGACCTGTTGCCGATACCCTATACCCGCGCCGCGCTGGACGCGGTGGCCGGACACGTGTCGGAAACCCAGGACGCGCTTGGCCGCCCCATTCTGCTGGAAAACCTGTCCAGCTACGTCGAATTCCCCGGCAACGAAATGAATGAGGGAGAATTCCTGGCCGAACTGGTAAGCATCACCGGCTGCGGCATCCTGCTGGACGTCAACAATCTGTACGTCAATCGGATCAACCTCGGCACCGACACCGACGCGGTCTTGGCCGCGCTGCCCGCCGGCGCGATTGGCGAAATCCACCTGGCCGGCTACAGCGAGCGCGAAGGCCTGCTGGTGGACACCCACAGCCAGGCGGTGCATGACGAGGTATGGGCCTTCTACCGAGAAGTGATCGCCCGCTTCGGACCGCGCCCGACGCTGATCGAGTGGGATCTCGACATTCCGCCGCTGGCCGCTTTGCTCGGCGAGGCGGCCAAGGCGCAAGCGCTGCTGGAGGCATGCGATGAACTGGCATGATTGGCAGCACGCGCTGCTGGAAGCCATCGCCGATCCGGCGCAGGCATCCGCCGCCGACTCGCTGGGCCTCTCGCCCGCCGGCCTGGCGGTCTATCGCAACAACTACCGCATCGGCCTGATCGATGCGCTGGCGCACAGCCATCCGGTCTGCCGAGAACTGGTGGGCGAGGACTTCTTCGCCGCCTTGGCGCGCGAATACGTGAAGACCCATGCGTCGGGAAGCGGCAATCTGCACCGCTACGGCGCGGATTTCGCCGACTTCATCGCCGGCTTCGAGCACTGCCGCGAGCTGCCCTACCTCGCCGACGTCGCCAGCCTGGAGTGGGCGATCCACTGCTGTTATTACGCAGTCGACGCCGAGCCGCTGGCCATCTCCGCGCTGGCCGGCGTCGCGCCCGAGCAATGGGAGGCGCTGGCCTTCGAGCCGCTGCCGGGCATCGCGCTGCGCCGCGCCTCCAGCCCCGCGCTCAGCATCTGGCGCGCGCACCGCGACCATGATTCTCTTGAGGGGCTGCTGGCGCGACCGCCGGAAAACGCGCTGATCCGCCGCGAGAACGGCCAGGTCCAGGCGCTGCCTCTGGACGACGCTCGCTTCGATTTCTACGCCGCGCTGTTCGCCGGCGCGCCGCTGGCCCAGGCGCTGGAGCCGGCGCAAGCGCGCGACCCCGGCTTCGACCTGCAGGCCGCGCTGCTGGGCCTGTTCCAGCCGCCGCTGTTATCCGCCATCCACATCCGACAAGGTGAAACCAAATGAATGCGATTGCCAAACCGGCGGTCTCCGCCTACCAGCTGCTGATCCGCTACTCCAACCTGCTGCAACCCCTGATCCTGCTGCTGCTGCGGCTGTGGCTGGTGGACGTCTTCTTCCGCTCCGGCCTGACCAAGATAGACGACTGGGACATCACGCTGGCGTTGTTCACCGACGAATATCACGTGCCGCTGCTGCCGCCGGCCGTAGCCGCCGCGATGGCCACCTGCGGCGAACTGGGCCTGTCCGTTTTGCTGGCGCTGGGACTGGGCGGACGCTTCGCCGCCGCCGGCCTGTTCATCCTCAACGCGGTGGCGGTGATCAGCTACCCGGCGCTGAACGAGGCCACCCGGCAGTTCCATTACTTCTGGGGCGCGCAGCTGTTGACGCTGCTGGCCTTCGGATCCGGCGCGCTGTCGCTGGACGCCTGGCTGAAGCGCTGGCTGAGCGCCCGTTGCGAGGCCTGCGGCAAAGTTAACTGAGCGGTCGCCCCGCGCGGGGCGGCAGCCGGCGCGAGACGTGGCATAATGAAGACACCCGTCTTGATGCCGATCGCACAATGAGCACACTGAAAACCCTGGTAGTACTCGCCCCGCAGCCGGACCCGCAGCACATCACCGACATCGCCCATCTGGCCGAGGCGCCGCATCTGGATCATCCGCACATCGACGTGGTGCGGATGCGCGGCGCAAACCCGGCCCACAGCCAGTCCGTGCTCGAACGCTGCCGCGGCCACGGTTACGACGCCGCCTTCGTCGACAGCGGCCGGGCTTTCGCCGACTTCCGCCTGCTGGTGTCCGACATGGACTCCACGCTGATCAATATCGAGTGCATAGACGAGATCGCCGACATCAAGGGCATCAAGCCCCAGGTGGCGGACATCACAGAGCGCGCGATGCGCGGCGAGCTGGACTTCGCCGCCGCCCTGCGCGAACGGGTGGCGCTGCTGGCGGGCCTGCCGGAGTCCGCGCTGCGCCAGGTATACGAGGAGAGGCTGAAGCTGAATCCGGGGGCCGAATCCCTGCTCGACGCCTGCAAGCGCTTCGGCATCAAAACCCTGCTGGTCTCCGGCGGCTTCACGTATTTCACCGAACGCCTCAAGGCCGACTACGGCCTGGACTACGCCTACGCCAACCAGCTGGAGATCGTGGACGGCAAGCTGACCGGCCGGTTGCAGGGCGAAGTCGTCGATGCCGAAGCGAAGAAGCGGCTGTTGGTCTCCACCCGCGACGCGCTGAAGCTGAAACCGGGCCAGGTCATGGCGGTGGGGGACGGCGCCAATGACCTGCCCATGCTGCGCGAAGCCGGCGTCGGCGTCGCCTACCATGCCAAACCGCGCGTCAGCGCCGAGGCCGACATCGCCATCGAACATGGCGGCCTGGACGCCATCCTGCGCCTGTTCCACTGAGCGAAAACCATGGCCGAGACCCGATCACCAGAGCTGTTGCAACTGGACACCGTCAGTTTCGATGCCGAGCTGCCCTTCCAGGCGCAGCCGCTGGCAGGCGACTACCCGCCGCGGCTGCAACGCGAAACCCGTTTGGCCCTGCGGGTGCTGGCGGCGCCTGGCGAAACGCCGGAAGACAGCAACCCGGTTTTGCTGAGATTGGAGGCCAAGCTGGATTTGGCGCTGGAGGTGTCGCTGCTGGAGCGCCATCCGGAACGGCCGCCTTGCTCCCCGTGCCGGCTGGGGCTGAACGCCGTGGCATGGCAAGACGACATGGCCTGGCAGCCAGGCCAGCCGCTGCTGCTGTCTCTGTATCCGAATCCGGACTCGGCGCTCAGCCTGTGCCTGCATGGACGGGTGATCGAATGCCATGCTCGGCAAGGACAGCCCAATCTGCTGAGCGCGGACATCCACGGCAGCTTCGATCTGGACACGCACCTGATGTGGGAAAAATGGGTGTTCCGGCGCCATCGCCGGGCGATACTGGAACGCTGACGCGCGCGCCCGCCGGCTAGCCGCCGGTCATCGACATGAAGCGGACCAGCTTCTGCGGCTGCTCGCGGAACTCATGCCGCTCCGGCTTCAACTCTATCGCCGCGCGCAGCGCCGCCTCCAGGCCGGCGTCGTCGATGCCGGCTCGCAGCAGCGGCCGCAGCTCCAGCTTCTCCTCCTGTCCCAGGCACATGTACAGCGTGCCGTCCACCGACAACCGCACCCGATTGCAGCTGGCGCAGAAGTGCTGCGAGATCGGCGTGATCATGCCCAGCGAGAAGCGGCCGTCGCGGCTGCTCCAGTAGCGGGCGGGTCCGCCGCCCAGCGTCTTGGCCTGCTCGACCAGATCGAACTGCTCGCACAGCCGCCGCAGCACCGGCTGCAGGTCCAGATAATGCGCGGCGCGGCCAGTGTCGCCCATCGGCATCGCCTCGATCAGGCGCAGAATGAAGCCATGCGCGATGCAGAAAGCGGTCATGGACTCGATATCCTGCTCGTTGACGCCGCGCATCGCCACCATATTGATCTTGATCGGCGCAAAGCCTGCGTCCTTGGCCGCCATCAGGCCTTCCAGCACCTTGGGCAGGCTGTCGCTGCCGGTGATGTCCTCCACGCAGTCGCGCCGCAGCGAATCCAGGCTCAAGTTGAGGCGCCGCACCCCCGCGGCGCGGAGCGCCTCCGCGTGCCGGCGCAGTTGGGTGCCGTTGGTGGTCAGCGACAAATCCTCCAGGCCGGGCAATGCCGCCAGCCTGGCGGCCAACTGCGGCAGATTGCGGCGCAGCAACGGCTCGCCGCCGGTCAGCCGCACCCGGCGAGTGCCCAGCCGAGCGAACATCGCCACCACGCGCTCGATTTCATCGAAGGTAAGCCAGTTGTCCGGCTCCTCGAAATGCTTGAAGCCCTTGGGCAGGCAGTAGCTGCAGCGCAGGTCGCAGCGGTCGGTGACGGACAGGCGCAGGTACTCGATGGCCCGGCCAAAACGATCAATCAGCATCCAACCTCCGCTACGCGCTGTCCATGTGTCTTTTAGTCGAATCCGCGCGGGCAATCTGACATCGTCCGTCGGGGCATTCGTCTCTCCATCTGCATTGTACTGCACCGTCCATGTTCCGACCGGATTGGCTGATCGATAGCCGCTGGAATCCAAACCAGCAGCCGCTCTCGCCTGCTGGTGTCAACCGCCTCTCCCATCTCTGGCGGCCCATCGCAACGCCGCCTCATCCGATTCAATTGCAAGCACTAGCTATTTCGATTCGCCGCCAATGCCGAAACATGACAAAAAGATGGAATTGACACACGCAACGTTACAAAAACGCTCAACCCGTCACATGAGGCGATCCCTATACTGGCCTTCCAATTATTCCGATTGGATATCCGGATGCCACCATCCGGACCGGAGCCGCAGCACAGAACCGCAGCCCGGAATCTACATATGGAGCAAACAATATGGCATTCAAGATGAAAATGCTGGCGGCCGCCCTGGCCGCCACCGCGGCTTCCGGTTCGATGGCCGCAAGCCCCCAGGATCTGGGTAAAGTGGAACAGGCCGCCCCGGCGCAAAAGCTGACGGTCACCATCGCGCTCAGCCTGCGCGACCGCGATGCCGCCGCGCGCTATCTGCAGGAAGCGCATACCCCATCCAGCCCCAATTACCATAAATTCCTGACGCCGTCGGAATTCCGCGCCCGCTTCGCGCCCAGCGAGGCCAGCATCGCCAAGGTAGCAGCCCGCATGCAGGTGGCCGGCCTCAGCGTGAAGCGCATCGGCAGCACGCTGCTGCAAGTCAGCGGGCCCGCCGCCACCGTGCAAAAAGCCTTCGGAGCCGAAGTGCATGTATTCCAGAACAAATCCGTTATCCAAGGTTCCGCGGCTCGCTACACCGCGCCCGTCCGCGCCTCGTCCCCCGGTGTCGACCTGAGCGACGTGCAGGCGGTGATAGGCCTGGACAGCCGCCCTCACTTCCGTCCCCATCTGCGCCAGTTGCCCAACCACTTGCAACCGGCGATGGACAAGAGCGCCGGCGGCGTGACCAGCGGCAATGCGCCAGGCAAGTGGACCGTGACCGACCTGGCCCGCCACTACAACATCACGCCGCTTTACAACAAAGGCATCCACGGCAAAGGCGCCACCATAGGCATCGTCACCCTGGCCAGTTTCACCCCGTCCGACGCCTTCCAATACTGGAGTTCGATCGGCCTCGCCGCCGATCCGAACCGCCTCACCGTGGTCGACATCGACGGCGGCCCCGGCGCGCCAGACGACGATGCCGGCTCCAGCGAAACCACCCTGGATGTCGAGCAGTCTGGCGGCATCGCGCCGGAAGCCAAGATCATCGTCTACCAGGCGCCCAACACTACTCAGGGCTTCGTCGACGCCTTCGCCAAGGCGATAGAGTCCAACGCCGCCGACACGCTGTCGGTCAGCTGGGGCGAATGGGAATGGTTCGATCAGCAGGCGCAGACGGTGAATCCGGTGGGAGGCAAGAGCGCCAATGTGCTGCAAACCTACCATGACCTGTTCCTGCAAGCCGCCCTGCAAGGCCAGACCATGTTCGCGGCCTCCGGCGATTCCGGCGCTTACGATGTGAACCGCGCCGCGCCGCTGCCGCAATACAACAAGGTGCTGTCGGTGGATAGCCCGGCCAATCAGCAATTCATCACCGCCGCAGGCGCCACCACCGTGCCGACCACGCTGACCTTCCACCCCAACGGCAAGGAAATGAAGGTCAAGATTCCGTCCGAACGCGCCTGGGGCTGGGACTACCTGAACGGCTTGTGCAAGGCGCTGGGCAAGGACCCGGTTGCCTGCGGCACGTTCCCAGTCGGAGACGGCGGCGGCGTCAGCAGCTTCATCAGCCGTCCGTTCTACCAGAACTGGCTGCCCGGCATGCGAAACAGCCCGGCTGGCCAGCAACTGGTGGACAGCAGCCAGAACCCGCCCCAGGTGGTCGCCACCCTGCCCGCCAATTTCCAGGGCCGCAATGTGCCGGACATCTCGATGAACGGCGACCCGGAAACCGGCTACGTGGTGTACTACACCTCCAGCAAGACGGGCTTCTCGATCCAAACCAATAACGGCGGCACCAGTTTCGTCGCGCCGCAATTGGCCGGCATCACCGCGCTGCTGAACCAGTCGCTGGGCGGCCGCCTGGGCCTGCTGAACTTCTCCTTGTACGGCTTGGCTGCCACTGGCCACGGCTATCATGGATTCGGCCGCCACGGCGCGCCGCTGCGCGACATCGTGGCCGGCAACAACTGGGGCTACAACTCGCATCGCGGGTATGATCAAGCCACCGGTGTCGGCGCGCCCGACGTGGCCAATCTCGACGCGGCGCTGAGACGCTACTTCTGGTTCTGATCCCGCGTCAATGGGAAACGGCCCTGTTCAGGGCCGTTTTCTTTATTCATCGCGAATGCTCGTGACCACGACGCCGACTACTGTTGCAGGTAGTCAAAGGCCACCGTTCCCAAATCCAGCGTCAGATCGCAGATGAAATGCCTGGCGGACAGCACCTCCAGCACCGGCAGCTCCGCCACCGGCGCCAAGGCATGCGGATGCAGCTCCAGCGCGCCCGGCGCGCTCCATGCGCCTTTGATCGTCACATCGGTGGTGTGATAGCGGACCAGCTCGCAAATGCGCGGCGTGCCGTCCACATGCGGAATGATCTTCAACAGGAAATTGGGCTCTGCCAGACTGGACAGCAAGGCCGTCCGGTCCAGCGACTGATACTTGTAGCCCATGGTGCCGGTAGCGATGCGCACCGGCCCGAAATCCAGGCTGCCCACCAGGGTATCCTGATGCACCTCCAGCCTGGGGCGTCCCGCCTTCTTCGGGAATCCCCACAATTCTCGCCCGCCGGCCAGCGGCGGCTGATCATCCAGAAACATGGAATGCACATAACTACCGCGTTCCCCGCGAAAACTCACCGGTATCACCTGCCCGCTTTCTGAATAATCGCCAAAACCGGTGGAGTCCGGCATGCGGATGAACTCATACTTCACCACCGGCTCCAGCGCCTGCAGCGGCTCCGGCAGTACGGCCTGGATGGCATCGGGATCCGTGCGGTAAGTGATGACCAAGTATTCCCGATTGACGAAGCGATACGGTCCAGGCGGAAAGGCCGGACTGGTCAAAGGCATGGCGAAAGCGCGGTGGCGGACTTCCTGCTGCTTCATGGCAAGCTCCTGATGTTGGGTGAGCTATGAACAGTCCGCAATATGAAACAGATACCGCGCTGCAACATTTTTCCCTGTCCATAGGATCAGGCCAGCTGCGGAAACTTAGCGAGGTTGACGCGCGCGGCGCACTGCCAGCATCATTGCCTATCCATTTGCGCCAACATCGCCTGCGCCAGGCAAGGACCCGCTATATGAACGCAGCCAAGAAGATTCGCCGTTTCATTGAGGAAGGCCACGATCCGCAACAAATGCAGGTGCTGAAGGAATTGGCAGCCGCGCTGGAGATGGGACGCTCCTTTGACCTGAGCCAGCTCTACGATATCGATATGCGGTATTTCGACGTCGCCATCGACTTGTTGAAAGATTGGCGCTTCGACCACCACATCAGTTCCCGCAGCAAGCTGCTGGAACAGCTGTTGACCGAAATCGCGCCCGAGCAGAAAGCGGCAACCAGCGCCGAGGCGGCCTCCGCTGCCCAGCAGAGCGGCGACAGCGGCAGCAAAAAGAAGAAAGGGTAAGCCTGCGAGCTCGCCTGCAGGCCAAAGAGTGACGGCGGCGACGTTCAGCTTGCCTGCGTCTGCAGGCCATCGGGCACGGGTTGCCAGCACTGCAGCATGGCGCTGCGCTTGCCCAGTTCCAGCAGGGACATCACCTGCCACGCCTCCTCGGCAGTCACCGGATTGCCTTTCCCGCTCAGAATCGCATCGCGGATGGCCGCGTAATAGCGGACATAGTCCCCCGCCGGACCAGTGAATGGCTGACTGACGCCATCCAGCAATACGCAGCCAGGCCGCGAGTCCCGCCCCCACCCCAGGCCGCCCGGCCGCTCTCCCGACTTCAGCGCGTCCTCCTGCGGGTCCAGGCCATGCTTGGTGAAACTGCCGCGGGTCCCGTGGATGGTGAAACGCGGCGCCGCGGCGGCTGCCAGCGCGCTGCCATGCAGAACGACCCTCTTATCCGGATAACGCAACATGGCATGAAACCAGTCATCGCTCTGCGCGTCATCGCGCAAAGCCGCCAACTCCAAACTGATCGCCTGCGGCAAGCCGAACAACTGCAATGTTTGATCAAGCAGATGCGGCCCCAGATCGAACCACAGCCCGGCCCCCGGCCCTGGCGATTCACGCCAGCGTTGTCGCACCTGCGGCCGGTAGCGATCAAAATGCGACTCGAAATGAACCACTCTTCCAAGCGAGTCGTCCTCCAGCAATTGCCGCACCGCCAGAAAATCGGCATCCCAGCGCCGGTTATGGAAAACCGACAACATCGTGCCGGCCAGGGCGGCCTCTTCGATCAACTGCCTTGCCTGCGCGGCATCCAAGGTGAATGGCTTGTCCACCACCACATGCTTGCCAGCGCGCAATGCCGCCTGCGCCAATGGAAAGTGGCTGTCGTTCGGCGTGGCGATCACGACCACATCGATATCGCTCTCATCCAGCAATGCCTCAGCGTTCGGCCAGACCCGAACTCCGGGCCAATCCTGCGCCACATGCTCCGGCTTGCTGGAAGAAACCGCGACCAATTCCAACCCCTCGGTCGCATTCAATAAAGGCGCATGAAAGGTCGCGCCAGCATAGCCATAACCCAACAATCCGGCTTTGAGTCGTCTCGTCATCTTGCATCCTCTCGAAGTCCACATGATACGGCCCCGGGAGCAGACACCCAACCCTATCAACAAAGCAAGCATGCCTAGGCGTTCGAAACGTAAGTCCTGCAGGATTGAGCGGACTGGCAGACCAGAAGGCGGAACAGGGGTTTGCCCCACGAAAAGGCCCGGCGGATGCCGGTCGCAGAAACAAGCGAACCAACACAAAAAAACCAGCTCATCGAGCTGGGGTGTGGGGTTCGCCTGAGAATCTTCGAGTCGCTCACCGGAGAGCGCAAAGCACAAAGCCCAGCTCGATAGAGCTGGGCTTGTGTATGAGGCGTCTGGCGGTGTCCTACTTTCACATGGCGAATGCCACACTATCATCGGCGCTAAGATGTTTCACGGTCCTGTTCGGGATGGGAAGGCGTGGGACCATCTCGCTATGGCCACCAGACATAAACTGGCACAAACTGAAAGAAGCCTGAATCAGAGCTTGTCTCTGATCCTGAATATTCGGTATCTGATCGTGTCGCACACACTCTATCTTCGTCACTTAGTTCTCTAAGTCACTCAAATGATAGGATCAAGCCTCACGAGCAATTAGTATCGGTTAGCTTCACGCCTCACAGCGCTTCCACACCCGACCTATCAACGTCCTGGTCTCGAACGACTCTTCAGGGAGGTCAAGCCTCCAGGGAAGTCTCATCTTCAGGCAAGTTTCCCGCTTAGATGCTTTCAGCGGTTATCTCTTCCGAACTTAGCTACCCGGCAATGCGACTGGCGTCACAACCGGTACACCAGAGGTTCGTCCACTCCGGTCCTCTCGTACTAGGAGCAGCCCCCGTCAAACTTCCAACGCCCACTGCAGATAGGGACCAAACTGTCTCACGACGTTTTGAACCCAGCTCACGTACCACTTTAAATGGCGAACAGCCATACCCTTGGGACCGGCTACAGCCCCAGGATGTGATGAGCCGACATCGAGGTGCCAAACACCGCCGTCGATGTGAACTCTTGGGCGGTATCAGCCTGTTATCCCCGGAGTACCTTTTATCCGTTGAGCGATGGCCCTTCCATTCAGAACCACCGGATCACTATGTCCTGCTTTCGCACCTGCTCGACTTGTCGGTCTCGCAGTTAAGCTACCTTTTGCCATTGCACTATCAGCACGATTTCCGACCGTACCTAGGTAACCTTCGAACTCCTCCGTTACACTTTGGGAGGAGACCGCCCCAGTCAAACTGCCTACCATGCACTGTCCCCAATCCGGATCACGGACCAAGGTTAGAACCTCAAACACACCAGGGTGGTATTTCAAGGACGGCTCCACCAGAACTAGCGTCCTGGCTTCAAAGCCTCCCACCTATCCTACACAAGTCTGTTCAAAGTCCAATGCAAAGCTACAGTAAAGGTTCACGGGGTCTTTCCGTCTAGCAGCGGGGAGATTGCATCTTCACAAACACTTCAACTTCGCTGAGTCTCAGGAGGAGACAGTGTGGCCATCGTTACGCCATTCGTGCGGGTCGGAACTTACCCGACAAGGAATTTCGCTACCTTAGGACCGTTATAGTTACGGCCGCCGTTTACCGGGGCTTCGATCAAGAGCTTGCACCCCATCACTTAACCTTCCGGCACCGGGCAGGCGTCACACCGTATACGTCCACTTTCGTGTTGGCACAGTGCTGTGTTTTTGTTAAACAGTCGCAGCCACCGATTCTCTGCGACCTGTCAAAGCTTCATCCGCAAGGGACTACACCTCAACAGGCATACCTTCTCCCGAAGTTACGGTATCAATTTGCCGAGTTCCTTCTCCTGAGTTCTCTCAAGCGCCTTAGAATTCTCATCCTGCCCACCTGTGTCGGTTTGCGGTACGGTTCTTGTGTAGCTGAAGCTTAGTGGCTTTTCCTGGAAGCGTGGTATCAGTCACTTCAGGTCCGTAGACCCTCGTCATCACTTCTCGGCGTTAAAGAAGAGCGGATTTGCCTACCCTTCACGCCTACCGGCTTAAACAGACTATTCCAACAGTCTGATGACCTAACCTTCTCCGTCCCCACATCGCACTACACAAAAGTACGGGAATTTTAACCCGTTTCCCATCGACTACGCTTTTCAGCCTCGCCTTAGGGGCCGACTCACCCTACGCCGATGAACGTTGCGTAGGAAACCTTGGGCTTTCGGCGAGCGGGCTTTTCACCCGCTTTATCGCTACTCATGTCAGCATTCGCACTTCTGATATCTCCAGCATCCCTTACGAGACACCTTCACAGACCTACAGAACGCTCCCCTACCACGCACAGTAAACTGTGCATCCGCAGCTTCGGTTATCAGTTTGAGCCCCGTTACATCTTCCGCGCAGGACGACTCGACCAGTGAGCTATTACGCTTTCTTTAAATGATGGCTGCTTCTAAGCCAACATCCTGGCTGTCTAGGCCTTCCCACTTCGTTTACCACTTAACTGATCATTTGGGACCTTAGCTGGCGGTCTGGGTTGTTTCCCTCTTGACAATGGACGTTAGCACCCACTGTCTGTCTGCCAAGCTCGCACTTTCCGGTATTCAGAGTTTGCCATGGTTTGGTAAATCGCAATGACCCCCTAGCCATAACAGTGCTTTACCCCCGGAAGTGATACTTGACGCACTACCTAAATAGTTTTCGGGGAGAACCAGCTATCTCCGAGTTTGTTTAGCCTTTCACCCCTATCCACAGCTCATCCCCTAGTTTTGCAACACTAGTGGGTTCGGACCTCCAGTGCGTGTTACCGCACCTTCATCCTGGCCATGGATAGATCACTCGGTTTCGGGTCTACGCCCAGCAACTAAAGCGCCCTATTCGGACTCGGTTTCCCTACGCCTCCCCTATTCGGTTAAGCTTGCTACTGAACGTAAGTCGCTGACCCATTATACAAAAGGTACGCAGTCACGGAACAAGTCCGCTCCCACTGTTTGTATGCATCCGGTTTCAGGTTCTATTTCACTCCCCTCCCGGGGTTCTTTTCGCCTTTCCCTCACGGTACTGGTTCACTATCGGTCGATCATGAGTATTTAGCCTTGGAGGATGGTCCCCCCATCTTCAGACAGGATTTCTCGTGTCCCGCCCTACTTGTCGACTGCCTAGTTCTTGCGATGCGTTTTCGTGTACGGGGCTATCACCCACTATGGCGGTCCTTTCCATGAACCTTCCACTAACGCAACTCATAACACAGTCAGGCTGTTCCGCGTTCGCTCGCCACTACTTACGGAATCTCGGTTGATTTCTTTTCCTTCAGCTACTTAGATGTTTCAGTTCGCTGAGTTCGCCTCCTCTGACCTATGGATTCAGTCAGGGATCTCCTTGCGGAGGGGTTTCCCCATTCGGACATCGCGGGATCAAAGCTCTATTGCCAGCTCCCCCGCGCTTTTCGCAGGCTTACACGTCCTTCATCGCCTATGATCGCCAAGGCATCCACCAGATGCACTTAGTCGCTTGACCCTATCATTTCAGTAACCTAAATTACCGCAACAACAGAGAGTGTTTGTGCGACGACTGCACCGCCCCTTTTGATATGGCGACGCAGCCTTAGATACAATCAAATACCCAAGATGACGATTCATTCAACATGCAGAATTAACTCCATGTCGTTTGTCTTGCCGTCTTTATATATTCGGCTTCTTCAGTTTGTTAAAGATCGGGCGTTTATACAACGCAAACAGAATCCAACTCTTCCGAATTCGATTTTGTTTGCGATGGTGGAGGATGACGGGATCGAACCGACGACCCCCTGCTTGCAAAGCAGGTGCTCTCCCAACTGAGCTAATCCCCCTCTTTTTGGGTGATGCTGCGTTGCTCAGTCGCTCATGTGCATAAGCACATGCCGCTCCTTCGCGCCTTGCCTGACCCAAAAAATACTGGTGGGTCTGGTAGGACTCGAACCTACGACCCCTGCGTTATCAACACAGTGCTCTAACCAGCTGAGCTACAAACCCAGTAGTCGTTTGATACCACATCCTTTTCGATCAAAATCCAGCAGATCCAAGCGAAAGCTGACGACGTGTACATCGAGTACACGAGGAAGCTTTCAACGCAGAGCTGCGCCGATTTTCATCGAAAATGCCCTTAACTTGAATAACCGATAGGCTGTAAGTACTTGGCAATCGCCATTCTCTAGAAAGGAGGTGATCCAGCCGCAGGTTCCCCTACGGCTACCTTGTTACGACTTCACCCCAGTCATGAATCCCACCGTGGTAAGCGGCCTCCTTACGGTTAGCCTACCCACTTCTGGTGAAACTCACTCCCATGGTGTGACGGGCGGTGTGTACAAGACCCGGGAACGTATTCACCGCAGCATGCTGATCTGCGATTACTAGCGATTCCGACTTCACGCACTCGAGTTGCAGAGTGCGATCCGGACTACGATCGGTTTTCTGAGATTAGCTCCACCTCGCGGCTTGGCAACCCTCTGTACCGACCATTGTATGACGTGTGAAGCCCTGCTCATAAGGGCCATGAGGACTTGACGTCATCCCCACCTTCCTCCGGTTTGTCACCGGCAGTCTCATTAGAGTGCCCAACTTAATGATGGCAACTAATGACAAGGGTTGCGCTCGTTGCGGGACTTAACCCAACATCTCACGACACGAGCTGACGACAGCCATGCAGCACCTGTGTTACGGCTCCCTTTCGGGCACCAAGATATCTCTACCAAGTTCCGTACATGTCAAGAGCAGGTAAGGTTTTTCGCGTTGCATCGAATTAATCCACATCATCCACCGCTTGTGCGGGTCCCCGTCAATTCCTTTGAGTTTTAACCTTGCGGCCGTACTCCCCAGGCGGTCAACTTCACGCGTTAGCTACGCTACCAAGGATTCAAACCCCCAACAGCTAGTTGACATCGTTTAGGGCGTGGACTACCAGGGTATCTAATCCTGTTTGCTCCCCACGCTTTCGTGCATGAGCGTCAGTGTCATCCCAGGGGGCTGCCTTCGCCATCGGTATTCCTCCACATCTCTACGCATTTCACTGCTACACGTGGAATTCTACCCCCCTCTGACGCACTCTAGTCGTGCAGTCTCCAATGCCGTTCCCAGGTTGAGCCCGGGGCTTTCACATCAGACTTGCACAACCGCCTGCGCACGCTTTACGCCCAGTAATTCCGATTAACGCTTGCACCCTACGTATTACCGCGGCTGCTGGCACGTAGTTAGCCGGTGCTTATTCTTCAGGTACTGTCATCCCCGCCAGGTATTAACCAGCGGGATTTCCTCCCTGACAAAAGTCCTTTACAACCCGAAGGCCTTCTTCAGACACGCGGCATGGCTGGATCAGGCTTGCGCCCATTGTCCAAAATTCCCCACTGCTGCCTCCCGTAGGAGTCTGGGCCGTGTCTCAGTCCCAGTGTGGCGGATCATCCTCTCAGACCCGCTACTGATCGTCGCCTTGGTGGGCTCTTACCCCACCAACTAGCTAATCAGACATCGGCTGCTCGTATAACGCGAGGTCTTTCGATCCCCCGCTTTCCCCCTCAGGGCGTATGCGGTATTAATCCGGCTTTCGCCGAGCTATCCCCCATTACACGGTACATTCCGATGCATTACTCACCCGTTCGCCACTCGCCACCAGGAGCAAGCTCCCGTGCTGCCGTTCGACTTGCATGTGTAAAGCATGCCGCCAGCGTTCAATCTGAGCCAGGATCAAACTCTTCAGTTCAATCTCAAGCAAATTTTCTGGCACGCAAGTTCAAAGAAATAAACAAGTATCTCTTGTCTCTTGCAGTGCAAGTATTTGGCTTTCACCAAGCACTTACACCTATCGGTTATTCGTTCTGTTAAAGAGCAGTGCTTTCGCTGCCTTCGTCACACCGGAGAACCGTTTCGTTCCCGCTGTTTCGTTCGCTGCGTCAGCTGAGGAGGCGAACTATACGCCCGGGCCCCGAACCCGTCAACACCTTTTGCGAGAAAAAACGAACTTTCTTCGACCCGCCCACGCAAGGCATTGATTTGCAAGAAAAGCGGCCGAAAGGGATATTCATGAAAACGCAAAACACCTACCCTTGGACCGTATCCAAGACGGTCTCCGTCAAACAAAAACCGGCTCGA
The DNA here is from genome assembly GCF_003325475.1 of Chromobacterium phragmitis. Taxonomy (NCBI): domain Bacteria; kingdom Pseudomonadati; phylum Pseudomonadota; class Betaproteobacteria; order Neisseriales; family Chromobacteriaceae; genus Chromobacterium; species Chromobacterium phragmitis. Next base: position 518,966 of record NZ_CP029495.1, read on the forward strand.
ATCATGGATTCGAGCCGGTTCGTTTATACCTATTAATATAGATAGCCGTTGACTACTCCTCGCCCGCGCGCTTCTTCACATTGCCACTGCCGCGCTTGCGCGCCGCCGGCTGCGTTTGCGATGGCTCTTGAGTCGGCGCGACCGCTGGCGGAACATCCTGGCTGCCCTTGGCCGCTTGCCGACGGACCGGCGGCTTGGCAGCAGCCGGAGAAGCCTTTGGAGCCGCAGCGCCAGCCGGCTTTTCTTCGCCCGGCTTCGCCGAACGGACTGCCCCCTTCGGCGCGGCCTGCGCGCCTCCAGGCTTGGAGACCGCCTCTACGGACTTTATTGCCGGAGCCTTGCTCTGCGCCGGTTTGGGCTTGGCTGTCTGCCGGACTGCGGGAGTGGGCGCCTTCCCTACCTCGCCGACAGCCGGCTTGGACGATCGGCCCCGTCCTTTCGGCGCGGCCGGCAGATCAGCAGGCTTGGCAGCCGGAATGCTGGCATCAGGCGCCACACTCTCGGCTTTTGAAGCCGGCGTCTTGCCTTCCGCAGGCTTGGCCGCCTGACCTGCCGCAGGCACCGAAGCCGCTCCGCTCCCTCCGGCCGACTGGGCGGGACGCCTGCGCCCCGACGGCGCCCGCGGCAAGCCTACCGGCTTCGTTTCAAGCTGCCCACTGCTCGCCGGGACCTCCGCAGGAACACGCGCCCCTACGCCTCCCTCGGTTTTTCCACCGCGACGGCGGCGGCTGGAGCGGCTGGCGCCCCGCTTCTCGGCAGCGCCCTCCGCAAGCTCTTGAGCTACCGGCGTGTCCTTGACCAATGCGAAGTCCACCTGCGAGCTTTCCAGATTGGCCGCCATCACCTTGACAGTCAAGACATCGCCCAAGCGGTATTGGATGCCGCTCTTCTCGCCGACGATGGCCTGCACATCCTTCTTGAAATGGAAGTAATCCTTCCCCAGCTCGGAGATATGCACCAGTCCTTCCGCGTATACCTCATCCAACAGCACGAATACGCCGAAGCTGGTAACCGCACTGATCTTGCCCTGGAATATCTCGCCTATCTTGTCGCGCATATAGTAGGTCTTGAGCCAGGACTCGACGTCGCGGCTGGCGTCATCGGCGCGCCGCTCGGTCATTGAGCAGTGCACGCCCAGCTGGGCCCACTTCCCGGGCTTGTACTTGCCGCCCTTCAATACCGCCTTGATCGCGCGATGGACCAACAGGTCCGGGTAGCGGCGGATCGGAGAGGTGAAGTGGGTATAGGCTTCGTACGCCAGGCCGAAGTGGCCGTGGTTGTCCGGCGTGTAGACCGCCTGCTGCATCGAACGCAGCAGCATGGTTTGCAACACCGGCGCATCCGGACGGCCATGAATCTGCTCGGCCAGCTTGCCGTAATCCTTGGCGCTGGGCTTGTCTCCCCCCCCCAGCGTCAGGCCGACCAGCCGAAGATAGGTGCGCAGGTTTTCCAGCTTTTCCTCGGTCGGCCCCTCATGGACGCGGTACAACGCCTTGTGGCCGTTCTTCTGCAGGAAATCGGCGGAGCAGACGTTGGCCGCCAGCATGCACTCCTCGATCAAGCGGTGCGCGTCGTTGCGCACAATGGGCACGATGCGCTCGATCTTGCCCTGGTCGTTGAAGATCATCTGCGTCTCCACCGAGTCGAACTCGATGGCGCCGCGCTTGGAGCGGGCGGCCAGCAGGATCTTGAACAGCGCGTACAGGTCCTTCACCTGCGGCAGCATGGCGTGATCGGTGCCGTTCTGCAGCCAGTCCCACACCTGGTTGTAGGTGAGGCGGGCCTTGGACTGCATCACCGCCGGATAGAACTTATACTTCTTGACCTCGCCCTTGGCATTGATCTGCATGTCGCAGACCATGCACATGCGCTCGACGTCGGGATTCAGCGAGCAGATGCCGTTAGATAATGCCTCCGGCAGCATCGGGATCACCCTGCGCGGGAAATAGACCGAAGTGCCTCGGTTCAGCGCCTCCGCATCCAGCGCGTCGCCCGGCTGCACATAAAAGCTGACGTCGGCGATCGCCACCACCAGACGATAGCCCTTGCCCTGTTTCTCGGCGTATACCGCGTCGTCGAAATCGCGCGCGGTCTCGCCGTCTATCGTCACCAGCGGCAGATCGCGCAGATCGACGCGGTCCTTGGTCCAGTCTTTCTTGCGCACTTTCTTCGGCGTTTCCTTGGCCTGAGCCAACGCCTCATCCGGGAAACGGTGCGGCAGCGCGTGCTTGCGCAGCGCGATCTCGATCTCCATGCCTGGATCGGCGTAGTTGCCCAGCACCTCGGCCACCTTGCCGACCGGCTGATGATGGGCGTCCGGCTGCTGCAGGATGTCCACCATCACCACCTGGCCATCGGTAGCGCCGGCTTCGCCGCCCGGTTCGATCAGGATGTCGTGGTTGATGCGGCGGTCTTCCGGCCGCACCACCCATACGCCGCGCTCGTGCTGGATGCGGCCGACCAGTTTGCTCACCGCGTGCTCCAGCACTTCGACGATCTTGCCCTCCTGCCGTCCGCGGCGGTCGACGCCGGACGGCCGCACCATCACGCGGTCGCCGTGCATCACTTTCCTCATTTCGCGCTCGGGCAGGAAGATGTCGACGCCGCCGCCCTCGCCCTCATCGGGCATGGCGAAACCGAAACCGTCGCGATGGCCGGATACCTTGCAGCGGATCAGATCGAGTTTCTGGGCGACGCAGACCGCGCCTTTGCGATTGATGATGATTTCGCCGTCGCGCTCCATCGCGCGCAACCGACGTTCAAAGAAAGCATGCTCGTCGCGGCGAATCGACAACATCTGGGCCAATTCATCCGGAAACAGCGGCACCCCCTGCTCGGCGAGAATCTGCATGATGAACTCGCGGCTGGGCAAGGGATTGGAATATTTGAGCTTTTCCCTCTCGAGGAACGGGTCCTGCTCGCGGAGGGAGGAGGTTTTTTGCTTTTTTGAGGTTTGAGCCATTGACACCCTCAGAATTATGTCTATAATTCGCTTCTCGTTGCAGCGATGCAACAGAATGATACCGCAAAGCGACGCCCAGGTGGCGGAATTGGTAGACGCACTAGGTTCAGGTCCTAGCGCCCGCAAGGGTGTGGAAGTTCGAGTCTTCTCTTGGGCACCAATCTTACTATTGTAAGCCCGTCGCTAAGCTGGCATCATGAAAATCTGGTTGGCCCAGGTGGCGGAATTGGTAGACGCACTAGGTTCAGGTCCTAGCGCCCGCAAGGGTGTGGAAGTTCGAGTCTTCTCTTGGGCACCAACGCAGATTATTTGAAGCATCGCATGACAGTTTGCCCAGGTGGCGGAATTGGTAGACGCACTAGGTTCAGGTCCTAGCGCCCGCAAGGGTGTGGAAGTTCGAGTCTTCTCCTGGGCACCAGATATATGAATCTGGCGCTTTCAGTTCCAGGTTTCGGCAGCATACAATTCAGAGTTTTGCCCAGGTGGCGGAATTGGTAGACGCACTAGGTTCAGGTCCTAGCGCCCGCAAGGGTGTGGAAGTTCGAGTCTTCTCTTGGGCACCAAATTCGACGAAAACCCCATTGCTCCGGCAATGGGGTTTTCGTTTTCACGCCGCCGGGAAACGCAATCCCACCTTCAACCCGCCTTCCTCTGCCCGCCCCAGCGACAAGCGCGCGCCATGCCGCCCTGCGATCTCCCTGACGATGGCCAGCCCCAGGCCACTCCCCTCCTGCCGTTCGCCAGCCAGCCGGTAGAACCGCAGCAATACCTTTTCCCGCTCCGCCTCGGGAATGCCAGGACCGCTGTCCCGGACTTCCAGACAAGGCTGCGGACCATCGATGGCGGCGACGGTCACCACGGCTCCGTCGCCAGCGTAACGCAAGGCATTGTCCAGCAAATTGTTCAGCAGTTCGCGCAATAGGGCCCGGTTGCCGCTGACCGGCATCGCCTCCGCCCCCTCATAACCCAGATCGGCGCCGCGCTCATGCGCTGCCGCGGCCCACTCCAGCGCCACCTCTCGCGCCAGCGCCGCCGCGTCCACTTTCTCCAGCGCGATGGGCTGGCCATTGTCCGGCTCCAGCCGCGACATCTGCAGCAACTGCGCGACCATGTGCCCGGCCTGGCGCATGCCGTCCAGCAATCGACGAAGTTGCCGCTGTTGTTCGGCTGGCGCCTCCTCGCGCAAAGCCAGTTCCGCTTGGCTCTGCATCACCGCCAGCGGCGTCTTCAACTGATGGGCGGCATCGTCGATGAAGCGGCGGCGGGCAGCGAACAAACGCTGCAGCCGCTCGCCGTGCAGATTGAGCGCATCCACCAGCGGCGTCAGCTCATTCGGCAGGCCTGCCGTGGGCAGAGGCGCCAGCTCTCCTTCCTTCCTGGACGCCACCTCGGCGGACAAGCGCCGCAAAGGCCGCAGGCCGCGGCTTACCGCCAGCCAGACGATCAACAGCAGCGTCGCCACCAGCAGGACCTCCTGCAGCAACGATCCCAGCAACAGGCCGCGCGCCAGCTCCTGTCTCGATTCCGGCGTTTCCGCCACCTGCACCCAGACATCTTGGTCCCGCAGCGTGAGCATGTCCCGCACCGTTTGCCGCAGGCTGACCAGGCGCACCTCCTCGCCCAGATAATCGGCGTCGGCAAACTGCAGCGCCGGCGCGTCGGCCCGCTTTATCGCCGGCGGCGGCAAGTCCTCATAACCGGTCAGCGCCTTGCCCCGCGCGTCGCTGACCCGGTAAAACACCTTGCCGGCGGCATTGCTCTCGAACATCTGCAAGGCGAAATACGGAATGTCCACCCGAACCTCGCCGCCATGGCTGCTGATGCCGTTGGCGATGGCGCGCGCCGAGGTGTGCAGCATGCGATCGAACGCCGCGTTGGCGCCGGCCAGGCTGCGTTGATAAGTCAGATAGGCGTCCAGCGACAGCAGCAGCAGCAAGGGCAGCGACAAGCCCCACAGCAAACGCAGCCTCAGGCTGTCCGGCCGCCGCCAGCTCTGGCGATCAGCCATCTCCGCCCTCCGTCCGCGCCAGCAGATAGCCCAGGCCGCGCAAGGTGACGATGCCGACGTCGCCGTGCGCCAGCTTCTTGCGCAGCCGGTGCACATAGATTTCCATGGAGTCGGCGCTGCCGGATTCGTCCAGGCCGAAAATGCGCTCGGACAGCGCGTCCTTGCTGATGGCCTTGCCGCCCTGCAGCATCAGCAGCTCCAGCACCGCGTGCTCGCGCGGCGTCAGCTTCAAGGCCTCTCCCGCCAGCGTGAACACGCGGCTGCCGCCATCATAGCTCAGCCCGCCCACCGCCAGCAGATTGTGGTCATGGCCGTGGCTGCGGCGTATCAGCGCCCTCACCCTGGCCTCCAGCTCGCCCAGGTCAAATGGCTTGGACAAGTAGTCGTCCGCCCCCATGTCCAGCCCCCGCACCCGGTCCTCCACCGATCCGTGCGCGGTCAGGATCAGCACCGGCACCGACTTGCGGCGGGCCCGCAGCCGCCTGAGCACCTCCCAGCCGTCCAGCCTGGGCAGCGCCAGGTCCAGGATCACCAACGCATAGTCCTGGGTATGCAACACATGGTCGGCGTCCTGGCCGTCGTGCATCGCGTCGACGGCGAAACCCGCCTGCGTCAGGGCTTTGAGCAGGGATTCGGCCAGGGCCGGATTGTCTTCCACCAGGAGAATGCGCATGACTTGCCGAGCTGAAAGCGGATTGAAAGGTTTACTCTAATACCATGCTTGCCAGACCGCAGCCAATAGAGCGGCGGAAACAAGACGAGCCCGGACAGGGCTCCTACAGGAGAAGGCATCATGCAAGGCAAGCTGAAACTATCCCTCTGCGCCGCGCTGCTCGGCGGCTCGGCCTGGGCCGCCCCGGCGCACTATCCGTCCAGCTATCAGAATCTGGAAACCGCCGCGGCCAAGGAAGGCAAGCTGATCATCTATTCCGCCACCGACAGCGCCATCGCCCGGCCGCTGCTCAAGGACTTCCAGTCGCTGTACCCGGCGGTGAAGGTGGAATACCACGACATGAACACCACCGAGATCTACAACCGCTTCATCAGCGAAAACGCGGCCAACAGCGCCAGCGCCGATCTGGTGTGGAGCTCGGCGATGGATCTGCAGGTGAAACTGGTCAACGACGGCTACGCAGCCAGCTATGCCTCGCCCGAGACGCCCAATCTGCCCAAATGGGCCCACTACCAGCAGCAAGCCTACGCCACCACCTACGAACCGGTGGCCATCGTCTACAACAAGCGCCTGCTCAAGCCTGAAGAAATCCCACAGACCCGCGCCGACCTGATCCGCATCCTGAAGGCCAATCCCTCGCGCTTCAAAGGCAAGGTCACCACCTACGACATCGAGCGCTCCGGCGTCGGCTTCAACTTCCTGACCCAGGACTACCGCTACAGCCAGCAAGGCGTATGGGACCTGGTGCGCGCGCTGGGCCGATCCGGCGTCAAGCTGCAAACGTCTACCGGCGCGATGATGGAGCGCATCTCCTCCGGCGAGAATCTGATCGGCTACAACATCCTCGGCTCCTACGCCTTCGCCAAGGCCAAGAAGGACCCGTCCATCGGCTACGTCTATCCCAAGGACTACACCCAGGTCGCCAGCCGGCTGGCCATCGTGTCCAAGAAAGCCAAGAATCCCAACGCCGCCCGCCTGTGGCTGGACTACCTGCTGTCCAAGCGCGGCCAGGACATTCTGGCCAACCAGGCCGACCTGTTCTCGCTGCGCGCCGACGTTGCCGGTCCGGCCACCCTGTCCGCGCTGAACCAGCAGCTGGGCAGCAGCATCAAACCCATCCAGATCGGCCCCGGCCTGCTGGTCTACCTCGACCAGGCCAAGCGGCTGGACTTCATGCGCAATTGGCAGCAGGCGCTGAAAAACTGAGCGCCGCCTCTCGTCCGGCGCGCCGCATCGCCTCCGCGCCGGACGCCCATACTCCGGAGTCCACGCAATGCACACTTCCTCCACCGCCGCGGCATCGCCGCCGGCGCCGCCAGCCGCGCCCGGCCGCCCGCTGACTCGCCACTTCCGCTGGCGCAACCTGACCATCGCCTGCGTCGCGCTGGCAGTCATGACGCCGCTGTCGCTGGTGCTGTACCAGAGCCTGCTCAATCAACCCTTTTTCATGGCGGACAAAAGCCTGGGGCTGGACGCCTACCGCTTCATTTTCGCCGACCCCGACTTCTGGTCCGCGCTGAAGAACTCGGTGGCCATCGCCGTCGGCATGGCGCTGATCGCCATCCCGCTGGGCGGCGTGCTCGCCTTCCTGATGGTCCGCACCGACCTGCCCGGCCGCCGCTGGCTAGAGCCGCTGCTGCTGACGCCGGTCTTCGTCTCGCCGATGGTGCTGGCCTTCGGCTACGTGGTGGCCGCCGGCCCGGTGGGTTTCTACTCGCTGTGGCTCAAACAGCTGTTCGGCTGGGACGAACTGCCGTGGAGCATCTATTCGCTGACCAGCATCGCCGTCATCGCCGGCCTCACCCACGTGCCGCACATCTATCTTTACGCCTCCGCCGCCCTGCGCAATCTGGGATCGGACGTGGAAGAAGCAGCGCGCGTGGCCGGGGCCAGCCCGTTCCGGGTGGCGCGCGATGTCAGCCTGCCGATGATCCTGCCCTCGCTGCTGTTTTCCGGCGTGCTGGTGCTGTTTCTCGGCTTTGAGATCTTCGGCCTGCCGCTGGTGCTGGGCGACCCGGAAGGCCATCTGGTGCTGGCCACCTACCTCTACAAACTCACCAACAAGCTGGGCATTCCCTCCTATCACCTGATGGCCGCGGTGGCGGTCTGCCTGATCGCCATCACCTTTCCGCTGGTGCTGCTGCAGCGGCGCCTGCTGCGCAGCGCCAACCGCTTCGTCACGGTGAAGGGCAAGGCCGGCCGCCAGCACGCGCTGTCGCTGGGCGCCTGGCGCTATCCCGCCGTCGCCATCGTGCTGCTGTGGCTGCTGCTGACCGTGGCGGTGCCCATTTCCGGCATCGCGCTGCGCTCGGTGGTCAGCCACTGGGGGGAAGGCGTATCCCTGGCCGAGGCGCTGACGCTGGAACACTTCTCGCTGCTGCTCGAGGAAGACAGCATCGTGCGCGCCATCGTCAACACCCTGGGCGTGGGCGTGATAGGCGGCGCGCTGGCGGTGGGCTTCTACACGCTGGTGGGCTTCGCCGGCCATCGCCGCCACGATTGGGGCACCCGCCTGCTGGACTATCTGGTGCTGCTGCCGCGCGCGGTGCCTGGCATCCTGGCCGGCCTCGCCTTTCTATGGGTGTTCTTGTTCGTCCCCGGCCTGCAGGGCGCGAAGAACAGCATGTTCTCGATCTGGCTGGCCTACACCGTGGTCTGGCTGGCATACGGCATGCGGCTGGTGCAAAGCGCGCTGCTGCAGGTGGGGCCGGAATTGGAAGAAGCCGCCCGCAGCGTCGGCGCCAGCCCGCGCCGCGCCAGCCTGGACGTCACCCTGCCGCTGATCCGCTTCGGCCTGATTTCCAGCTGGCTGCTGATCTTCATGATTTTCGAGCGCGAATACTCCACCGCCGTCTACCTGCTGTCCCCCGGCACTGAAGTCATCGGTTCGCTGCTGGTATCGCTGTGGGCCACAGGCGCGGTGGACCAGGTGGCCGCGCTGTCCGTGATCAATATTCTGATGGTGGGCGCCGGCTTGGCCGTGGCGCTGCGCCTGGGAGTGAAACTGCATGACTAAGCTCGTCGTCGACAATCTGTTTCTCAGTTATGACGCCACGCCCATCCTCAAAGGCGTGTCCTTCACCCTCAATGCCGGAGAAGTCGTCTCGCTGCTGGGCGCTTCCGGCAGCGGCAAGACCACGCTGCTGCGGGCCATCGCCGGACTGGAGCAGCCCTCCGCCGGCGCCATCCGCCTCAACGAGCAAACCCTGTACGACGGCGACGCCGGCCGCAACCTGCCGGTGGAGAACCGCTCGCTGGGCCTGGTGTTCCAGTCTTACGCGCTGTGGCCGCACCGCACGGTGGCGGAAAACGTCGGCTACGGCCTCAAGCTGCGCAAGACCGGGCAAAAAGAGATAGCCGACCGCGTGGGACAGGTGCTGGAACAATTGGGCCTGGGCGCGCTGGGCCAGCGCTACCCCCATCAGCTATCCGGCGGCCAGCAGCAGCGGGTGGCCATCGCCCGCGCCCTGGTGTACAACCCGCCGGTCATCCTGCTGGACGAGCCGCTGTCCAATCTGGACGCCAAGCTGCGCGAGGAAGCCCGCGCCTGGCTGCGCGAACTGATCATAGAGCTGAAACTGTCCGCGCTGTGCGTCACCCATGACCAGGGCGAGGCGATGGCGATGTCCGACCGCATCCTGCTGCTCAAGCACGGCCGCATCGAACAGGCCGGCACGCCGACCGAGCTCTATGCTCAACCCGCCAGCCTGTACGCCGCCCAGTTCATGGGCGCCAACAACACCCTGAGCGCGACGGTCGCCGCCAGCGAGGGCGACAGCGTCCTCCTCAACGGCGACGGCTGGCAATTGCGCGCCCAGGCCCGCCAGCCGCTGGCGGTGGGGGGAGCGGCGCAGGCGGTGATCCGGCTGGAGCGGCTGCGCGTGCGCGACGAGCCCGGCCACAACCGCCTGCCGGCCAGGCTGCTCGCCGCGATGTATCTGGGCGACCGCTGGGAATACCTGCTGCAACAGGGGGAAAGCCGGCTGCGCGCCTACGGCCAGGAACCCAGGGCCGCCGGCGCATGCTGGCTGGAATTCGGCGAGCGCGACACCTGGGCATTCGCCGATGAGGCATCCCGCCCGGCCTAGCCTCCGGCAAGCAGCCGCTCCGGGTGAGAATCCAGAACGGCTGTCCTCAATGCCCGGCCGACACCTGCTGCCCCGCGTCCCGCTCCAACCGCAGAAACAGCAGGCTGGACAGCATGGTCAGGCTGCCCATGATCAGGAAGGCATGGCCGAAGTCCATCGCCGTCAACTGCTCATGCCCCTGCCACCAGGCCACGCTTTGCAGCGCGAACGCCCCCACGGTCACGCCGAAGCCGGCGGCCAGTTGCTGAGCCACGCTGGACAAGCTGGTGGCATGGCTGAGCCTGTCCTTGTCGACATCCGCGAACGTGATCGCGTTCAGGCTGGTGAACTGCAGCGAACGCAGGCAGCCTCCCAGCACGAACACCAGCAGCAGCAGCCAATGCGGGGTATCCGCCCGGAACAGCGCGTACACCGCCACCGAGCAGCCGGCCAGAATGCTGTTCAACACCAGAATGCGGCGGAAGCCGTAGCGCTGCAGCACCTTGGCGACCACGGTCTTCATTCCTATCGCCCCCATCGCGGTGGAGCAGGTCAGCAGGCCAGACTCGAACGGCGAGAAGCCGAAGCCCAGCTGCAGCATCAAGGGCAGCAAAAAGGGGATGGTGCCGATGCCGACGCGGAACATGAATCCCCCGACCACGCCGGCGTTGAAAGTGGGCAGACGCAACAACGACAGATCCAGCAACGGGTGCGACTGCCGGCGGTAATGCCGCAGGTAGACCAGCAACAGCGCCGCGCCGACCAGGCTGAGCCAGATCGATGCCTCTGCCGACAGCATGTGCTTGCCTTCGGTGGCCAGGCCCAGCATCAACATGGACAAGCCCGCGCCGGTGAGCGCGAAGCCCCACCAATCCAGCCTGGGCACCTCGTCCTCTTTCAGATTGGCGATGAAGCGGCCGGCCAGGGCCAGGCCCAACAGGCCGATGGGGATATTGATCAGGAAAATCCAGCGCCAGTGGAAATAGGTGCTGATGAAGCCGCCCAGCGGCGGGCCGATCACCGGCCCCAGCAGCGCCGGCACGGTCAGATAGCTGAGCGCCCGCACCAGATCCGTCTTGTCTATGGTGCGCAGAATCACCAGCCGTCCCACCGGCACCATCATCGCCCCGCCTATGCCCTGCAGAAAGCGCGCCAGCACGAAGCCATGCAGGCTGCTTGTGGCCGCGCACAACAGCGAGCCCAGCATGAACACCAGGATGGCCGAACGGAAGATGCGGCGGGCGCCGAAGCGGTCGGCCATCCAGCCGCTGATGGGGATGAACACCGCCAGGCTGACCAGGTAGGAGGTCAGCGCCAGCTTCAGCGAGATCGGATCCACGCCCAGTTCCTGCGCGATGACCGGCAGCGAGGTGGAGATCACGGTGGCGTCCATGTTTTCCATGAACAGCGCCGTGGCGACGATGAGCGGCGTCAGCATGCCGGGATCGATTTTCAACTGCATGACAGGAAACTAAAACGGGGGAGCTCACCAGTGTACCACCGGCTCGCCCTCGATATGACGATTGTCATGAATGCTAACAAAAAGCCGCCCGGCGACGCGGGCGGCCCGTCTCAAGCCGAACGCGGGACTCAGCGGAACGTCAGCGCCGAAGCAAAATCGCCCATCGGCTTGCCGCCGTTCTTCACCAGCGCCGCGTCGCGCGCCGCCACCCCCGGCAATGCCTGCAGATCAAAGCGGCGGGTCAGGAAACGCAGGATGGACGCGGTATCGTACTGGGTATGGTCGACATAGCCCTTTTTCGCGAACGGCGAGATCAGGATGGCCGGGATGCGGGTGCCCGGCCCCCAGCGGTCGCCCTTGGGCACCGCCGCGTGGTCGTAGAAACCGCCGTTCTCGTCATAGGTCACCACCACCAGCATGTTCTTCCACTGCGGGCTCTGCTGCAGTTGGGCGATCACCGACGCGATGTGGGCGTCGCCGTCCGCCACGCTGGCGTAGCCGGCATGCTGGTTCAAGTTGCCCTGCGGCTTGTAGAACGCCACTTGCGGCAGCGCGCCGGCCGCGGCATCGGCCAGGAAGTCGCGGTCGAAGTCCTTCAGGTGCTGGCCGCGATAAGCCGCCTGCTTGGCCGGATCGAAACTGGCGAAATAGTTGAAGGGCTGATGGTGCGGCTGGAAATTGGGCACCGAGCCGTTGTAGATCTTCTTCGGGTCCGCCGCCACCGCGCTCCAGGCGCCGGCATACCAGGCCCAACTCACCTTCTTGGCGTCCAGCCGGTCGGCGATGGTGGCCTGGGTCTGGGCCGGCAAGGTGGTCGCCTTGGCCGGATCGGCGTACTGGCCAGAAGCGTCGCCGGCGGCCGGCGCGTTGCCGCTGGGCTGGAACGGCGGCTGCATGGTATTCACCGCGTAATACATGCCGGCGGCGTCCTTGGGCGTCAGGTTGCCGTCGTTCTGGTATACCGCCTTGCCGTTCAGCACCGAGGCCGGCGCGTTGGCCGCCGGCGTCAGCCGCAGGAAATTGCCCTGGCTGTCGACATCCACCGCCGAAATGCCGCCCTTGGCCGGCGAGCTGTCCGCGTTGGGATATTGCGGCGCGCAGGCGCAAATCAGGTATTGATGGTTGAGGAAGGAACCGCCGAAGGCGCCCATGAAGAAATTGTCCGCCAGCGTGTACTGCTGGGCCAGCTTCCACATCGCCATCTTGCTGCCGTCGTAATAGCCCATGGACAGGCCGCCGGCGTCGGAATAGGCGGCGAACTTGTCGTTGGCGCCGCCATGGATCTGCATCTGGTTGTTGTAGAAGCGGTGCACCAGGTCGCGGGTCACCACCGATTGCGGCACCACCACGCCGGTGCCGTTCAGACCGCTGGGATCGTCGATCTGGAACGGCTTGTTGGCGAAGCCCATGCTCTGCGCCTGGGTCAGCGTCACGCTCTGGCCGGCGGCGGTGAGCCCGCCCCAGGTCGGCGGCAGCGTCGGCAGCGTGGCGTTGTCGAAGTCCTTCTGCGCGACATAGCCGCCCTTGGAAGACGGATTGACGCCGGGCACGCCGTCGGCGCCGGGGAACAGGCCGTACAGATTGTCGAAACCGCGGTTTTCGGCGTAGATCACTACCACGTTCTGGATATCAGTCAGCGCCATCCGCTTGTGCAGGCTGCCCTTGACGTCGCCGCCCGCGCCCGCCTCCTTCACCGCGCCGGCGATGGCGTCGATGTTCTGGTTGATCGCCGCCTTCAACGCGGCTTTGACATCCGGGTCGCTTTCCTTGTTGTGGTCGGCCAGCAGCTTGTCCGCCGACACGCCCACGCGCGCGGCCACCGCGCTACGCGCGGCGGCGAGATCCATGCCGCCATCCATCAGGTCCGCCACTTCGGTGGACAGCGAACTAACCACGCCATTGGCGGCGGCCGGCGCGCGGAACACCAGCTGATCGGTCACTGGCGCGGCAGTCTTGGTGTCCGGGTCGTAGCGGACGGCGCCGGTGCCCACTTCCGCCACTACGTCGCCTTGGCCGCTCAGGCTGAAGGCGCCGTTGTCGTCGGTATAGGTCGAGAGTTCGGCGGCATCGCAGCGGCCATTGCCGTTGCGGTCCAGACAGACTTTGGCGTGGCGGAAATAACTGCCGGTCACCACCCCGCTGGTGGAGGCAGAGCCGCCGCCTCCGCAGGCGCTCAGCACGGCCGCGCCGACCAGGGTCAGCGCCAGCCCACAGGCCAATCTTTGCATCACGGATTTCCTTGCGATTTGACGGAAAACGCGCAGTATCGCGTTGACACGTTACATTGCATTTACATTCTGTATTTATTTTTGATGCCCACAGTTCATCACGCCGGATTCATTTTTCTGTCATGTCCACGCAGTAAAGTCCCGCCACCGCCATCACTGCCGTCGCCATGACACGTCCGCTTCTCCTGCTCACCCTGCTCGCCGCTTGCTCAGTCTTCGCCGCGCCGCCCGCCTATCAGGGGGCCAACTACGCGCCCGGTCTGCGTCCAGTCAGCGCCAAACAGCTGGAGGCGCTGGGCAGGCAGCTGTTCTTCGACCGTTCGCTGTCCGCCTCCGGCCAAGCGTCCTGCGCCAGTTGCCACAGTCCCGGCCATGCCTATGGTCCGCCCAACGCGCTCTCCGCCCAGATGGGCGGCAAAGATGGCAAGCAAATGGGCACCCGCGCGGCGCCTTCGCTGCGCTATCTGCAAAGCGTGCCGCCATTCAGCGAACACTTTCACGACAACGACGGCAACGACAGCGAGGACGCCGGCCCCACCGGCGGCTACACTTGGGACGGCCGGGCCGACTCAGCCCATGCCCAGGCCGCGCTGCCGCTGCTGGCGGCCAACGAAATGGCCAACGGCACGCCGGCCCTGGCGGCAAAGAGGCTCGGTGCCTCCGCCGCCGCCCCTCGATTCAGGGCTTTGTTCGGCCGAGACATCTTCGCCCATCCGGAGCAAGCCTTCGCCAAGGCCGCGCTGGCGCTGGAGGTGTTCCAGCAGAACCCGCGCGAATTCGCCCCCTACAACAGCAAATACGATGCCTACCTGCGCGGCCAGGCCACGCTCAGCGCCAAGGAAATGCGCGGGCTGAACGCGTTCAACGATCCGGCCAAAGGCAACTGCGCGTCCTGCCACATCAGCTAGCGCAGCGAAGGCGGCGCCTTCCCCGCCTTCACCGACTATGGACACATCGCCATCGGCGCGCCGCGCAATCTGGAACTGACAGCCAACCGCGACGGCCATTACTTCGACCTGGGCCTGTGCGGCCCGGCGCGCACCGATTTCAAGAACCGCGCCGACTACTGCGGCCTGTTCCGCACGCCGTCCCTACGCAACGTCGCCACCCGCAAGACGTTTTTCCATAACGGCGCCTTCCACGACCTGCGCCAAGTGCTGCGCTTCTACGCCGAGCGCGATACTCGCCCGGAAAAGTGGTATCCGAAAGGCAAGGATGGCAAAACGGCCAAGTTCGATGATCTCCCCATCCGCTACCAGGCCAACGTCAACATGGAGGCGCCGTTCGGCGGCAAGGCTGGCGGCAAACCCATGTTCAGCGAGCGCGACATCGATGACATGCTGGCCTTCCTGAAAACGCTGAGCGACGGCTACAAGCCGGCGGGCCGCGACAAAAGCTGAGCCGCGGCGACGGAGCTGCGGCTATGCTGAAGGGTCTATTCCATGCCGCTGGAGAGCTCGATGAAAGTGCAGCGCATCGTCGCCAATATCGCCGCCGCCGATCCCGCGGCAGTCGATGGTTTCTACCGTGACGTGCTCGGCCTGGAAATGGTGATGGACCATGGCTGGATCCGCATTTACGCCTCCGACGCCGCCATGCAGCCGCAGATCAGCTTCGCCCGCGCAGGCGGCGCCGGCACCCCGGTGCCGGCGCTGTCGGTGGAGGTGGACGATGTGGAACAGGCGCTCGCCAACGTCCGCGCCTCCGGCATCGCCGTCGAATACGGCCCCGTCAGCGAGCCTTGGGGCGTGCGCCGCTTCTTCGTCCGCGATCCGCTGGGCCATTTGATCAATATCCTCCAGCATCAAGACTGAACCTTCCCCGAAGCCAGCTCCGTACATCCACCTAATCCGATCAAACATCCTCCCGCCGCGTCCTCTCCCGGCATATGTTTCAAACACGGACGGACAATGCGCCATCCGGGCGAACCATAACGACAGCCATACCCACGCACCCGCAACAGGAAAGGGGCGGCGCGTCCGCGTCAGGCCCCAGGAGTTCTCATGAGCAAGCTCAGGCCCGCCCAGCTCGGCCCCATCGTCGGCCATGCCACCTCGACCAGCGCGCGCATCTGGATACGCGGCTCCGCCGGAGACGAAGGCCCCGACATCGACGGCGAATGCCGCACCATAGGCGTGATCGCAATCACCTGGGAAAACGGCCGCCGTCCGCGCCGCCGCCGCGTCTATTATTTTCGGCTGCGACGGGAGTACGACCGCACCGGCACCTTCACCCTGGGCGAGGAGTTGGGCCTGAAAGCAGTGGATAGCGCCCCGCTTCCCCTGCTTCCCGATACCGGCTATGTCGTCCGCGTCGGCACGCTGCTGCTGGACGACCCCTCGCCGGAGGACGACAGCCTGTCCCATGGCGAGCTGGCCAAGCGCCTGCCCGCCGCCGAAGTCTGGTTCGACGATCTGGAAGCGCTTCCCGCCGAGGAGTCCGAAGCCCGTTTTCGCACCTTCCCCGCCGAGGACGGCTCCGTCGGCCGCCTGAGCTTCATCGTCGGCTCTTGCCGCTATCCCGGCCTGTTGTGGAAGACCAAACAATCCGACGCCATCTTCGAGCCGCTGCTGCGCGAAGCCATGGGGCAGGATGGCCGCGATGCGGTGAGGCTGCTGCTGATGGTGGGTGACCAGATCTACGCCGACATGCTCAACCGCCACGTGCCGCTGGGACTGGCGGACACTTTCGAGGAGTTTCAGCAGCGTTACCACGCCGCCTTCGGCTCCCGCCACATGCGCCGGCTGCTGCGCCAATTGCCCGCCTACATGATCCTTGACGACCACGAAATTGAAGACAACTGGTGCCAGGACCGCGTCCGCCGCGCGGAAAGCCGGCGCGTGTTCAACCTGGCCATCTCCGCTTACCGCAGCTACCAATGGGTGCACGGTCCCGGCGGCTATGGCCAGCGGCTGTTCTACCGGTTCAACTGCGGACGCTACCCCTTCTTCGCGATGGATTCCCGCACTCAACGCTATATGGACGACGTGCCGGACTGCCTGGACGACAACCACCTGCTGGGCCGCCCCAGCCTGGCCGGCGAGGAACCCAGCCAGCTCGACCTGCTGCTGGCCTGGCTGGGAGAGTGCCAGCAGAAACTGGGCGATACGCCCAAATTCATCGTCAGCCCCAGCGTGTTCGCGCCGAATCCCATGGATGCCCGCAGCGGCCGACCGGGATCGGCGACCGACAGGGCCCGGCGTTGCGAAGCCTCCGATTCCTGGCCGGCCTTCCCCGCCACCCGCGCCTCCCTGCTACGCCATATCGTGGAAAGCCGCGTACAGAACGTGGTGTTCCTGTCCGGCGACATCCATTGCAGCAACGTCGCCGAACTGCTCTTCCGCGGTTCGGACGCGGCCAGCAAGCTGCGCGCCTTTTCGATCACTTCTTCGGCCTTTTATTGGCCTTTCCCCTTCGCCGACGGCGACCCGTCCGGCTTCGTCCACGATTCGCAAGCTCAAGGACAGGAAGACGGCTTTGATTTCTCCGCCGACAGCAAGCCGCACACAATGGACTATCTCGCCTGGAATTTCACTCAGGAAGACAATTTCTGCCGCGTGGACATCGACCCCGAGACCGCGAAACTGACCGTCACGGCCTTCGGCAGCCAGGGACAGGTGCTGGAGAGCGGCGGCTGGTTCGGCCAAAGCGGCAAACCGCTGCGCGCCGAGCTGGCGCTGGCGCCGTGGACTGAGACTTGAGTCGAGCGCATCCAGGCAAACAAAAAACCCACCGCGAACGGTGGGCTTTTCACTGGCAGAAACCGAAGGCTTAAAGGCCGAACGGGTGGCGCAGCACGATGGTTTCTTCGCGGTCCGGACCAGTGGAGACGATGTCGACCGGGGCGCCGCACACCTCTTCGATGCGCTTCAGGTAAGCCTGGGCGTTGGCCGGCAAGTCTTCCCAGCGCTTGGCGCCGACGGTGGAGTCGGTCCAGCCCGGCAAGGTTTCGTATACCGGCTCGCACTTGGTCACGGCATCCGAGCCGAACGGCAGGATGTCGACCTTTTCGCCGTTCAGCATGTAGCCGGTGCACAGCTGGATCTCTTCCAGGCCGTCCATCACGTCCAGCTTCATCACGCACAGGCCGGACACGCCGTTGATCTGGATGGAGCGCTTCAGCGCGGCGGCGTCGAACCAGCCGCAGCGGCGCGGACGGCCGGTGACGGAGCCGAACTCGTTGCCGCGCTTGGCCAGGAACATGCCGATTTCGTTTTCCTGTTCGGTCGGGAACGGGCCGGAACCCACGCGGGTGCAGTAGCCCTTCACGATGCCCAGCACATAGTTGAGCATCTGCGGCGGTACGCCCGCGCCCGGTGCGGCGGCGCCGGCCACGCAGTTGGACGAGGTGACGAAGGGATAGGTGCCGTGGTCGATGTCCAGAAGCGTGCCTTGCGCGCCTTCGAACAGGATGGGCACGTCGGCCTTGTCCAGATCGTACAAGGTGCGGGACACGTCGGCCACCATCGGCTTGATGCGCTCGGCCATCTTCATGGTGTCGGCCAGGATCGCGTCAAAGCTCACCGGCTCGGCCTTGAACAGATTGGTCAGCAGGAAGTTGTAGTAGTCTACGTTTTCCTTGAGCTTGGCGGCGAAGCGTTCCGGATTGAACAGGTCGATCACCTTCAGCGCGCGGCGAGCCACCTTGTCTTCGTAGCAGGGGCCGATGCCGCGGCCGGTGGTGCCGATCTTGCCGGCGCCCAGCGAGGCTTCGCGCGCCTGGTCCAGCGCGATGTGATACGGCAGGATCAGCGGGCAGCCTTCGGCGATCTTCAGACGGGCCGAGGCGTTGACGCCGGCGGCTTCCAGCTCGTCGATTTCCTTCAGCAGCGCCTCGGGCGACAGCACCACGCCGTTGCCGATGAAGCAGTCTACGTCCGGGCGCAGGATGCCGGACGGCACCAGGCGCACGATGGTTTTCTTGCCGTTGACCCACAGGGTGTGGCCAGCGTTGTGGCCACCCTGGAAGCGCACCACGGCGCGCGCGTGGTCGGTCAGCCAGTCAACGATTTTGCCCTTGCCTTCATCACCCCACTGGGTGCCGATCACGACAACATTCTTGGACATTGGAAAAAACCTCTTCGTCAGTCAGATTCAAACAAAAAAATCAGTTAAACGGCGCCAGCTGCCAACCATCGGCAGCGGGAGCCAGCTCTCGGTCGCAATTCAACGCGGCGGCGGATTCGCCCAGGTAATCCACCACCACCATCTCGCCTTCGGCGCGCAAGCGAGCCACTTCGGCGGCGGCAGCGGGCAAATGGCGGGCCGCCACACGGATGCCGCGGCTGGAGTCCCGCTGCGGCAGAATACGCAGCAAATCGCGCAAGTCCAGGCTGAAGCCGGTAGCCGGACGCGCGCGGCCGAAACGGCGGCCGACATTGTCGTAGCGGCCGCCGCGGGCGATGGCGTCGGACCAGCCCGGCGCGTAAGCCGCGAACATCAGACCAGTGTGGTAGAAATCGCCGCGCAGCTCGGCCAAATCGAAGCTCAACTCCACGCGGCCTTCCATCGCGCGGGCGATGGCCGACAGCTGCATCAGGCCCAGCTCCACCTCCGGCAGCGACGGCAAGCGGGTGCGCGCCTTGTCCAGCACGGCCGCCGGACCGTACAGCTCCGGCAACGCCAGGAAAGCGCTCCTGTAGGGCTCGGCCACGCCGGCCACCCGCGCGGCGATGCCGGCGGCGTCCTTGTTCTGCAGCAGGCTGAACAGCTCGCGGCTCACTTCGGGCGATAAGCCTGCCGCGGCCGCGAGGCCGCGGTAGATGGCGATATGGCCGACGTCCAGCCGCAGCTTCTTCACGCCGGTTTTCTCCAGCGTGGACAGCATCAGTTCGATGATCTCGAGGTCGGCCTCGATGCCGGCGTAGCCGTACAGCTCGGCGCCCACCTGCAGCGGCTCGCGCGAACTGGTCAGGCCGGACGGACGGCTGTGCACCACGCTGCCGGCGTAGCACAGGCGGGTGACGCCGGTGCGCTCGCCCAGCAAGTGGGCGTCTATGCGCGCCACCTGCGGCGTGATGTCGGCGCGCAGCCCCAGCTGGCGGCCGGACAGCTGGTCGTCCAGCTTGAAGGTTTTCAGGTCCAGCGTGTCGTCGCCCTCGCTGACCAGCGAGTCGATGTACTCGATCAGCGGCGGCAATACCAGCTCGTAACCTGCCACGCGAAAGCCTTCCAGCATCGCGGCCTTGGCCGACTCCACCTGGCGGGCGGTAGCCGGCAGGATGTCAGCGATATATTCGGGTAACAGCCAATTGCGCATTTCGTTTCAACAGAATAAAAGGCGGGGAAAGACCCGCCTTGTCATCAGCAAACTGGCCAGGTCGCCCCGGCCAGTCTTCTTTATATCAAATTGTCGATCACTTGCTCTTGCCCTGCCCCGCCTGCGGATTCTTCAAGTACTTGAAGAAGTCGCTGCTCGGGTCCAGCACCATCACGTCGCTCTTGCTCTTGAACGACTCTTTGTACGCGTCCATGCTGCGCCAGAAGGCGTAGAACTCCGGATTCTTGCCGTAGGCTTCGGAATAGATCGCCGCAGCCTTGGCGTCGCCCGCGCCCTTCAGCGTTTGAGCCTTGCGGTAAGCTTCGGCCAGGATCACGTCGCGCTGCTTGTCGGCGTCCGCCCGAATCCGCTCTGCGTCGGCCGAGCCTTCGCTTCGCAGCTGGCTGGCCACTGTGCGGCGCTCGGATTGCATGCGGTCGTAGACGGAACTGCTTATTTTATCCGGAAAATCGACTCTTTTTAAGCGCACGTCGAGAATTTCCACGCCTATTTTACGCGCATCCGCGTCCGCGCGCTTGCGAACCGTCTCCATCACTTGGTCGCGCTGGCCGGAAATGACGTCGGCGACGGTCTTCTGGCCGAACTCCGCGCGCAGGCCGTCATTGATGGTTTGCTTGAGACGAGCCACCGCGGCGGCCTCGGAGCCGACGCTCTTGTAGAACTGTGCCACATCTACCACACGCCATTTCACGAAGCTGTCCACCAGCACGTTTTTCTTCTCGCGGGTGTTGAACAGCTCCGGTGTCTCGGCGTCTATGGTCTGCACCCGGCGGTCGAAGTAACGGACATTCTGCAGCAGCGGAATCTTGAACTGGATGCCCGGCTCGGATATCACCTTCACCACTTCGCCGAACTGGAATACCAGCGCGTACTGGCGCTGATCTACGGTAAACAGCGACAGACTGGCGACGAACAGCGCGCCGACAACCGCCACCACGGTGGGAATCAGTCTTTCAGTCATCGCTCCGCTCCAAAGAAATCGCGACTACGCGACGAGTCGCGTCCGTTCTTGGCTGCCGGCGCGGCGGCCGGCTGAGCCGGGGCCGCGGGGGCCTGGCTCGCGGAGGGTGCCGCGGGAGCGGGCGCGGCGGCGCCCGGCGCCGTCATCTGCGTCAGCTTGTCCAGCGGCAGGTAGAGCAGGCTGTTGCCTCCCTTCTGATCCACCAACACCTTGCTGCTGTTGTTCATGATCTGCTGCATCATGTCCAGGTACATCCGGTCGCGGGTAACCTTGGGCGCCTTGTTGTATTCAGGCAACACCTGCTTGAAACGCTCGGCATCGCCCTGGGCGCGCTCCACCACCTGCTGCTGGTAGCCTTCCGCTTCCTGCACCAGGCGCGAGGCCATGCCCTTGGCCTTGGGCACCACCTCGTTGGCGTAAGCCATGCCCTCGTTGCGCAGCTTGTCTTTGTCCTGACCGGCTTTCACCGCGTCGTCGAAGGCGGCCAGCACCGGCTGCGGCGGCTGCACGTCGTTGATGTTGACCTTGGCGATGCGGATGCCTGCCTTGTAGCGGTCCAGGATGTCCTGAATCAGCTTGCGGGCGTCCGACGCGATCTGGGCGCGCCCCTCGTTCAACACGAAGTCCACTTTGTTGCGGCCCACCACCTCGCGGATCGCGGTCTCGGCGGCCTGCTTGACCAGGTCCTTGCCGTCGCGCTCGCGCGCGGCGTTGTTGAACAGGTAAGCGCGGGCGTCCTTGATGTCGTACTGCACCGACAGCTGCACGTCGATGATGTTCTGGTCCTCGGTCAGCATCAGCGACTCTTCCGGCACGCGGTTCTGCGCGCTGCCGCGATAGCCGACTTCGACGCTGCGCAGCTCGGTCAGGTTGACGATTTCCGCTCTCTCGAACGGATACGGCGCGTGCCATTGCAGGCCCGGCTCGGTCACGCGGTTGAAACTGCCCAGGCGCAGCACCACGCCCTCTTCGCGGGCGTCCACGATATACAAGCCGCTGGCCAGCCATAGGGCTGCCAGCACGCCGACCACGACGGCGGCGCCGCCCTTGTACGACGGCGGCGTGAACGACGCGCCGGGGCGACCGCCCTGGTTGCCGCCCTGGCCGCCGTTGTTAGGCTTGCCGCCCAGCAGGCGGGAGAGTTTTCGGTTCAGATCACGGAACACTTCATCGAGGTCCGGTGGCCCACTCTGGCCGTTGCGGCCACGGTTCGGGTCATTCTGCGACATGCTCGTATGGTTCTTTATGGTTGTTTGCGAAAGGTTGCACCCGTTCGGCAATCGCCTCGCGCAAGAGTTCCAGTCCCTCGCCTTTCAAGGCTGACACGCGCACCGCGACGATCTCGCCGTTTTCCCCGCGCTCGATCTCCGGCGGCAGCTCGCGCAGGTCGCATTTGTTCCATACGATCAGTTGCGGGATGCCGTCGGCGTCAATCTCGGCCAACACCTTGTTGACTTCATCGATCTGCGCGTCGCGCATCTCGTTGGCGCAATCCACCACATGCAGCAGCAGGTTGGCCTGCACCGTTTCCTCCAGCGTGGCGCGGAAGGCCGCCACCAGCGTGTGAGGCAGATCGCGGATGAAGCCGACTGTGTCGGACAGCACCACCGAGCACGCGTGATTGAGGAACAGCTTGCGGCTGGTGGTGTCCAGCGTGGCGAACAGTTGGTCGGCGGCGTAGATGTTGGCCTTGGTCAGCGCGTTGAACAGCGTGGACTTGCCGGCGTTGGTGTAGCCGACGATGGACACCGAGGCGACGCCGGCGCGGTTGCGGCTCTTGCGCTGGGTGTTGCGCTGCTTCTGCACCTGAGCCAGCCGATCCTTCAATGCCTTGACGCGGATGCCCAGCAAGCGGCGGTCGGTTTCCAGCTGGGTTTCGCCTGGGCCGCGCAGGCCAACACCGCCCTTCTGCCGCTCCAAATGGGTCCAGCCTCGCACCAGGCGGGTGGACAGATGGGACAACTGCGCCAGTTCCACCTGCAGCTTGCCTTCGTGGCTGCGCGCGCGCTGAGCGAAGATATCCAGGATCAAGCTGTTGCGGTCGATCACGCGGCACTGCAGCGCGCGCTCCAGGTTGCGTTCCTGGCCAGGCGACAGCGCGTGGTTGAAGATCACCACGTTGGCGCCGGTGGCGCGCGCCATGGAGGCGATCTCCTCCACTTTGCCCTTGCCGGCGAACAGCGCGGCGTCCGGGCGCTGGCGCTTGCCCTGCACCATGCCCAGGATTTCCACCTTGCTGCCTCGCACCAGCTCGGCGCACTCCGCGACACTTTCCTGGTAGTCGGCATCACCAAAATCCAGGCTGACCAGGATGGCCTGGTCGCCCAAGTCGGGACGGTCAAACATGCTTTAGCAATCTTTGCGGCGATAAATGACAAAGGCCGAATGGCCGCATCTGACGATGCGGCCAATCGGCCCGAACGGTTGCGGCAAAAGCGTCTCAGGCGTCCTGCGCCTGCTCTTGCTTCTGCGCCGGATGCTCGTGCGGAATATTGACCGGGCGGGCCGGAACCACGGTGGAGATGGCGTGCTTGTAAACCATCTGGGTCACCGTATTCTTCAGCAGAACGACGTATTGGTCGAAAGATTCAACCTGACCTTGCAATTTGATGCCGTTGACCAGATAAATGGAAACCGGCACGTGTTCCTTGCGCAGGATGTTCAGGAAGGGGTCTTGTAACATTTGCCCTTTAGAGCTCATTCGTTTTTCTCCGAATCGTTGATTGTTGTATTAACTGTCCAGCGAACAGCGCGGCGGCCTGCTTATTTTTAGCAGAAAACATTCCGCCGTACTATTTCTTGCTGTTTTTGCCGTATCGAACTTCTTTTTCCCTGCCCCGCATCTTGGACATCGGCTTGGGCTTGGCCCGCGGCTTGTCCTTTTCGTCGTTGTCGAACGGGTTCTCCGACGACTTGTACTGCACTCGCAACGGCGTGCCCTGCAACTTGAACACTTTACGGAAAGTGTGCTCGAGATAGCGGGTGTAACTGGCCGGAATGCTGTCCAGCGCGTTGCCGTGCACCACGATGATGGGCGGATTCTGCCCGCCCTGGTGCGCATAGCGCATCTTGGGACGGATCAGGCCGGAGCGCGGCGGCTGCTGACGCTCCAACGCCACCTGCAGCACACGGGTGAGCGTGGGCGTCGCCAGCTTGATCATCGCGGCGCGGTAAGCCTCGTCGATGGACTTGAACAAGTCTGCCACACCACGGCCTTCGATGGCCGAGATGTAATGAAACTTTGCGAAATCCAGGAAATTCAGCTTGCGGGCGATCTCACGGCGCACGTTTTCCTTCTGCTCGCCGTCCAGGTTGTCCCACTTGTTCACCGCCACCACCAGCGCGCGGCCCGCTTCCAGCGCGAAGCCGGCGATGGTGGCGTCCTGCTCGGAGATGTCCAGCTGCGCGTCCAGCACCAGCACCGCGACGTTGGCGTCCTCGATCGCCTTCATGGTCTTGATGACGGAAAACTTCTCCAGCATCTCGTTGACCTTGGCGCGGCGGCGCACGCCGGCAGTGTCGATGATGGTATAAGTATGGCCTTCGCGCTCAAAATCAATATAGATGCTGTCGCGCGTAGTCCCGGCCTGGTCGAAGGCGATGACCCGCTCTTCACCGAGAATGGCATTCACCAGCGTGGACTTGCCGACATTGGGACGGCCGATCACCGCGAACTTCGGATGGCGGCTGTCTTCTTCCTCCACCTCGTCGGGAAAGCCTTCCAGCACCAGCTCCATCAGCTCGCGCACGCCGTCGCCGTGGGCGGCGGAGATCACCAGCGGCTCGCCCAGCGCCAGTTCGTGGAACTCGGCGCCGGCGATGGCGTGCTTCATGCCCTCGGCCTTGTTGACCGCCAGGAACACCGGGCGGTCCAGCTGACGCAAGCGGTTGGCGATGATCTTGTCCTGCGGCGTCAGGCCGGAGCGGCCATCCACCAGAAAGACCACGGCGTCCGCCTCGTCGACGGCCTGCAGTGTTTGCTTGGCCATTTCGAACAGAATGCCTTCGTCCACCACCGGCTCGAAGCCGCCGGTATCGACCACCAGATACGGCTTCTCGCCCACCCGGCCTTGGCCGTAGTGGCGGTCACGCGTCAGGCCCGGCTGGTCGGCGACCAGCGCGTCGCGGCTGCGTGTCAGCCGATTGAAAAGGGTCGACTTGCCCACATTGGGGCGGCCGACCAGCGCTACGGTAGGTTTCATCTAAAACAGCTTATCCCAGATTCAGCATCGCCAGGCGGCCGTCACGTCCCTGTACCAGGGCGGAGGAGCCAAGCGACACCGGTTGATTGACCGGCCCGGTGGTGCCGATCTTGTTGCGTCCGACGATGCCTCCGCTCTCGTTGGACAGCAAATGGGCATAGCCCTCGCCATCCACCACCAGCACGAAGCGCCCGATCATCGCGGGACCGGACACGTCGCGGTATTTGAGGTCGTCGTTTTTCCAGACATTGCGGCCGCTCTGGCGATCATACGCCCAGATCGAGCCGTCCTCCGCCGTCACGTAGACATTGCGGGCATCCACCGCCACGCCGCGGCTGGAAGATACTTCCCGCGCCCACTGCAGGCTGCCGCTGCGAGCGTCGAAGCAGGCCACTCGGCCCTGGTAGGCCACCGCGCACACCTGGCCGCCGTCGAAAACCGGGCGGCTGGTGACGTCGGTGACGCGCTCCAGTTCGGTGGCACCGCGCGGCGTCGCCACCGCGCCTTGCCAGATGGTGTTGCCGGTGAGCGGATTGACGATGTCGACTCGGCCGCCGGCCTGCCCCACCATCACCGCTTCGCGGCCCACCGCGCGCATCGAACCATCGTTGCGCACAGTCAGTTGCGGCAGCACGTTGACTACCGACCATTGCTGCTTGCCGTCGGCCAGGCTGAAGCCGGTCAGACGCGCATCATTGGTGCGGACCACAGCGATGTCGCCGGCGATCTGCGGCGGCTCGAGCATCAGGCTGGTCAGCGGCTGCTCCCACAGCATCTTGCCGCTGACGCGGTCGACTGCCAGCAGTTTGGCGTCCTGGCTACCCACCAGCACGGTATCGCCACTGACGGCGACGCCGCTGCTCAGCCCGCGCTTCAGCGCCACATCGGCCTGCGCGCGTCCAGACAACGCGTCTACGCTGCGGATGCGGCCTTCGGCGTCGGCGGCCACCACATTGCCGTTGGCATAGACTGGCAGAAAGCTGGCGGCCGGCGCGGCCTGCTTCAATGTCCATTTGACGTCCAGCGCCTGCAATGGCTTGATGGCGGCGAGCGGCGTCGGCTGGAACTGGGTGGAGCCCTCGAACCAGCTGGCGCAGCCGGCCAGCAACAGAGAAGACATCAGGGCGGTAAGCAATAGTTGGCGGCGCATGCGGTCAGCCTCCCAACGCGTCAAGCTTGGTTTGCACCAACTGGCGGCTCGGGCTTTCCTCCCCCTGCTTGGCCAAGGCGGCCTTGTAGGCGTCGCGCGCCGCGCCGTTGTCGCCCTTGGCGACGAAGACGTCGCCCTTCAGCTCCAGATATTCAGCGTCGAACGCGGCCGGATGCGCCTGGTTCAGCTCTCCGATCGCGCCATCGTATTTCTTCTGGTCCAGCAACAGCGAGGCGAGACGGATGCGGGCGATGGCCTGCAACTCCTCGTCCTTGCCGTTCTTCAGTACCCATTCCAACTGGCTGCTCGCCAGCGCGGGATCATTCTTGTCGAAAGCGGCTTTGGCCAGCACCAGCGCCGCGCGGCTAGCGTAGATGGTACCGCCGAACTCGCCCTGCAGCTGCTGGGCGGCGGTCTTCAGCTTGGAAATGTCCTTGGCGGCCGCCGCGTTGTCGACAGCCTCGTACGCTGCGGCGGCTTTTTCCGCCTGCCCGCGCTCGTACATGCCGTAAGCCTTGTAGCCCAGGTAGCCCAGGCTGACCGCCAGCACCGCGCCGCCGATCAGCTTGCCCCACTGTTGCCAGAAGGCCTTCATCGAGTCGATCTGTTCCTGTTCCTGCAAGTCGAACGCCATCGCGTTCCCCTTTCTATCAAGCTTTCAGAGAGGCAAGGGTGGCCACAACCGCATCGGCCGCCACGGTCTGCTGGGCGACGTCGGCGCGCAGCGCCTTCACCACAGCCTGACCGGCCTGGATTTCGTTTTCGCCGACGATCAGCGCGAACTCCGCGCCGCTGGCGTCAGCCTTTTTCATTTGCGACTTGAAGCTGGCCTCGCCCAGATGCTGCACCACCGAGTAGCCGGCGGCGCGCAGGCTCTGCGCCAGTTTCATCGAATACAGCCCCGCGCCTTCGCCCTGGTTGACCAGAAACACGTCGACGCTGCGCTGCGCCGGCAGCAGGTCCTTGTCCTGCAGCAGCAGCAGCACGCGCTCCATGCCCATGCCGAAGCCGATGCCCGGCGCACCCTTGCCGCCCAGTTGCTCGATCAGGCCGTCGTAACGGCCGCCGGCGCAGATGGTGCCCTGGGCGCCCAGCTCGGTGGTCACCCATTCGAACACCGAGCGGTTGTAGTAGTCCAGGCCGCGCACCAGGCGCGGGTTCTCGATGTACTCGATGCCCAGCGCGGCGATCATAGTCTTCCAGCCCTCGTAGTGGGCGCGGGACTCCTCGCCCAGGTAGTCGGACAGCTTGGGCGCGGCGTTGGCCATTTCCTGCAGCGCCGGATTCTTGGTGTCCAGCACCCGCAACGGATTGCTGTGCATCCGGCGCTTGCCGTCTTCATCCAGGATGTCGACGTGGCGCTCCAGATAGGCGATCAGCGCCTCGCGGTGGGCGGCGCGCTCTTCTGCGTTGCCCAGCGAATTGATCTCCAGCTTCACGTACTGGCTGATGCCCAGGCGGCGCCACAGGTCGGCGGTCATCGCGATGATCTCGGCGTCGATGTCCGGACCGGCGAAGCCCAGCGCTTCCACGCCCACCTGGTGGAACTGGCGGTAACGCCCCTTCTGCGGCCGCTCATGGCGGTACATCGGGCCCATGTACCACACCTTCTGCGTGGCGTTGTACAGCAGGTTGTGCTCCACCACCGCGCGCAGCGTGCCGGCGGTGCCTTCCGGGCGCAGCGTCAGGCTGTCGCCGTTGAGGCTGTCGACGAAAGTGTACATTTCCTTTTCGACGATGTCGGTCACTTCGCCGATGGAGCGCACGAACAGCGGCGTGCCTTCGACGATGGGGGTGCGGATGTTCTGATAGCCGTAATCGGCCAGCAGCTTGCGCAGCGCCTCTTCAAAGTATTCCCACTGATAGGATTCGGCCGGCAGCACATCGTTCATGCCTTTGACCGCTTGGTATTTCTGAGCCATCGTTATCTTCTTGTATCAGCTGAATTAGGTTTCCGTCAGACCTTCACCGGCTGGATCGGAATGGTGCGGCTGGCGCTTTCGCGGCGCTTGGCCCCGCCCTCGCCGTAGCGGGTCTTGACGTACTCGTCGACGATGGCGGTAAACTCCGCCGGGATGTTGTCGCCCTTCAGCGTCACATCCTTCCGGCCATCCACGTACACTGGAGCCACCGGCACTTCGCCGGTGCCGGGCAGCGAGATGCCGATGTCGGCCAGCTTGGATTCGCCCGGCCCGTTGACCACGCAGCCCATCACCGCCACCTTCATGTCCTCGACTCCCGGATACTGCAGCCTCCATACCGGCATCTGCTCGCGCAGATAACTCTGGATATGGTCGGCCAGCTCCTGGAAAAAGGTGCTGGTGGTGCGGCCGCAGCCCGGACAGGCTGTGACCAGCGGCGTGAAGCTGCGCAGGCCCATGGTTTGCAGCAGCTCCTGCGCCACCACCACCTCTTTGGTGCGCGCCTCGCCCGGTTGCGGCGTCAGGGAGATGCGGATGGTGTCGCCTATGCCTTCCTGCAACAGCACCGCCAGCGCGGCGCTGGAGGCGACGATGCCCTTGCTGCCCATGCCGGCCTCGGTCAGGCCCAGGTGCAGCGGATAGTCGCAACGGCTGCCCAGTTCGCGGTAGACGCTGATCAGGTCCTGCACATTGCTGACCTTGCACGACAGAATGATGTTGTCCGGCGACAGGCCGATTTCCACCGCCTTCTCCGCCGACTCCAGCGCCGATACGATCAGCGCTTCCTGCATCAGCTTGGGCAGCGTCAAGGGATGCGCGGCCCGGCTGTTGGCATCCATCATCCGCGCCAGCAGTGCCTGGTCCAGACTGCCCCAGTTGACGCCGATGCGCACGGCCTTGTCGTGCTCCATCGCCTCCTGGATCATGAAGGCGAACTTGTCGTCGCCCTTGACGCCCTTGCCGACGTTGCCCGGATTGATCCGGTATTTGGCCAGCGCCTTCGCGCAATCCGGAAACTCCTTCAGCAGCCGGTCGCCGTTGAAGTGGAAATCGCCGACCAGCGGCACGTCGCAACCCAGATCGTCCAGCCGCTGGCGGATTTCCGCCACCCGAGCCGCCGCTTCCGGCGAGTTGACGGTGATGCGCACCACTTCGGAGCCGGCCTGCGCCAGCTGGTACACCTGCTCGGCCGTGCCCGCCGCGTCGGCGGTGTCGGTGTTGGTCATCGACTGCACCATCACCGGCGCGCTCGAACCCACCAAAACATGCCCCACCCGCACCAGGCGGGTGGGACGGCGCGCGATATTCACGCTATCCATTCGCTACCCTGCATCACTTGAGTTGAATCTTGGCGGTGGTGCCCTTGATCTTGTCGGACAAATCCACCGGCTTGCCGTTGTAGCTCAGCTCCACTTGGCTGGCGTTGCCTATCACCACTTTGAACGGCGCGCTGCCGGTCACTTCCGCCGGGTCGCCCGGCTGCATCACCTTGTATATCAGCCTGCGGCCGTCGGCGTCCTGCACCGACACCCAGGCCGCGTCCTTGACGTTGATGCTGACCTTGTCCGAGCCGGATGCCGCAGGCGCGCTGGCTTGGGACTTGGCCGCGGCCAGCTTGGCCACCACCGCCAATGCTGCCGACGCTGCGGGCTTGGCAGCGACCGGTACGCTGGCGGCCTGGGCCGCTTGCTTCGCTGCGGGCACGGAAGCCGCGCCCGCGGGCGAAGACGGCTGCTCGGTCAGCATCGGCGCCAATTCATTCGCCGCATGCTCGGACGGTTTTTCCGGCGAGCTCTCCCGATTGGCGTACCAGTATCCGCCGCCGGCCAGCGCCGCGGCCACCAGCAGCAAGGCCACCCACTTGCCCGCGCCGCCCTGCGCCGCGTCCTCAACCGTTTCCTCGGGCTCCGGCGCCAGCTCGCGCGCCGTCGTGCCCTTGACCAGATTGGCCACATCGTTGACCGCGGACGGGAAGTGCTGTTCCAGCGCCTTCATCAGCGGTTCGGGATCCACTTCCAGAAAGCGGGCGTAATTGCGGACGAAACCGCGGACGAAGGTGGCGCCGGGCAACGAGTCGAAATCGTCGCGCTCAATCGCATCCAGTTGCCTGAGCGACAGCTTCAATCTGTCCGCCACCTCTCCCAGGCCGAGGCCGGCCGCTTCGCGGGCGGCCTTCAGGGCGGCGCCGATGCCGCTGGGCTTCGGCGCGTCATGATATTCGTTCTTTTCTTCCATCCTCAGCTTCCACTCAACAGCAGTTGTGTTTCCCTAGAGTCCGGAAACCGGGTCTTTAGTTCATTCGCGCAGGCTTTTTCCTGCGCGCCGTCCCCGGTTTTGCGGGCGATCCTGGCGCCCAGCCACAGGTCGGCGGCGCTCATGCCATCCAGCCCGCCGCCTCCGCGCAAACGTTCGAAATAGAACGCCGCCAGCTTGGCGTTGCCCAGGCCCAGATGCATGTCGGCCAGCACGCTCAGCGCCGGCCCGTAATTGGGCGCGATCCGCAGCGCGCTCAGCAAATAATCATTGGCCTGATCGGTCCGCCCCAGCTTGGCGCTGCAGCGGCCCAGGTTCAAATAGGCCGATTGCGGCGAATCATACAACGGATTGGCCAGCGCCTTCTGGAACAGCGCCAGCGAGTCCTGCTCCCGTCCATGCTCGCACAGGAACAGTCCGTAATTGTTGTTGGCCTGCGGATTGGATGGCTCCAGCTTCAGAGCCTGCAGGTAATCTTGCTCCGCCCTCGCGTCCATCTGCAGCAGGCCCAGCACGTAGGCGCGGCCCAAATAGGCGGTCACGAAGGCCGGATCGGCCCGCACCGCCTGGTCGGCATTGTCCAGCGCCGCCTTGAGGTTGCCTATTCTCGCGTACTCGACCGACAGCTGGCTGCGTATCCTCGCCAGCTCATTCGGATTTCCATCCGCCGCGGCGGGGGCGATCATGCCAAATGCCAACAGCCATCCAGCCCATCTCCCCCGCCATGGCGTCATGATTTCCTGTCCTCTATGATCTGCGTCCACTTGGCCTGGCGCCGCGTCTTGTCCTGCACCTGGCCGGCCAGCTGGCCGCAGGCCGCGTCGATATCGTCGCCGCGGGTCTTGCGCACGGTCACCACGTATCCTTGTTCTTGCAGAATTTCACGGAAAATGCGAATCGCGTTGTTGCTGGAGCGATCATAACCCGAGTTCGGGAACGGGTTGAACGGGATCAGATTGAACTTGCAAGGCACGTCCCGCACCAGCTCCAGCAGCTGGCGAGCATGTTCCGGCCTATCGTTGACCCCGTCAAGCATCACATATTCAAAGGTGATGAAATCGCGCGGCGCCTTTTCCAGATAGCGGCTACAGGCGGCCATCAGCTCGGACAGCGGATATTTCTTGTTGATCGGCACGATCACGTCGCGGATCGCGTCGTTGGGCGCGTGCAGGGACACGGCCAGCGCCACCGGGCATTCCTCGCGCAGCCGGTCCATCTGCGGCACCAGGCCGGAGGTGGACAGCGTCACCCGGCGGCGCGACAGGCCGTAGCCATGGTCGTCCAGCATGATCTGCATCGCGCTGACCACGTTGTCGAAGTTGGCCAGCGGCTCGCCCATGCCCATCATCACCACGTTGGACACCACGCGCTCGTTCTTGGGCGTCACGCCCATCGCCTTGTTCGCCCACCACAGCTGGCCGATGATCTCGGCGGTGGACAAGTTGCGGTTGAATCCCTGGCGGCCGGTGGAGCAGAACGTGCACTCCAGCGCGCAACCCACCTGGGATGACACGCACAAGGTGCCGCGATCGTCTTCCGGAATGAACACGGTTTCCACACCGTTGCCGGTGCCGACATCGAGCAGCCACTTGCGGGTGCCATCACTGGACTCCTGCCCTGTCATCAGCGACGGCACGCCCACCTCGGCGCGCTCGTGCAGCTTGGCGCGCAGGCTCTTGGCGAGGTCGGTCATCGCGTCGAAATCGTCTTCGGCCATCTGGTGCATCCAGCGCATCACTTGCTTGGCGCGGAACGGCTTCTCGCCCATCTCGGCGAAATGCCGGGTAAGCTGGTCCAGATTGAAGTCGAGCAGGTTGGTTTTCATGCAATCCTCAGCAGGCAAAAGAGGCCGCCGGCAGCGGCGACCTCCGGTCATTCAACTACTTTTGAATCAGCGGGAGCTGATTTCGGAAGCGGCGAAGAAGTAAGCCACTTCGATGGCAGCGTTTTCCACGCTGTCGGAGCCGTGAACGGCGTTGGCGTCGATCGACTCGGCGAAATCGGCGCGGATGGTGCCGGCTTCAGCCTTCTTCGGATCGGTGGCGCCCATCAACTCGCGGTTCTTCAGCACGGCGTTCTCGCCCTCCAGCGCCTGGATCATCACCGGGCCGGAAACCATGAAGTCGACCAGATCCTTGAAGAACGGACGCTCTTTGTGCACGGCGTAGAAGCCTTCGGCTTCGGCGCGGGACAGTTGCTTCATCTTGGCGGCCACAATCTTCAGACCGGCGGATTCAAAGCGGTCGTAGATTTTGCCGATCACGTTTTTAGCGACGGCATCCGGCTTAACGATGGACAAGGTACGTTCGATTGCCATATAAATTCTCCCTAACGACAAGACAACTGGCTAAACTTAAGTATTATGACGCCAGTCGGGTTACCCAATTCTGACGAACCCGTTATTTTAGCAGCGTTTTCAATCACGTGCTGCACATTCCATTCAGGCACCATGCGCGAACAAAACCAACAGCAGACGCCGTATGACGGCGAAGACGAATCCAACCTCAACGGCAAGCTGAAAAAACGGCTATGGATCGCCGGCGGCCTGGTCGCTGTGGCACTGGCGGCCATCCCGCTGATGGACGCGCTGACCAAGCAAAAAGTGGAAATGAACAGCGACGCGCAAAGCCCGAGCTCCGGCAAGATCATCAAGCCGGCCTCCTCGCCGGAAACCGGGGCCATCATCCAGCCCAAACCCGCCAGCGCGCCGACCGAACAAAGCAGCGCGCCGATAACGGAAACCGCCAACAGCGCGCCGGCCGCGCCGGCGGAAAGCGCGCCCGCCACCCCCGACCTGAGCAAAACACCAGCCATCGCCAATCAGCAAGCGCCGCGACACGCGCCCTCGCAGGCCACCCCCCACCCCGCAGCAGGCCCGAAAAACGCCCCCGCCGCCGCGCGCGAGACGCCGCCGCCAGCCAAGGCGCCCACGCAGCACGCCGCCGCCCACTCCGAAAGCATCCCGACGCCACCCCCGCCGCAAAACGCGGCGCAGGCCGCGCAGGAACCCGCGGCCAAAGCCGCGGCGCCCGCCAAGGCCGAGCCCGCCGGCAGCTCAGTCGGCTACCAGGTCCAGCTGGGACTCTTCTCCAGCATCAACAACGCGCAAAAATTAGTGCGCGAGCTGCAAAAACACGGAATTTCCGCCCACACAGTCACCCGCGTCCAACTCGGCCCATTCAAAAACCGCGCCGAAGCGGAGGAGGCGATGAAAAAACTCAAGGAACTGGGTTACGCCCCCCTGCTGGCCGCCGGAAGCCAGTAAGAAACGCCCGCGGCAGCGGGCGTTTTCCCGCCCGCCGCGAACGCGCAGCGCAAAAAGCCCCAGGCATGCGCCTGGGGCTTTTTGCAGAATCTGGCAGGCAGTACAGGGCTCGAACCTGTGACCCTCGGAATCAAAATCCGATGCTCTACCAACTGAGCTAACTGCCAACACTTCCCGAAGCGCGCTGCGTTTCGAGAGAGAAGAACTATACCTGCGCCAAACCAATCTGACAAGCATTTTCGAAAAATTTTCGCCCGCCCCGCAGCCATGGCCATCGCCAAGCCGCTCCAGCCAAAGCCCAGCCATCCCCGGCAAGCGACCGTTCGTCACCCTCATGCCGAAGCGAAGCGTTTTCATTATGCTTTATGTCATAATAATCAGGACAATATTAATGACTATATCATACAATTGATTGCGCATTGAATGCCCGCTCATCTCCATGGCTGGCGCCCGAAGCCTGCTGCGGCAAATCACCGTCAGGCTCGTCCAGTCGCAATCGCATTCAGCGCCAATACGCGACGGCCGGCATCCGGCCATCGCAAAATATAAATGATTCCTGTTCATTTGATGAGCGGGAACGCGCCTTCGGAGTCGACACGCCATGCTGCTCAACAACCGCGTCCGTAAACTGGATTTCCAGGATTTGGTGATTTTCCAGCTGATCTACAAACACAGAAGCGTCACCGAGGTGGCGGAACAACTGAGCGTCAGCCAATCCACCATCAGCTACTGCCTGAAGCGCTTGCGCGACTGCTTCGACGACGAACTTTTCATCAACTCACGGCTCGGCATGAGTCCGACCCAGCGCGCGGAGGCCTTGACGCCTCGCATTCAAAGCATTCTGAACCAAATGGCGGAATGCGCGCAGGAGGATGCCGACTTCAACCCCAACGGCGAATCCTCATCCTTCACCATTTACGCTCCCGAATATTTCGAAATCCTGGTGATGCCGGAACTGATGAAAAGCATTCTGGAGGCCGGCTACAAAGTATCGATCAACATCAAGAAGCCGGAGAAGGACCTACCCTACGACGACATCGTCAGCGGACAGATAGACTTAGCCATCTTTTTTGGCCCGGGTTTCTATCGCACCTACCCCGGCCTCGCTACCCAAACGCTGTTTCGCGATCACCTGCTGGCGGCGTACGACGGCGATGATCAGCCCCAGGCGCTGGGCCTGGAAGAGATGATGCGCCGCCGGCACGTCTTCCCCACGCCCTGGGTCTCGGACAGCAATATGGTGGACGGCTGGCTGCGTTCGCAAGGCAAGCGCCGCACTATCGCAGCCAAGGCCAACAGCTATTACTCCGCGATAGAGCTGCTGGCCGGCAGCGACTTGCTGCTGATGCTGCCCAAACGCATCCATGAGCGGGTAAGGCGGCAACAGCCCAATATCGGCGCCCGGCCCGGCCCGGAGGGCCTGCCGGACTTCACCCTGGACATGGTGTGGAGCGCGGCACTGGCCAACAACCAAGCCAATGTCTGGCTGCGCCAGCAACTGATCCGCGCCTGCGCCAGCATCTAACGGCGCTCAAGCGCGTCCGGCTTGAACGGCGAAGTGCCTCGGATACTCGGCGGGGCGGAAGCGGACCACCATCCCCAGCATGCCGGCGGACACCAGCGCCAGCAGCAGCCAAGCCTGAGTGAAGCTGGAGGAAATGTCCTTGATGTAGCCGGCGATCAACGGCGACATCGCGGCGATCAGATAGCCCACCCCCTGCACGAAGGCAGTCAACTGGCCGGCGCGGCGCGGCGCATCCATATGGTCCATCGCCACGATCAGGCTCATCGGGAACAATCCGCCGATGCCGAAGCCCAGCAAGCCGGCCCAGACGATGGGATAGGCAATCGGCGCCAGGATCAACCCTGTGAAGCCCAGAATCACCGAAGCCAGCACCAGCAGCAATACCGGCCGCCGATCCAGGCTGCGGCTGGCCAGCGCCGGGGTCACCAACCCGGACACCACCTCCATGCTGGTCAAGTAAGCCAGCAGCAAGCCGGCGTGAGTGTCCTGCCAGCCTTGCTCCACATAAAAAGGCGGCAACCAGGCCAGCACGCAAGTATAGGAAGCGGTGCCAAGTCCGAAGAAAATGCCCAGCAGCCACGCGCGCGGCCGGCTGGAAAACGACTCGCTCGGCGCCCGCGCGGCCTGCTCACCGGCGGAGAAAGAGACGATGTCGCCGCGTATCGCGTACCAGGCGGCCAACGCTACCGCCGCCAGCGCCGCCCATGCCGCCAGCGCATGCTGCCAGCCGCCCAGCCAAGCGCCGATGAAGGGGGAAACCGAGGCCGACAGCGCCGCGCCGCCCATGATCGCGGTCACGTACACCCCCATCAGCAACGCCACCGCATCCGGGAAACGGCTCTTGATGATGCCCGGCATCACCGACTGGATCACCGCGATGCCCGCTCCAGCCACCACCGCGCTCAGGATCAGATCCAAAGCCGAGGATGCGCACAGCCGAGCCAGGCTGGCCAGGCCGATCACCAGCAGAGAAACCGCGATGGCGCGGTGCTCGCCCCAACGCGCCGCCAGTCGCGCGCCGCGGAACATCGCGAAGCCCATCGCAAGCACCGGCAGCATGGTCAGCAGCGAAACCAGCGTGTAGCTCAACGGAATGCTGCCCCGGATGGACGTCAGCAACGGGCCGATGGCGGCCATCGATGGCCGAAGATTGAGTCCCACCAGCACCAGCGCCAGGATCAGCGGCGCGCGGCTGGATGTTTGTGAGGTTCGGGTCATGTTCCCACTCCATGCATTTTGAAATGACTCGGTCATTTAATAGATCAAACCAATTGAGTGCAATTCAAAGTTTCGAATCCGCTATCGGTTTTTTTGCAATCCACCACCCAGCCCTCCGCCTACACTGCGTGGCGCATGCTTGGCATCTGTCAACGATGCTTGGCCAAGAATCCCCCCCCCGATTCTGCGTTGCGTCGATTGTTCGCACCGCCAGCGCCGGCTCGCCTTGCCTTGGATGCTTCGATGAGTTCGTCCGCGGCCAGAACCACCCGCCACGAAAACGCTATGCCTCACGCGAGGAGAGCATGCTCCCCGCGGATAATCCTTATTTAATACCTGAGCTGCCTAGCGATTTTAATCTTTGATTTTTTACATAAGAAATACATGTAAAAGAATATCTAACTTATTACTCAACTATTTAAAAGATTCGAGAATTTAAATGTGCAAATCTAATTAATACTGAATGACAATGTCACAAACAATCCATCATAAGCCCGTCCACACTTGGAAAACCAACGGGAGATGTGATGAAGATCCGAGTCGCAAAGCATGGAACTGCTTTATGGAATCTTGCCGCAACCGCCGTGCAAGAAAAGTATCAAAATGCGTACGAAGCTCAAGTTGAGCCCAATCCTGAAAATTTCGTCGTAGCAATGGACGACAATCAGAATACGCTGGCTTGCGCGGGCATTACATTCGCCGAGCACATATCATTATTCTCAGAACAGTACCTGGAAAAACCAATTGAATTATTGGTCAGAGAGATGTGGCAGCGCGAATACTATCGCAGCGATATCGCCGAGATCGGAAATCTGATTTCCAACGATAAGAATGCCTCGCTCAGCATCATAAAACTGGTGCCGCTGCTGGCCTGGTGCATGGGAGCCAAGGCGCTGCTGTGCACTGTCACCCCCAAAGTGGCCAGCTTGCTGAAAGCCTGCGACATCGAATTCGAACCGATCTGCGCCGCCGACCCGGCCAAAGTCGCCGGCGGCGCCAGAGCGTGGGGCAGCTACTACGACAGCCATCCCGTCACCGGACTGATCCATGTCGCCAATCACCGCGCCCTGTTCCACCGCCTGACCACATCCATGGACTTCGTCCGCAGCAACCACGCCAGCCAGCTGGAGACCGTGTCGTGAGCCTGAGCCATCAATTGCACCAGCAACTCCTCAGCCAGCCGGAACAAACCGCCTGCGTGGACCATGATGCGGACGGCGGCTTCCGCCGCCGCCTCAGCCGCGGCGAGTTGGCCGCGGCCGCCCATGGACTGGCTGACAGCCTACGCGCCGCACTGCCGCCCCAAAGCATCGCGCAGCGCCCGGTGGTGGGCATCGTGATACGCAACAGCGGCGATTGGGTGATCGCCGACCTCGCCTGCCTGTTCGCCAACCTGACCAGCCTGCCTTTGCCGCAAGCCTTCACCCGGGCCCAGGCCGAACACCTGGCGGCCAAGTGCGACTTCTTCCTGCTGGACGAAGCCGGCGAAGCCATACTGGAGCGGCGCTGGGGCATCCAACCCGCCGCCGGGCGCAAACTGCGGGTGGACCAATTGGCGCCCCCGTCAGACGCGGCGCCGGATGCGCCGCCATCCGCTCCCGATGGCGGCTGGATCTGCAAAACCATTCACACCTCAGGCACCACCAGCCGCCCCAAGGGCGTCTGCCTGAGCGAAAACGCCATCGCCGCCACGCTGGCCAGCCTACGCGAAGCGCTGCCAGCCCATTGCCACCGCAGCTACCTGTCCTTGGTGCCGCTGAGCCTGCTGCTGGAGCAAATCACCGCGGTCTACCTGCCGCTGCTGTCAGGCGGAGCGGTCCACTTCCTGCCGGAAAGCGTGCCGCTGCTGGGCGAGCCCGGCGGCAGCGCCGACCGGATGCTCGATTGGCTGGCGCGGGTCCGGCCCGGCGCCTGCACGGTTCCTCCGGTGGTGGCGAGCCGGCTGCTGGCCCGCTTGGAGCAAAACGACGCCGAACTGGCGGACTACCTGGCTTCCGACGCCGCCCCGCACATCACCTGCGGCGGAGCGGCGGTCAGCGCAGAAACGCTGAGCCGGCTGGCCGAGCGCGGGGTGCCCGTATTCCAGGGCTATGGCCTCAGCGAAAACGCCTCGGTCGTCAGCGTCAACACGCCCGCCGCCAACCGGCACGGCAGCGTCGGCCGCCCGCTGCCCCATGTCCGCGTGCGCATCGCCGCAGACGGCGGCATCCAGATCCGCAGCGCCTCCCTGTTCAGCCACTATTCCGGCGAGGACCCGAGCGCCTGCGCCCAAACCGCCGACGGCTGGCTGGATACCGGCGATCTGGGCGAACTGGACGCCGATGGCTATCTGTTCATCAGCGGCCGCAAAAAGAACGTGATCTGCCTGCCCAACGGCCGCAACGTCAGCCCAGAGCAAGTGGAGCTGGAGCTCCGCCAGTTGAGCGGCATCCACGACGCAGCAGTCTTCCTTGACGACGAAGATGGCCTGGTCGCGCTGCTGCACACCGCCGAAACGCCCGACCCCGCGCCATGGCTACGCTGGATGGCTGACAACCTGTCCGACATCGAGCGCCCTGCCCGGCTCTGGCTTCTGCCGCGCGGCAATGAATTGCTCAACCGCCTGTACACCGTCACCGGCCGCCCCCAGCGCGGCGATATCGCCCAAGCTTACGCCGCCCGTCGCGGCGCCCATTCCACCCATGAGGAGAATTCCAATGAACACGGCCGTCTTGTCGCAATCTGAAACCGTCGTCAAATATCTGTCGGCCACCGACATGCGCCAGCTCAACACCGAGGAACTGCTGACCGAGCTTGCGGAAACCGGAGTGCTGCTGTTCCGCCAAGGCGCGGAAACCGTCGATGAATTCTGCGATTTCGTCAAACGTCACAGCTCGCGGCTCAGCCTGGATCCGGCGCGGACCATGGAGGGCGGCGCCGCCCAACTGGTGGATGCCGGCACGGATGCCGTGGGCCTGCATTGCGAGAACGGCAACTCGCCATTCTGGCCGGACCTGACCTGGTTCTATTGCAAGGAAGCCCCGCGCATGGGCTCGCAAACCACCGCCTGCGACGGCGCAGCCGTACTGGAGCGCCTGTCCGAGCGCACCCGCGACTTCTTCCTGAGGAACGAAATCCGCTACTCGCGCAATGTGCAGGCAGACAAGTGGAAACGGCTGGTCGCCCACTACACGCCTGGCCTGGACAATCTCGATCAAGTGAGCTTCGAGCATCTGCAGCGCGTCATCGGCGACGACCCCAACACCCAGATCACCTACAACCCGGCCGACGAATCCATCGGCTACGACTTCACCGTGTCCGCGGTCCTGGTCTCCGCCATCAGCCGCCAGCCGGCCTTCGCCAACAGCATCCTCGGGCCCTCGTACAACTACGAGAAGCCGCGCATCACCGTCGCCGCCAGCGGCGAGCCGATTCCGGCGGCGATGATGGAAGAAGTCGTCCGCATCACCGACGCCGCCACCATCCCGATCAACTGGGACGACAACGACTTCGTGATGATAGACAACCGCCGCGTGATGCACGGCCGGCGCGCAATCATCGACACCCGGCGCAAGATCTTCAACGCGCTCAGCTACTTGTAAGGAGACAGCCATGACCGCACGCGATCCCTTGCCGGCCTTCGCCGGACAGATCATCAGCGCGCAGGGCGATACCCTGATCGACGCCAGCGGCCGCCGCATCGTCGACCTAGCCAGCGGCGGCCTGGGCTTCGGCCTGCCGGACATCATCGGCAAAGTCCGCGAACAAGCCTCGGTGATGGGGCTGTCCAACCGGGTAATGATGTCCGAACCGCTGCTCACACTGTGCCGCGAATTGGCCGGCATGCTGCCGCCCGCGCTGTCCAACGCCTATGTCTGCAGTTCCGGCGACGAAGCCTTCGAAGGCGCGCTGAAGCTGTGCAAGGGCCTGCGGCCGCAACTGCGGCGGCTGGCCCACATCCGCGGCAGCGAATTCGGCTCCCTCAGTTACGGCCGCTGCCTGGAGGAGCCGGAAGGCTACGGCCAGCTGCGCCGCTTCCTGGGGCTGGAGACGCTGACAGTGGAGCGCGACGGCGCGCTGCCGTCCATCGCCGAGCTGTCCCAGTGCTATGCGCTGTGCTACTCGCCGCTGGTCCGCCAGAACGACGGTTCGCTGGCCGCCCTGCCGCCGGAACGCCTGCTCGCCGTCGCGGCGCTGGCCCGCTCGGCCGGCGTGCCCCTGGTCTGCCAGGCCAGCGAAACCTGCCTGGGCGCCGCCGGAACGATGTTCGGCCACGAACTTTCCGGCGTGGTGCCCGACATTTTGGTGCTGGGCGGCGCATTGGGCGGCGGCGCAGTGCCGATAGGCTGCTACTTCACCTCGGCGGAGCGCGCCTACCAGGTGTACGGCTGCAGCTCCCCCGCCAAGCATGGCAGCACCACCGGCGGCAATCCGCTGTCCTGCACCGCCGCGCTGGCGGCGCTGGAGCACGCCGCGCGGCACAAGGCCCCTGAACGCTTCCAGGCGCTGGGCAAACAGATCGCCGGCGCGCTGCCGGAGTACGTGTCCGGCGTGGTCGGCGGCATCGCCAACCTGCGCCTGCCGGACGGACTGGACGCCGCCGGACTGCCCGACCGGCTGCTGGCCGCCGGCGTGCTGACCCGCCCGCCGCGCGGCCGCACACTCACCCTGCACCCCTCGGCCGCCACCCGCCCCCAGGCGCTGGATGCCGCTCTCGACATCATCAGGAGGACATTCGATGACCACCGCCGCCATTGACCGCCGGCAATTGCTGGATGACTGCGAAAAACACTGGGGCGCGTCCGCCGCCAAGCTGTACCGGATCGCCGGCAGCCAGGTGGAGGCGGAAGCCTCCGGCTGCGAGGTGCGCGACCATACCGGCCGCCGCTACCTGGACTTCGCCTGCAGCTACGGCGTCTTCATCGTCGGCCACCGCCACCCCGCCGTGCAGCGCCGCGTCGACGCCCAGCTGGCTCAGCTGGCCTGGACGCCGCGCGGCGCGGCCCACCCGGTCCAGCAGGAGCTGACCGAACGCCTGAAAGCGCTGGCGCCCGGCGACTGGGCCGACGTCCGCTACATGCTGTCCGGCGCCGAGGCGGTGGAGCACTCGCTGCGCTACGCGCTGGCCGCCAACGCGCCGCGCCGGCGCATCGTCATCACCGCCGGCGCCTACCACGGCAAGACGCTGGCGGCGATGAGCATACTCGGCCAGCGCCAGCACGAGGCCAGCTTCGGCAAGCTGTCGGCCGACGTGGTCATCGTGCCCTACGGCGACATGGCCGCGATGCGCGAGGCCGTCGGCGACGGCGCCTGCGCCGTCTACCTGGAGCCGATACTGGGCGGCGCCCACCTGCGCATGCCGCCACTGGGCTATATGGAAGACATCCGCGCGCTGTGCGACCGCACCGGCACCCTGCTGGTGGCCGACGAGATTCAAACCGCCTTCGGCCGTTGCGGCAAGATGTTCGCGGTGGAATACGCCAACATCGAGCCCGACATCCTGATCCTGTCCAAGGGACTGACCGGCGGTTACGCCTCCATCGCCTGCGCGATGTACCGCAAGCAAACGCTGGAGCGGCTGCCCGCCCCGCCGGACGACCACGACAGTTGCGGCGGCCATCCCTTCGCCTGCGCCGCCGCGCTGGCCGCGCTGGACGTGATCGAGGAGGAAAACCTGTTGCAGGCGTCGGTGGAGCGTGGCCAGCAACTGCGCCAGGGCCTGATGCAACTGGCCCGCCGCTTCCCCGACATCATCGAAGACGTGCCCGGCATCGGCCTGATGACCGGCCTGCGGCTGAAGGGCGCGGTGTACGAATCGCTGCTGTCGATGGAGCTAGGCAAGCGCAACGTGCACACCGGCCACTCGATGAACGAACGCGCCGAGCGCCCAGTGCTGCGTTACTACCCGCCGCTGACCGTCAGCGCCGAGACCATAGACGAGGCGCTGAAACGCACCCGCGAGGCGCTGGAAGCCGTGGCCGCCCTGCCGGCGTGGAAGATCTCGGTGATGCGCCGCGTCACCCGCTCCATGTACCGCCTGCCCAACGCGCTGTTGCGCAAGATGTGAGGATGCCATGACAGACATCGACACCCTGAGCCTGAGGGAGATGGCCGACCTGCAGCAGCGCGGCCGCTTGGCCAGCCGCGACCTGGCCGAGCACTACCTGGCGCGCATCGCCGAGCGCAATCCCCAGCTGAACGCAATCATCGAGCAGGCGCCCCCGCAACGCGTGCTGGCCGAGGCTGACGCCGCCGACGCCGCGCTGCGGCGCGGCCGCCCCCAGGGACCGTTGCACGGCGTGCCGCTCAGCTTGAAGGATGCCTGCCACGTCCGCGGCTTCCACCCCAGCCGCGGCGTGCGCGAGCTCCACGGCGCGGCCAGCGAAGCCAACGCCACCGTGGTCCAGCGATTATTCGACGCCGGCGCCATCGCCCTCGGCCTCAGCAATGTGCCGGAAATGTGCATGGCCTTCGATACCGACAACCTGCTGTACGGCCGCACGCTCAATCCGCACGATCCAGAGCGCTCCGCCGGCGGAAGCAGCGGCGGCGAGGCCTCGGCCATCGCCGCCGGCATGAGCCCGGGCGGGCTGGCGTCCGACGCCTGCGGCAGCGTGCGCGTGCCCGCCCACTTCAACGGCGTGTGCGGGCTGAAGCTGACGCAATGGCGCGCGCCGCTGACCGGCCAGTTCCCGCACGACCGCTCCGGCCTGTTCCACCTCAGCTCCTCGTTCGCGGTGATGGGGCGCGGCGTCGACGACATCGCGCTGCTGGGCCAGCTGATCAGCGGCCCGGACGGCAAGGACCCGGACACCGTGCCGGCGCCGTTCCGCGACTACCGCGAGCAGCCGCTGTCCGCGCTGCGCATCGGCGTCTGGCAGGAAAGCGCCGGCCCGGCCCGGCCCTCCGCGGCCACGTCCGCGCTGCTGCAGCATGCTGCGGCGCTGCTGGACGGCGCCGCAGCGTCAGTGGCTGAAGTCGTCCCGCCGATGGTTGACGAGGCTTTTGATGCTTTATGGAAAGTGCTGGTGCTGGGCGGCGACGGCGGCCGCGGCTGGAAGCAACTCTTCAGCCGGATGGGAAAAACCGCGTTCTCCGCGCCCATCGCCCAACTGCTGGAGTGGAGCGGCGAACTGGAAATGAGCGTGGACGA
The DNA here is from genome assembly GCF_003325475.1 of Chromobacterium phragmitis. NCBI lineage: Bacteria > Pseudomonadati > Pseudomonadota > Betaproteobacteria > Neisseriales > Chromobacteriaceae > Chromobacterium > Chromobacterium phragmitis. The sequence goes on from NZ_CP029495.1 coordinate 562,274, forward strand.
GCTGCGCGCGTCGCTGGTGATGCGGGACACGGTTCGCCACCGGCTGGCCATGATGTTCCGCGACATCGACGTGCTGATCTGCCCGGTCTATCCGGACATCGCCTTCCGCCACGGCGAATCGCTGCGCGAGCCGGGCGCCTACCGCTACGTCTTCCCGTTCAGCCTCAGCGGTTCGCCGGCGGCGGTGATTCCGGCCGGCCGCTGCCCGGACAGCGGCATGCCGATCGGGCTGCAACTGGTGGGACGCCATTGGGACGAGCACCAGTTGCTGGCCGCGGCGGCTCACCTGGAGCGACTGCTGCCGGCCTGGCGTCCGGTTTAGGCAAATCATTCCCGCCAATAAAACAACGGGCCCGTTTTGAATTCCAGATCCAATATCCGGCGATTCAAAATGGGCCCTGTTTATATTTGGGCAAAAAAGCGGGCAATAAAGAAAGGGCTTAGTCTTGCGACTAAGCCCTTGATCTTTATGGTGCCGGTAAGAGGAGTCGAACCCCCGACCTTCGCATTACGAATCACACGACCAAAACATAAGTATTTGTTTTTAATGCCGTTATTCGCATTCGCAATGCAGTTTCCGGCAAGAAATATCCCCCATTTGACACGGCTGCGGCACAGTGCGCGGCACAAATGCGTCACATCCACACAGCTTCATCGCCCTCCTCACCCCCAGACAGGCAACAGACTGTAGCCCAGACCATTGGCCAGCAGACTAGACCTATCCCCTGTGGCAACATCCTTAGATTGCCCTTCTCTCATCCCCGACAAATGAAACCAGTTATACGGATAGGCGATCCGACCGACCACGGCGGAAATGTTACCAGCGCATCCAGCACAACAACCGCATTCGGTAAGCCTATCGCGCTAGTTGGCGACAGCGTAAGCTGCCCCCGACAAGGACACACGAACTGCACAATCGTTGAAGGTGACTCGTCTTGGACCGTAAACGGCAAAGCCGTTGCCCTGGAAGGTCACGCAGTCAGTTGCGGAGCCAAGCTCATCAGCACGCTAGGGCAGGTCAAAAGCGGCTGATAGCACTTCACCTCTAGCAATGATGGGCATTGGGTACAAAGAATGTTCTAGCAAAATCACTAGCCTGAAAGTACATGTGAAAGCTCTCGCTAATTTGCTCATTGCCCTGGTGCTGAAGCAAGTAAATTTCCACAAACCGCGCCGCATAAAAATTAACCCACTTGGCAGGCGTAGAAAAACTTTCTTTGGCATTGATAGATGCGTTCAAACTACTTATTGCATTTGAAGAAACCGAAAAGAAATCGTAGTCCAGAGGAAAGAAAATTAGTAACTCTCCGGGAGTTACCTGCTCAACAGACTGGCTGCTGACGATGTAGAGCCTAGGACCATGCTCCGTTGGAGCAGACACGATCAACTGTGTAATATCAATCTGGTCACATCTACCTACCTCTCGCCGCCTAAACTCCTTTTCTTTTTCCAATAACGACGGAAGCAAGAGTATATCGATTCCATTGCGCAAATACTTCAGCATCCGATAGATAACGCAGTACTCACCGGTTCCAGTGAGTACCCCGCCATCCCAATAGTGAATTTTTTCGGCATGCACGCTTTTATCGAAAACATCTTGAGCGCTATTTGATATAAGTATCTTGTTATCAGCAGACACGACAACGCTATCACGGGCCTGCATTGCAATAAGGAAGGTCATATCAGCCAAGCCATAAAATGCATATATTGACAATCAATTTCAAAATAATCTAATCTTGGAGAGAAAAATGGCAGGTGGGGGCTACATAAGAATATCCGGCGGCAACATTGAAATACATTGCCCTGGAACAGTAAGCATTCGCGGGCAGAATATCGCACTCTCAGGCCCAGCGCAAATCGGAATGAATATGAACAAAATGCCATCCGCAGATTTGCACAGCCTTTCATTTGTTGTGCAGGATGCTAAAGGCAACATTCAAAAGAACATGCCCTACATCATTAAGGATGGGAAGGGAAAAACCCTCAAGGGTATTACCGACAAATACGGCCGAACGCAGCGAATACACACAAGCAATCCAAATGATCTATCAGTGCAGCTAGATCACGGCGCAATGGGAAATCATTTGGAAGATTAGTTATCATGGCACAACCAAAACAAACTACGGCAACAACAAAGCCGAAGGATAAGAATGCAACTGCGGAACATAAGGAGGATGTTTACGTTCTCGTTATTGGCTTTGAAGTCAATAATCCGCAAGTATACCGTGACGTTGACGTAGGCAAAGGGGTAAAACGGAAAGTCCATCATGTCCTTGAGGACCCAGGCCACACATTCATGTATCTGACGAAGAACTTAAAAATTACATTCTTCTACAGTCTTGGCCCTCAGCCCGGAGCATCGACAATGCAGCGCGCCTATGGAAAAGGAACTCCAGAGTATCACATTCCAGGAAAGACTCGCCTTTACAGGCTAATCATCAACGAGTCACAATATGAGAAAATGCTAGCAAAAGGAAAGGCATACCGCGCTGACGTATTAGCCGGAGACCGAAACTACAATATCCTTCTAAACTTCACCTGCGCACGCAGTGCTAGAGATATCATTGCCGTCGGGTGGTCTGGCGTTCCAAAAGGGGAAAGTCTTGTTGGAAAGAGTGCGACTTTGTCATTCGATGAAGTAGTAAATCCATATGCATTCTACGAAGACATTCACAACAAATATCCCGATGACGAAATTACATTAGAGCCAGACGAAGCTCAATGGCAAAAAATCATGGCCGATGGAAATAATCCATCAAAAGAAACGCCAGACCCGACACTTAATCCTTCATCCTTCAAGGGCAAATAAAGCAATGCTTAAAAGAAAAGCCATCCCGCTTTCACTGCTCGCGATTATCGCCATTATCATCTCTGGAGTTATCATCATGAACATAAATGATGAAGAAAAATCCCCCAAAACAAAAGACCACATCCTCGACAAAGATGGACTAATAACAAAATACGACAGCTTTATTAGCGAACGAATGAATAAAAAGAAACTAACACCAATAGACAAGACTCAGCTAGAGAGTTTTTTAAAGTTAAACTTGGACATTTTATCGGGATTAATCACACCAGAGGAAGTTGATCGAACCAATATTAATGTTGACGTAAAATTATGGGCACCCAAATTACTTACCGCACCAATCATCTCTGCCACCATGACCAACACCTATATCATTAAGGAGCCAACGTCATCGACAAAGGGTGTATATGGTGAATTTTCCAGCTCCATCTTAAGAAAAGATGATAAAGCCCCCTGGGAATATAGCAGCTTGTCCATGCTAAATCTGTACAAATTCCCGATACTTACCGACTTCGAGCCTACCGACTATGCAAAACTTAACTTAAAGCTAGTAGATAAATTTCTACTTTCCAATTTGGAAAATCAAGCCCAAAGAATCGACTTCTCTCCGACAAGCAATTACAAAGAGTTCGCATCATCAAATAGAAATGGACTGAATTATGCTTTTTACAAGTTCATTTCCACCAAGAGCGCGGTCCCTCTTACAGTTGTTTTTGGTGTGCAGGAAGATCAATACAATGAACACGAAATCTATCCCAAGAATTGGTATTACGTATACATGAAGCGAGGCAGTTAATCCTTTCTTGATGCCACCTAAATATGTGCTCAGGCATTGAGTTCAACGGGCAGGCTATCCGCTGGACCGACTCACAGCCACGCCTGCCAGTACTCATGCGCGACGGCTCCGTTGAATGGTGTCAGTGGGGCAGACCCGGCACCTCATGGACTCCAGACGCGCCCGGCGGTGGCCTCCTCCGGCTTGAGGGGCTTTGTTGCACAAATCAGCCGCAGGTCGAACTACCCCAATCCCCAGACGGATTTATCCCATGCGGACCGTTTGCGGCGTGCCCAGTGCTGTGAAGCGATTTAGAATCGCTGCACAGATTTGAAGCTCCGCCACCTGCCGGTCAAAGTCCCGTGACTTAACCCGGTCTGCCAGCAATTTGAAACAGTGCGTCTTCGTTTCGACCAGACTGCGGCGATGGTAGCCACTCCACTTTTCCCAGAGCGTGCGTCCCAGATACTTCACCGAGCGTAGCGACTCATTGCGAGCCTGATTGCCCCGTGAATTCCCTTGCCAGAATTGGCCGTTTCGATGTGGGGGAATGATGGCCGCAGCTCCGCGCTCCACAATCGCGGCATGACATAGACGGGTGTCGTACGCCCCATCCGTGGTCACTGTCACGAGTCCCTCTGTCGCCGGAATTTGCCGCCGGAATTTGCGATAGCCGCTCTGGCAGCATCGTGGCATCTCCAGTGCGATTGTCGGTCACTTCCATTGCCTGGATTTCCAGCGTTTGCGCATCAATTCCCAGATGCAGCTTGCGCCATTGGCGGCGGTAGTCAGCACCATACTTTTTCACCTTCCACTCGCCTTCACCCAACATCTTGATGCCGGTGCTATCCACCAAGAGATGCAGATAATCTTGCTTTTTCTGTACCGGGATGCGGACCTGCAGGTCTTTCTGCCTGCGGGAAAGCGTGCTGAAGTCGGGAACGGCCCAGTCAAGTCCAGCCAGGCGCAACATGCTTTCGACCATGCCTGTGGCTTGCCGTAGCGCCAGGCCAAACAGGCATTTGATGGTGAGACAAAACTGGATGGCAGCATCGGCGAAAGTGGACTGCCGTCCCCGTTTGCCGGTAGCCGGAGCCAACCAGTTCATGCCTTTGTCGAGCCAGAGAAGGAGCTGCCCTCGTTGCTTGAGGGACTGGTTGTAGGACTGCCAGTTGATGGTTTGGTACTTGGGAGGAAGGGGCTTGCTCATGCTGTCATTCTACCGGACGGACGCAAGCCCTGATTTGTGCAACAAAGCCCTACTTCACTTCCAAGGCTGGCCACTCGCCAAAATAACAGAGGAGGAAATTACACGCGCCGTCAGCAAGATGGAGAATCGCCGCCATCTGCTCAATTGGCAAAAAATGTGCAATCGGCTTATGAGGGAAGGCAAGCCAGTTCCTGAATATGAACCCAAGCCGGTAGCTGTTGCAACAAGAGCAACCCACCTTGCTTTTATTCGGGCATTGCTGAATGCAGCGCATGAATGGAAATGGCTTGAAACGGTTCCCAAAATAAGAACCCCCAAAGCTAAAAATAAGCGGATACGGTGGATTACAAAAGATGAAGCACAACGACTTATTGACGTGCTCGAAGACCCGCTAAAAAGCGTCGTAGTATTTTCCCTGGCAACAGGACTGCGCCGCTCAAATATTGTTCATCTGGAATGGTCACAGATCGACATGGCGCAAAAAATTGCATGGATACATCCAGAGGACGCCAAGGCCGGCAAAGCAATTGGCGTCGCTCTGAATGACACAGCTTGCAACATACTACGGAAACAAATCGGCAAACACCCGCGTTGGGTGTTTGTCTACACAACGGAGGCTACCAGATCAAACGGCACTCGGACAGAAAAAGTTCGGAAAATGCGCGTTGATGCAAATAAGGGCTTTAAAACTGCACTACGCGCGGCTGGGATCGAAAACTTTACGTTTCACGACCTCCGCCATACTCGGGCCTCTTGGCTTGTTCAAGCCGGCGTCCCTCTCCCCGTCCTAAAAGAAATGGGCGGATGGGAAACGCTCGAAATGGTGATGCGTTATGCGCACTTGGCACCGTCTCACCTCAGCGCCCACGCCAAGCAGATAGATATCATTCTGAACAGTCGTGACACAAATACGGCACAAATAGAAAAGGGGCTAGACGACATAGCCGCCTAACCCCTTGATTTCTATGGTGCCGGTAAGAGGAGTCGAACCCCCGACCTTCGCATTACGAATGCGCTGCTCTACCAACTGAGCTATACCGGCGAACCAATCTGTAAAAAAAGCCCTGATTCTCTGAATTTGAAAATCAAGGCTTTTTTTGAATCCTGGTCGGAGTGAGAGGATTCGAACCTCCGGCCTCTACGTCCCGAACGTAGCGCTCTACCAGGCTAAGCTACACTCCGATTCTACTGCTTTTCGACTTGCGTCGAGAGAAGCTACTTTACCTCAGACTTCATTTTCTGACAAGCAATTTGTTAACTGGTCGGAGTGAGAGGATTCGAACCTCCGGCCTCTACGTCCCGAACGTAGCGCTCTACCAGGCTAAGCTACACTCCGACGACCGCTTACAAACTGCTTGTCTGAAAAACTGCTGCTGCATCGCTTGCTGCGGTACAATCAGCGGCTTCAGAGGACGCGCATTATGGAACAAATATGTGGTTTAGGCAACTATCTTTTTATCGTTTGAGCGGCGAAAGCCTGGTGGACGCCGATAAGCTGTTGCAGGCATTGGAAAAACGTCCGTTTCAACCCTGCATGGGCCTGGATTGGTTCAGCGAAGGCTGGGTGCCGCCCGCCGGACACCTGGAAGCGCCGGTCTACGCCGCCCGCGGCAGCCTGATGGTTTCCATGCGCCGCGAAGACAAGGTTTTGCCGGCTTCGGTGATCCGCGACTTCGTCGAAATGAAGGTGCAGGAGATCGAAGACAAGGAGCTGCGCAAGGTCGGCCGCAAGGAAAAGCTGGCGCTGAAAGAGCAGATCACAGACGACCTGCTGCCGCGCGCCTTCGTGCGCAGCGGCCGCACCAGCGCCTACCTCGACATCGCCCGCGGCTGGCTGATGGTGGACTCCGGCTCGTCCAGCAAGGCCGAGGCGCTGGTCTCCAAGCTGCGCGAGGCGCTGCCGCCCTTCCCGGCCGCGCTGCCGCGCACCCAGATCGCGCCGCACACCGCGATGACCGACTGGCTGGCCGCCGGCGAGGCGCCGGGCGGCTTCGAGCTGGACGCCGATTGCGAACTGAAGGACGGCAGCGAAAACGGCGCGGTGGTGCGCTGCAGCCGCATCGACCTGACCAGCGACGAGATTCGCCAGCATATCGCCACCGGCAAGCAGGCCACCAAACTGGGCCTGATCTGGAACGAGAAAATCCGCTTCCAGCTGACCGATACCCTGCAACTGAAGCGCATCCAGTTCCTGGACATGCTGCAAGACGAAGCCAGCCAGGCCGGCGACGACCGCGAAAGCCTGTTCGAAGCCACCTTCATCCTGATGAGCGAAGAACTGGGCGAACTGGTGGAAGCGCTGGTGGAGGCGCTGGGCGGCGTGGAAGACAGCCAGGCGCAGCCGGCGGCCCCCGCGCCGGCGCAAGCGTCGCAACCGGCTCCCTCCGACGCGGGCGGCGCCGTCGACGTGCCCTGGGACTGATCCCTCATTCCCCCGCGAACAGCCCGGCCCCGCCGGGTTTTTTTGCGCCCGCGCGCGGCCCATTTTCCGTCATTAAGAAAAACTAACTATCAACTTAAAATAATTGATTTAACAAAACTATCAAACTTGCGGATACTGCGAGCGTCAACTATCGGGAGAGAGTCATGAAACAGAACTGGCGTCACACCTTGCTGGACATGTGGTCGGGCTTCGCCTGGCTGCAATGAGTCCTTCCCGAAGATTCCCCACTCAAGGAGAAAGCAGGATGAGCAAGCACAACCTCACCACCGCCGCCGGCGCCCCGGTCGTCGACAACCAGAACGCGCAGACCGCCGGCCCGCGCGGCCCAATGCTGCTGCAGGACGTGTGGTATCTGGAAAAACTGGCCCACTTCGACCGCGAAGTGATTCCGGAGCGGCGGATGCACGCCAAGGGTTCCGGCGCCTTCGGCACCTTCACCGTCACCCATGACATCAGCCGCTACACCCGCGCCGCGCTGTTCTCCGACATCGGCAAGAAGACCGACCTGTTCCTGCGCTTCTCCACCGTGGCCGGCGAGCGCGGCGCGGCCGACGCCGAGCGCGACATCCGCGGCTTCGCCGTCAAGTTCTACACCGAGGAAGGCAACTGGGACCTGGTGGGCAACAACACGCCGGTGTTCTTCCTGCGCGATCCGCTGAAATTCCCCGATCTCAACCGCGCGGTGAAGCGCAATCCGTACACCAATATGCGCGACGCCAACGCCAACTGGGACTTCTGGACCCTGCTGCCGGAAGCGCTGCACCAGGTCACCATCGTGATGAGCGACCGCGGCATCCCGGCCAGCTACCGCCACATGCACGGTTTCGGCAGCCACACCTTCAGCTTGATCAGCGCCAAGGGCGAGCGCCACTGGGTCAAGTTCCACTTCCACACCCAGCAGGGCATCCAGAACCTGAGCGACGCCGAGGCGGAAAAGCTGGTGGGCCAGGACCGAGAGAGCGCGCAGCGCGATCTGCTGGAAAGCATAGACCGCGGCGATTTCCCGCGCTGGACCCTGTACATCCAGGTGATGACCGAAGCCCAGGCCGACGCTTGTCCCTTCAATCCCTTCGACCTGACCAAGGTATGGTCGCACAAGGACTACCCGCTGATCGAGGTCGGCGTCCTGGAGCTGAACCGCAACCCGCAGAACTACTTCGCCGACGTGGAGCAGGCCGCGTTCAACCCCGCCAATGTGGTGCCTGGCATCGGCTTCTCGCCCGACCGCATGCTGCAAGGCCGCTTGTTCGCCTACGGCGACGCCGAGCGCTACCGGCTGGGCGTCAACCACCACCTGATCCCGGTCAACGCGCCGCGCTGCCCCTTCCACAACAGCTATCACCGCGACGGCGCGATGCGGGTGGACAGCAATGCCGGCGCGACCATCGGCTACGAGCCGAACAGCCAGGGCAAGTGGCAGCAGCAGCCGGCGTTCGACGAGCCGCCGCTCGCGCTGCAAGGCAACGCCTACCACTACGACTTCCGCGCAGACGATGACGACTACTACAGCCAGCCCGGCGCGCTGTTCCGGCTGATGACGCCAGCCCAGCAACAAGTGCTGTTCGACAACACCGCCCGCGCGATGGGCGGCGTCGACGAGGCGATCAAGCGCCGCCACATCGCCAACTGCGCCAAGGCCGATCCCGCCTACGGCGCCGGCGTGGCCAAGGCGCTCGGCCTGAAGATCTGACGCAGAGCTGAACGGCCGGCCGGGCGAAAGCTCCGCCGGCTTTTTCTTCCCTCTTGATTTAAATGATAATCATTATCATTATTGTGGAAAGCCATTCACGTGAGAACCGCCATGCAAACCGTCAGCCCCTTCCCATCCCGCCACAAGGCCAACAAACCCGCCCCTGCGCCGCGCCGCCGCTGGCGGCGTTGGCTGGGCCTGGCCATCTTCTGCGCCGGCTGCCTGCTGTGGCTGCAACACGGCGTAGCGCCAGCGCCGCGCCCCGCGGCGGCGTCTACCGCGCGTTGAGCCGATATTTATTGAACCAAAGTAAACAATTAAGTGAGAAAACCGGCGTTTTTTTAACCGCCACGCCGGCGTAAGCTGTTGCCATACCCTCATTGCAGGCAACAGATCATGACCACCCGACAACCCTCGCTGTTCATTTCCCACGGCGCGCCTACGCTGCCGATAGAAGACAGCCCCACCCGCCACTTCCTGGAACAATTGGGCCGCGACTGGCCGCGCCCGCGCGCCATCGTCATCGTGTCCGCCCACTGGGAGACGCGCGCCCTCACCGTCAATCTGCAGCCCAGGCCCGACACCCTGTACGACTTCGGCGGCTTTCCGCCGGTGCTGCGCACGCTGCGCTACCCGGCCGCCACCGACGCGGCGCTGGCCGAACGCGTGATCGGCCTGTTGGATGCTGCCGGCCTGCCGGTGGCCGCCACCGCCGAACGGCCGCTGGACCACGGCATGTGGACGCCGCTGCTGCTGATGTTCCCCCAGGCCGACATCCCGCTGGTGATGATCTCGCTGCACCACAAGGCAGGCGCCGCCGAGCATTATGCGCTGGGCCGGGCGCTCAAGCCGCTGCGCGACGAAAACGTGCTGGTGATGGGCAGCGGCAGCTACACGCATAATCTGTGGGAGCTCAGCCCGGAAGGCAGCGAACCCGCGCCCTGGGCGGCGGGCTTCGCCGACTGGATGGACCAGGCGCTGCTGGCAAACCGCCGCGACGACATCGTCCGCTGGCAACAGCGCGCGCCCTACCCGAACGAGAACCACCCCAGCGACGAGCACTTCCAGCCGCTATTGGTGGCGCTGGGCGCGTCGGACGACGACGCGGTTCCGGTCAAGCTGCACGACGACTGGCGGATGGGTTCGCTGTCGATGGCGTGCTGGCGCTTCGATTGAGGAAAACCGCCTACAGGGTGCGCAGCCTGCCGCGGAACGCGTCCAAGCTGCGGTAGCCCTTGGCGCGCATCAGCACCGCCAGTTCCGAGGAGATGCGGGCGAAGGCGCCCGGCCCCTCGTGATAGAGGCAAGTGCCCACCTGCACCGCGCGCGCGCCGGCCAGGATGTGCATGAAGGCTTCGCGGCCGCTCTTCACCCCGCCGCAGCCCACCACATCCTTGCCCGGCAGCAGCCGGTAAAACTCCCGCACATTGGCCAGCGCGGTCGGCAGCACGTAATCGCCGCCCAGCCCGCCCAAACCGTCCTTGGGCTTGATCACCACCGCCTCGCTGTCGATGTCCACCACCAGTCCGTTGCCTATCGAATTGATGCAAGTGACGAAGGCCAGCCGCGGGTGGCGATTCAATATCTCCGCCATCGCGGCGAAATGGGCGGGATCGAAATACGGCGGCAGCTTGACGCCGTACAAGCCGGGATAGGCGGCGTCGAAGGCGTCCAGCGCCTCCGCCGTCGCGGCGAAATCGTAGCCCAACTGCGGTTTGCCCGGCACGTTGGGACAGGACAGATTGACTTCCGGCACCGCCGGCAGGCCCTCCTCCGCCAACGCGCGCAACATCGCGCAATTGTCGTCCAGCGACAGGCCGGACAAGGACAGGAACAGCGGTTTGCCGCTGCCGTAGCGATAGCGGCGCGCATAATCCAGGTAGTAGTCGAAGCCGCGGTTGGGCAGGCCCATCGAGTTGATGCTGCCTAGCGGCGTCTGGCAGTAGCGCGGCTCGGGATTGCCGTCGCGCGGGGCCAGCGTGGCGCTCTTGCTGACCACCGCGGCGGCGGCGGAGGCGCGCACCGCCTCCAGCTCCTCCTCTTCCCGGCACCACACGCCCGAGGCGTTGTACAGGCAGCCCGGCATGGCCTGGCCCAGCCAGGTGACGGAGAGGTCGATCGCGTAATCGTCGGACATCGGAAACTTTCTTCGCTGAGTGCTGGAGATGTCCTTGATTTTGCTGGAGATCGAAAACCGGCGCGCTGAGCGGGGTCAAACACCGCGGCGGCCGGACAAAGAAAATGCCCGGCCAAGGCCGGGCATGCCGTCGAACGCGGCGAACGCTTACATCTGCGCCTGCTGGTAGTTCTCCACGCCCATCAGCTCGATCAGCTTCAGTTGCTGCTCCAGCCAGTGCGCGTGGTCGTTTTCGGTTTCTTCCAGCAGCACCATCAGCGCGTCGCGGGTCACGTAGTCGCGCACGCTCTCGCAGTGGGCGATCACCTCCTTCAGCAAGGCGCCGACTCGGTACTCCACTTCCAGGTCGGCCTTCAGCATCGCCGGCACGTCCTCGCCCACCTTGATCGGCACGCGGCGGGCCACGTCGGGGCGGCCCTGCAAGAACAGGGTGCGGGCGATCAGCGTGCGCGCATGCTCCAGTTCATCCTCGCGCTCGTGGTCGATGCGCTCGAACAGCTTGTTCAGCCCCATGTCCTTGTACATCTCGGCATGGATGAAATACTGGTCGGCGGCGGACAGCTCTTCGGCCAGCAGATCGTTGAGCAGCGCTATGGTCTTGGAATCGCCCTTCATGTTCTTGTCCTGTCTTTCTGGGTCATGCAAACCGTCATTCTAGGCTTTCAGCGCAGCAGATGCACGCCTTGGTAGAAGACGAAGGACAGCGTCCAGGCCAGCAGCACCGACCAGGCCACCGACATCGCGGCGAAGCGCCAGCTCTTGGATTCGCGGTGCATCGCCGCCACCGTGGACAGGCAGGGCACGTACACCAGCGTGAAGATCAGGAAGCTCATCGCCGACACCCAGTCCAGATGCTGGACCAGCACGCCGCCCAGCCCCGCCTCGGACACGCCGTAGATCACCGCCAGGCTGCCCAGCAGGATCTCCTTGGCGATGAAGCCGAACAGCAGCGCCACCGCCAGCTCGGCGCGTATGCCTATCGGGTTCAGCACCGGCGACATGGCCTCGCCCAGCGCGTAGGCCAGCGTTTTGCCGCCGCCCGCCGGGATATGGGTCAGCAGCCACACCATCACCACCCCGGCCAGGATGAAGGTGGAGGCGAGGCGCAGAAAGGCGCTCACCTCTCCCGCCGCCCGCGTCAGCATGTGGCGCGCGCCGGGCAAGCGGTACGGCGGCACCTCCAGCAGAAAGGCCTCGTCGCCGCGATAGCGATGCTTGAACACCCAGGCGGTGATGATGGCGGCGACGAAGGTCATCAGATAAAGGCCGGACACCACCCACGGCGCCTGCGTCTTGCTGAACAGGATGCCGGCGAAGAACACCACCACCTGCAACCGCGCCGAGCACAGCGAGAACGGGATCACCAGCATGGTCAGCAGCCGCTGCTTGCGCTCGCGCATCACCCGCGTGCCCATGATGGCCGGCACATTGCAGCCGAATCCCATCAGCTGCATCACGAAGCCGCGGCCATCCAGCCCCAGCCGCGCCATCATCGCGTCGGTGAGGAAGGCCGCGCGCGCCAGGTAGCCGCTGTCTTCCACCATCGCCATCAGCACGAAAAACACGAACAGAATCGGCGCGAAGGTCAGCACCGTGGCCACGCCCTGCCACACGCCGTCCAGCAACAAACTTTGCAGAATGGCGGGCAAGGACGCTATCGCCGGCGCCAGCGCGCCATCCTTCACCCAGTCGAGCAAGCCGCCCACCGCCTCCTGCAGCGGCGTGCCGATCTGGTAAGTCAGATTGAACAGCAGCGCCATGAAGGCGAAGAACAGCGGCAAACCCAGCCACGGGTGCAGCAGCCAGCGGTCCACCTTCTCGGTCAGCAGCGTCGGCAGCACCGGCGGCAAGCGCCAGCAGCCTTCCAGCTTGCGGCGGGACAGGTCGATCGCCCGCTGCGACTCCGGCACCTTCTCCAGCTGCGCGTGCGCGGCCGGCCCGGCGCCAGCAGCCAGCCGATTCAAGCCGTCCATCAGCCTGGGCCAGCCCTCCATCCGCTTGGCGGACGCCAGCACAACCGGCGTCCGCAGCCGCTCGGCCAACCCGTCTACATCCACGGTCACGCCGAGCAGCTTGGCCTCGTCGGCCATGTTCAGCACCACCAGGCTGGGCAGCCCGCTGGCGATCACCTGCAGCGCCAGCGGCAACTGGCGGTCCAGCTGGCTGGCGTTGAGCACCAGCACCGCGCCGTCGAACGGCGTGGACAGCAGCACGTCCCGCACCACCGCCTCGTCATCGCTGTAGCCGGTGAGGTCGTTGACGCCGGGCAGATCGATCAGCTCCACCATCTTGCCGCCCAAGAGCAGACGCGAGCTGATCAGCTCCACGGTCAGGCCGGGCCAGTTGCCCACCCGCTGCGACATGCCGGTCAGGCGGTTGAACAGGGTGGACTTGCCGGTATTGGGCAGGCCTATCAGGGCGAAGCGCTTCATGCCGCGGCCCTCACCTGGATCTTGCGCGCCAGGCTGCGGCGCAGCAGGAAGCGGGTGGCGCCCACCTCCAGCAGCAGCGGCCCGCCCAGCGGCGCGGCGCGGCGCAGATGAAAACGGCTGCCCGGCACCAGGCCGAAGGCAGCCACGCGGCGAAACGCCTCGTCGCTCAGATCCAGCCGGTCCACCACGCCGTGGGCGCCGGCCGGGAAGCCATCCAGTGACTGCATAGGAAATCCCGATGTAATGCGAATAGTTTGCATTAGTATATCGAAGGCCAATCGCGCCGGATGCGGCATATTGCCGCAATCCCGCGAGCGCTTGACTTCGGTCAAGCCCGCCATGATGCCGCAAACCGGCCCTTCAGGCGACCCTCCATGCCGGCGGCGCGGATTTCAGCCACCCGACATGGCGCGAAGCGGGTAAAATCGGCAGCCATCGCATACATCGACACAACGGGCCCACGACTATGAGCATCAAATCGGACAAGTGGATACGCCGGATGGCCGCCGAGCACGGCATGATCGAGCCGTTCGAGGCCAACCAGGTGAAAGCGGCCGCCGACGGCCAGAAGCTGATTTCCTACGGCACCTCCAGCTACGGCTACGATATCCGCTGCGCCGACGAATTCAAGGTGTTCACCAACATCAACAGCACCATCGTCGACCCGAAGAGCTTCGACCCCAACTCCTTCGTCGAAGTCTCCGGCAAGGGCTATTGCATCATCCCGCCCAACAGCTTCGCGCTGGCCCGCACGGTGGAATACTTCCGCATCCCGCGCTCGGTGCTGACCGTCTGCCTGGGCAAATCCACCTACGCCCGCTGCGGCATCATCGTCAACGTCACCCCGTTCGAGCCGGAATGGGAAGGCTACGTGACGCTGGAGTTCTCCAACACCACGCCGCTGCCGGCCAAGATCTACGCCAACGAGGGCGTGGCGCAGGTGCTGTTCTTCGAATCCGACGAAGTCTGCGACGTGTCCTACAAAGACCGCGCCGGCAAGTATCAGGGCCAGGTGGGCGTCACGCTGCCGCGTCCGTAAGCGCCGCGATTTTCGCGACAAGGGATGGCCAGGCGGCCATCCCTTTTTCTTTGCCCCGCGCGCAAAAGCCGCTCGCATTTTTCGGCATCTGTTCTAGGCTAAACAAAGGGTTAGCTGACATCCCGGTTGTGCCGACCCTTTGCACAGCAAGCTGTTTCTTCTTGGGGCGTCGCGGTTCCCCCTTGCCGCTGCGCCCCCTTTTTATGCCTTCGCGCTTGCCAGGCCGCCGCCGCGCCGCCATCATCTTTTTTTGTCCCCATTTTCTCCGCGCATGAGCATCTACGATTACGCCTTCCGCCGGCTGGACGGCGGCGAACAGCCGCTGGCCGCCTACCGCGGCCGCGTGCTGCTGCTGGTCAATACCGCCAGCCGCTGCGGCTTCACGCCGCAATACGATGGCCTGCAAAAACTGCACGCAGCCTACTCGGAGCAGGGCCTGACGGTGATAGGCTTTCCCTGCAACCAGTTCGGCGCGCAGGAACCCGGCTCCGCCGGCGACATCGCCTCCTTTTGCCGGAAAAACTATGGCGTGGATTTCCTGATGGCGGACAAGGTGGACGTCAACGGCGCCGGCGCCCATCCGCTGTGGCAATACCTGAAGCGGCAGAAGCGCGGCTTGCTGGGACGGCCTGTCCGCTGGAACTTCAGCAAATTCCTGGTGGACCGCGACGGCCGGGTGGTCGCGCGCTTCGCCCCGTTCACCCGGCCGGACAAGTTGGCCGCCAGAATTGAAGCGCTGCTGGCATGAAAAGAGCCGGGCAAGGCCCGGCTCTGTCGCCGCCTTCTTGGCGGCCCTGCGGGGACGCGCCCCGCTCACGCGCATGAGTCGATATTGCGCCTGGCGCTCATCGCCAACAGGTCCAAGTCGTCGTCCAGATGCTCCTGGATGTCGACCAAGGCCGCTCGCAACACCGCGGCGGCCAGCACGGTTTGGTCGCCGTTGAACACATGGGCCAGCACTCTCAATTCGCGACACGCGGTGATGTCCAACGGCACCTCCAGACTGCGCACCGTCGTCAGCGTCACCTCCGCCATCGCGTCGGGTCTGCCCGCCCGCTGCGCCTCCAGCTCCGCCAACAAGGTTTTCAAGGCCAGTCCCATCTCTGCCTCCCTGCTCTCGTTTTCCCACGCCGGGCGTGGCCCGGCCCCCGCGGCCTGTCTCATCCCGCGCCCGCCGGCCGCCAGCCGGGCGTGGTCATCGCCGTTTCGTCAGTCGTCTCCGTCCAACAGCCGCCGGCAAGCCCGGGTGGCGCGCAGCATCTGGCCATCGTCCAGCGCCTCCCAAGCGTCGGCTATCGCCGCGCCCAGCAGCTTGCCCGCCATATCCTCGCTGCTGCTCCCGAACGCCGCAGCCAACGCCCGCAACTCCAGCGCCAGCTCGCCCGGCAACGCGGCCTCCAACCGCCGCGCGGCCTCAGGAGCGCCCGGCCACGCGCCAGACTCGCCCAAGCCGGAGACCAGCCTCTCCATGCTATTGCCCATCGCCCTTCTCCGTTTCCGCTTCCGCGCCAGCGGCACCCGCCGTCCTGGCGGCGAAAGACTCTTTGAACATAGGTCAGCACAGCTCAAAAATCTGTATCAGCCCCGCGCCTCGAAGCCCGCCAGCACATTGACGACATGGGTGCCGACCGGCTCCACCGCGTAGCCGCCCTCCAGGCAGAACAGGGTCGGCAGTTTCAGCCCCGCCAGTCGCGCGCCCAGTGTGACGAAGTCGGGGGAGTCGAGCTGGAAGCGCGAGATCGGATCGCCCTGATAGGTGTCCACGCCCAGCGACACCACCAACGCCTCGGCGCCGAAGCGGGCGATCTGCTCCAACGCGCAATCCAGCGCCACGAACCAAGTGCTGACGCAGGAGCCGGCCGGCAACGGAAAGTTGAAGTTGTAGCCCAGACCCTCGCCCTCCCCCTTCTCGTCGGCGAAGCCGAGGAAAAACGGGTACTCGGTGCGGGGGTCGCCGTGTATGGACAGGAACAGCACGTCGGCGCGCGGATAAAAGATGTCCTGAGTGCCGTTGCCGTGGTGATAATCGACGTCCAGCACTGCCACCTTGCGCAGGCCGCGGTCGCGCAGCGACTGGGCGGCGATGGCGGCGTTGTTGAAGAAGCAATAGCCGCCGCAGTAGTCGCGCGCCGCGTGGTGGCCGGGCGGCCGGGTCAGCGCGAATACCGCCCGTTCGCCGCCCATCAGCCGGTCGGCAGCGGTCAGCGCGGTGTCGGCGGCGGCGGTCGCCGCCTGCCAGGTGCCGGCGGTGATCGGCGTGCCGCAATCCATCGAGTAATAGCAGAGCTGGCCTTCCACATGCTCGGGAACAGCCTCGCGCAGGCGGCGGACCTGCCACATCTTGGGCAGCGCGTCGTAGTCGCGGCCCAGCGCGCTCCAGCGCGGCCAGGCGGTTTCCAGGAAACGGACGTAGCCGGCGTCATGCACGCGCAGGATAGGGTCCGCGCCGTGGCGGCTCGGGTGGATGACATCGCCCAGCTCTCGCTCGCGCACGGCGGCCAACACCATGTCGGCGCGGGACGGGGTTTCAAAACAGGGCTTGAGAGTGCCGTCTATCAGCTCGGCCTGGCCATGCTGCAGACGGTGGGAATCGGAATAGACGGTGAGCATGATGTTTTCCAGCACGGAAAACCTTATGCTCCCGCCATCCTCTCATCGGGGTCAAACAGAGATGGGCGCAAACTTGCGCCAGGACAAGCGCGGGTCAGGCCAGTTGGCCGGAAACGTAATACCAGCGGCCATCCTCACGCACGAAGCGGCTGGCCTCATGCATGCGCTCGGCCTTGCCGCCCACCTTGCAGCGGGCGACGAACTCCACCACGCCTTCGCTGTCGCCTTCCCGTCCCGCTTCGCAGCGAAGGATTTCCAGGGCGATCCATTTCACTACGCCGGCGTCTTCTTCCAGGCCCAGCGTTTCCGGCCGGGTAGAAGAGTGCCAGGTCGCGAGCAGATAGTCCTCCAGCCCCAGCGCGAAAGCGCTGTAGCGCGAGCGCATCAGGGCTTCGGCGGTCGGGGCAGGCGGCGCGCCGGGAGGATGGTAACGGCCGCAACAGGCGGCCAGGCTCTCTCCGCCGCAAGGACAGGCGGCGGCTTGTTTCTTCGGCTTCATCAGTATCCCAGCGGCGGCAAACCGTATAGCTTGAGCAGGAAATTGGTGAACGCCGGGTCGGCAGGCTTGGGGGAATACTTGGGCCAGCGGCGCATCCATTCGCGCAGATGCGCCTCCAGCTTGGCGCGGAAGGCGTCGGAGTCGATGCGGCCGTTGTCGCGGTCGGCAGTCAGCTGGCGGTAAACGGCGAAGTTGTCGTTGTCCACCGCGTTGGCGCCGGCGATGCGCAGCCGGGCGGCGCCCAGCTGATCGGCCGCGGCGGTGCGGGTCAGTTCGCCGGACTTGACCTTGTCGGCCAGCCGGTTGGCCTCGGCCAGCAGCAGGTCAACCTTGCCGGTTGCGCGCGGCGGCGCGGATTGCGCGGGTCGGGACGCGCCGCCGGCGCCGGAATGGATGGGCGCGCCGAGCTGCTGCAGCGCGCTGCACGCAGTCAGCGAGCCCAGCAGGGAGAAAGCGAAGAGCTGTCTTTTCATGGCGGCCATTGTAGCCCGCCCTGCCCGCGCGCCGTCAACGGCAAACGTATTGCGATCGTTTGCGCGAACGCCGAGGCCCGCGCGCCGAACGCCGCGATCAGCCCAGATGCTCGAACAGCGCGGTGGACAGATAACGCTCGCCGAAGGACGGAATCACCACCACGATCAGCTTGCCGGCGTTTTCCGGACGCTTGGCCAGTTGCAGCGCCGACCATACCGCCGCGCCCGAGGAAATGCCCACCAGGATGCCCTCCTGGGTGGCTACATCGCGCGCGGTTTGCAGCGCATCCTCGTTTTTGACGCGGATGATCTCGTCGTAGATGCCGGTATTGAGGATGGCCGGCACGAAGCCCGCGCCGATGCCCTGGATGGGGTGCGGCCCCTTGGCCCCGCCCGACAGCACCGGCGACGCGTCCGGCTCCACCGCCACGACTTGCACGCCGGGCTTGCGCGCCTTCAGCACTTCGCCGACGCCGGTGATGGTGCCGCCGGTGCCCACGCCGGCCACGAAGATGTCCACTTGGCCGTCGGTATCGTTCCACACCTCTTCCGCGGTGGTGTGGCGGTGGATCTCGGGATTGGCCGGATTTTCGAATTGCTGCGGCATGAAGTAGGTGTCCGGGTACTCGTCGACCAGCGCCTTGGCTTTGGCGATGGCGCCGCCCATGCCATCCGGCCCCGGCGTCAGGATCAGCTCCGCGCCGTAGGCTTTCAGCAACTGGCGGCGCTCCTTGCTCATCGTTTCCGGCATGGTGATCACCAGCTTGTAGCCGCGGGCGGCGCACACCATGGCCAGCCCGATGCCGGTGTTGCCGGAGGTGGGCTCCACGATCACGGTGTCAGGCTGGATCTTGCCGGCCTTCTCCGCCGCGTCCAGCATCGCCACCGCGATGCGGTCCTTGACGCTGTGAGCCGGATTGTAGAATTCCAGCTTGGCGACGACGGTGGCGCCCGCGCCCTCGGCGACGCGGTTGAGCCTGACCAGCGGAGTGTTGCCGATCAAATCGGTGATGGTATTGGCGATGCGCATGATCTTATTCCTCATCCTGCTAAAATGACGATGCCGATATTCCACGGCATCATAATCAATCCGGCGCGGCCGCCCTAATATTGTTTGCTTCTATCCAGCAAACCAAACTCGGGCGGCCCCCTCTAAACCGCTTTGTTATAGTCAATGCAAACACAGGCAAGGTTCATATGCCCACACAGGAAACCCTGATCCCGCTGTCCGGCTGGCGCCGCAAGCTCTATATCATCATCTACGAGGCCGATACCCGCGCCGGACGGATTTTCGACATGGCGCTGATCATCGCCATCCTGATCTCCGTCGCCTGCGTGATGCTGGAAAGCGTGTCGTCGATACGCCAGCGCTACGGCACGCTGCTGACCGCGCTGGACTGGACCTTCACCATCCTGTTCACCATCGAATACGCGCTGCGGCTGATCTGCGTGCACAAGCCGTTGCGGTACGTGAAAAGCTTCTTCGGCATCATCGACCTGCTGTCCATCCTGCCGCTGTACCTAGGCCTGTTCATCCCGGAAAGCCGCTTCCTGGCCGACGTCCGCATCCTGCGGCTGCTCAGGATGTTCCGCATCCTCAAGCTCAGCCGCCATCTGGGCGAAGCCGCGCAGCTGCAGAAAGCCTTGATGGCCAGCCGCCGGAAAATCACCGTGTTTCTGGTCACCGTGGTGCTGCTGGTCATCATCCAGGGCACCCTGATGTATGTGATAGAAGGCCCCGAGCACGGCTTCACCAGCATTCCGGTCAGCATCTACTGGGCCATCGTCACCCTGACCACCGTCGGCTTCGGCGACATCACGCCCAAAACGCCGATGGGCCAGGCGCTGGCCAGCCTGGTGATGATCACCGGCTACGGCATCATCGCGGTGCCCACCGGCATCGTCAGCGCCGAGATCGCCCGCAGCACCGCGAACGAGCCTTCCGACAACCGCTCCGCCACCCGGCTGTGCCCGCACTGCTTCAGCGAGGGCCATGACTGGGACGCGCGCCACTGCAAGCACTGCGGCGGCCAGCTGCCGCGGCCCGCCAAAGGCGAGGTCAGCTGAGCGCCCGGCGGTACGCCGCCAGCGCCCGCGCGTCGTAGGCCACCAGCCACGCCTCGCGCAGCGAATGGCCGCCGCCGGCCAGCCAGCCGCGCAGCTCGCGCACCGCCAGCGCGCAGGCCTCTTCCAGCGGATAGCCATATACGCCGCAGCTGATCGCCGGAAAGGCGATGCTCTCCACCCCGTGGCGCGCGGCCAGCTCCAGACTGCTGCGGTAGCAGGCCGCCAGCAAGGCCGGCTCGCCCCGCTGCCCGCCCTGCCATATCGGCCCAACGGTATGGATCACATAGCGGGCCGGCAGGGCGAAACCCGGCGTCAGCCTCGCCTCCCCGGTCGGGCAGCCGCCTATGCCGCGGCAAGCCTCCAGCAGCGCCGGCCCCGCCGCGCGGTGGATCGCGCCGTCCACTCCTCCCCCGCCCAACAAGCTGCTGTTGGCGGCGTTCACGATGGCGTCCACCGCCAGCGTGGTGATGTCGTCCAGCCTGCACTTGAGCAAATCGTCCATGATGCCTCCTCCGCGTCCAGCTTACGCCCGATGCCGGGCCGGCAGAAGCCTAGCGGTGATATCATGACGAACCGGCGCGAAACGGCGGCGCTCGGCATGCCTCCAGCATCGCTGCGGCGCAGCGGACACCGCCGCAATGCCGCACATAGCAAGCGATTACTCAAGCGATGCCGCAGGCGCAACATGCCGACGTCAATTCCATTCGGTTAATCCTGCCTGCAGGCGGCTCTCGGCCGCGCCGCCAGCCCGCCTGTGGATAACTTTGTTGACAAGTCTGTGCGCAGATCGCGTAAACCCTTGTCCAAGCAGGCTTGCGGCGATTTTTCACGCCGGGGATTGATTTTTGCAAACCATTGATTTCATTGCGTTTAGATTCAGATATCGAACGCTACGCAAGCGGAGCCTCGACTGCGCCGCTCGAATCTTTGCTCTAGCGAGACACTGTGGATCACTTGACAAGACAAAATTTCCCTGATCGCCAGGACGTGATCAGCGTTTCCTCGCTGAACCGGATGGCCCGCGATCTGCTGGAAGCCGGCATTCCGCCGGCATGGATAGGCGGGGAGATTTCCAACCTGACGCTGGCGGCCTCCGGCCACGCTTATTTCTCGCTGAAGGATGGCGGCGCCCAGGTGCGCTGCGTGATGTTCCGCCATAAATTGTCCATGTTGCCTTTCCGGCCGCAGGAAGGGATGCAAGTGGAGCTGCGCGGCCAGGTGACCCTGTACGAGGCGCGCGGCGAGTTTCAGATCAGCGTCGGCGAAATGCGCTCGGCCGGCCTGGGCAGATTGTACGAAGCCTTCGAGCGACTGAAGGCCAAGCTGCAGGCCGAAGGTCTGTTCGACAATGCGCGCAAGCGCGAACTGCCTGCCCATCCGGCAGCCATCGGCATCGTCACCTCCCCCGCCGCCGCCGCGCTGCGCGACGTGGTCAGCACGCTGCGCCGCCGCATGCCCGGCATTCCGGTGGTGCTCTATCCCGCGCAAGTCCAGGGCGAAAGCTCCGCCAAGCAAATCGCCGAGGCCATCCGCGCCGCCGGCGAGCGCAAAGAGGTCGACGCGCTGATCATCTGCCGAGGCGGCGGCAGCATCGAGGACTTGTGGTCGTTCAACGAGGAAATCGTCGCCCGCGCGGTGGCGGACTGCCCCATTCCCACCATCAGCGGGGTCGGCCACGAAACCGATTTCACCATCTGCGACTTCGTCGCCGACCGCCGCGCGCCGACGCCGACCGCCGCCGCGGAGCTGGTATCGCCCAACCGCGAGCATCTGGCCCTCCAGCTGGAACAAACCAAACGCGCGCTGGAACGGGCGCTGGGCCGTCTGTTGATGGACAAGACCCAACAGTTGGACTTTCTCGGCCGCCGCCTGCTCCATCCCGGCGCCAAGCTGCGCGCCCAAAGCGAGCGGCTGGGCGCGCTATCGCAGACGCTGAGGCAACGCGTGCAAACTGCCTTCGAACAAGGCCGCTGGCGGCTGCAGCTGGCCGGCACCCGCCTGGCCCGCCACCAGCCAGACCTGGCCGGACAGCGCCAGTCGCTGCAGCAAAGACAGGCCGCGTTGCTGCGCGCGCGCGACCGGCTGCTGGAGCGGCGCGCCCAGCGCCTGGCGCAACTGGCGTCCACGCTGACCGCGCTCAACCCGGAAGCGGTGCTGGCCCGAGGCTACGCCATCGTGCAAAAGCAGGATGGCCGCGCGGTGAAAAATCCGGCCGAGCTCGCCGACCATGAAAAGGTGACGCTGACGCTGGCTGAAGGCCGCGCCGAAGCCCGCATCGAACGCCCGCAAGGCGCACAGGCGCAGTTGCCGTTTTAAGCGCCGTCAAGCGGCATCTTCCGGCGCGGCTTTTACGCCCCCGCCTCGGCTCCGGGGCGGGAACCCATTCTTCGCGCCAAGACCCGACAGGCCCCGCTCCGTCCAGCCCGCCGCAAAGTAGCCGTATCCGCCCGCAGTCCTCGTCCCTCCTCTCCGCCTTGTACGCATTTTTTGATGCCCGCGGGAATACGCCATCCTCCGCCATTCCATATCAAGGCCCGGCGTTTTCATTGCATCTATTCAATATCAACTTATTTCCATAAAAATAATCATATTCAATCCAATTTAAATTCAGGATTTATTTCCGTTCGGCATTTTCTTTTTCGCGCCGCTTTTTTACTAAAACACTCGATTATTGACCTGGGTTAAGACTTCCAGATTGACGTTGTCATCACTCTTTGCCATCATTCGCAGCGACAAAATAAATTAAAAATTGCCAAAAATTTTAATTTTCTAGCATTAATTTATTGAACTTAGGCCGGAATGAAAATGTTTTATACAAAACAGCAGGCTGCAAACCGTCCACGCCCGACTTTGCCGCTTCCCGTTTCGCCATCAAATACAGCAGTTTATAAAACATCAAACCAGGAGCATGAAAAATGAAACCGCATAACATTCACGCCATCGCCGAATTTGAAAAACAGCTGCAAGAAAGCTTGGAGTTGGCTCAAATCATCAAACTGAGCGCCGAGGAAATTGAAACCGTCAGCGGCGGCTCGCAAGAAAACCCTCCGCGCCTGACAGGGAAAATCGTGCTGCCGCCGGCAGGAAAATAAGCGCTCGCATCATTTCACCCGACAACCGTTCGCTTATTTGAATATCCGGCAGGCACATCATGAAACACGATCAATCCAAACTTTGTCCCAGCTCTACTTTCGAAGGCGAAGGCAATATGGTGTTCGGCATCGTAGGCGGCAGCGCGCAAAACCGCCGCGTGATCTATCTGAAACAGATGATGCCTGCCGCGCAAGTCGACAGAGCCCGCCTGGGCGACATCGCGCCCGAGGAAATATTCCGCACCGCCGGCCCCTGCGCGCAAACCGAATGCGCCCACCACGACAACGCCGGCTCGCGCTGCACGCTGGCCCAGCGCGTGGTGGCCCAAACCGCCGAAGTGGTGGACAAGCTGGCTTACTGCGCGATACGCCCTCGCTGCATGTGGTGGAGCCAGCATGGCCAGGATGCCTGCGCCCGCTGCCCGCAAGTGGTGTCGATGGACCGGCTTCCGAGCGACGCCATCGCCCAAGCCCGCATTCCCCCGCAACCCGCCGCCGCGGGCTGCTGAATCTGACATTCAACGTTTAAAAGGAAATCGCCATGAAAAGCCAGACCATCCAAACCTCGGAATGGGATAGCCAACTGGAGCAAAGCCTGGAGATCGCGCAGATGGTGCGCCTGAGCAGCGAAGAGATAGAATGCGTGTCCGGCGGGCAAGCCAACAACGGCCCCACCACCGGCTTCGTGCCGCGCAAGCCGCCGGTCACCGGCTTCGTGCCGCAGCCATGATGCGCCGATGGCGCGGACCATGAAAAAGGCCGCTCTCTCGAGCGGCCTCGCCGTTTCCGCGGCAAGCGGCGTCAGGCTTGCGGACGCAGCGCCGGCGGCAACGCGAACACCGTGCTCTCCTCCACGCCGGGCAGCTCGGTCACCTGGGTGACATCGAAAGCCTTGATGCGGTCGATCACCGCCTGCACCAGCACCTCCGGCGCGCTGGCGCCGGCGGTGACGCCGACGCGGCGTTTGCCGGCAAACCATTCCGGCTCCAGCAGGCTGGCATTGTCCACCATGTAAGCGTCCACACCCTTCAGCGCCGCCACTTCGCGCAGGCGGTTGGAATTCGAGCTGTTGGGCGAGCCTACCACCACCACGATGTCGCACTGGTCGGCCAACTGCTTCACCGCGTCCTGGCGGTTTTGCGTGGCGTAACAGATGTCGTCCTTCTTCGGACTGTGGATGCTTGGGAAGCGGGCCTTCAGCGCGGCAATGATGTCTCGGGTCTCGTCCACCGACAGCGTGGTCTGGCTGACGTAGGACAGCGCATCCTCGCGCTTGACCTGCAGCGCGGCGACATCTTCGACCGTTTGCACCAGATACATGCCGGAATCCACCTGGCCCATCGTGCCTTCCACTTCCGGATGGCCGGCATGGCCGATCATGATGATTTCCATCTCGGCCTTGTGCATCCGCTTCACTTCGACATGCACCTTGGTCACCAGCGGACAGGTGGCGTCGAACACCGTCAGCCCCAGCGCCTCGGCCTCCGCCCGCACCGACAGCGGCACGCCGTGGGCGGAATAGATCAGCGTGCTGCCCGGCGGCACGTCCTTCAATTCCTCGATGAACACCGCGCCCTTGCTCCGCAGATCATCCACCACGAAACGGTTGTGCACCACCTCGTGGCGCACGTAGATGGGCGCGCCGTAGAGCTCGATCGCGCGCTCGACGATGGCGATGGCCCGGTCCACCCCGGCGCAGAACCCGCGCGGGTTGGCGAGCATGATGGTCTTCGTCATCCGTATGTCCTCAATCAGGCCAGGGTCTTGCCCGGCGAATGCGCGAATGGCCCGCGCCGCGGGCCATCGCTTCGATCAATCGCCGCCTCGCTTAGCGCGACGGCTTCTTCATGCTGTCCAGCACCATCAGCGCCGCGCCGACGCAGATGAAGGAGTCGGCCAGGTTGAACGCCGGGTAGTACCACTGGTTGTAGTAGTGGATCATGATGAAATCGATCACGTGGCCGTAGGCCAGGCGGTCGATCACATTGCCCAGCGCGCCGCCCATGATGAGGGCCGCCGCCAAATTCATCATGCCGGAGAAACGCCGTTTGACGATGTTCCAGCCCAACCAGCCGGATACGGAAAAAGCGAGCGCGGTGAACAGATATTTCTGCCAGCCGCCGGCGTCGTGCAGAAAACTGAATGCCGCGCCGGGATTGTAGACCAGAGTAAAGTTGAAGAAACCTTCCACTACCGGCCGGATTTCACCGTACTGGAAACGGCTGTTGAAATACAGCTTGCTGATCTGGTCCAGTACGATCACCAGGGCCGCCAGCGCGAACCACTTGGGCCAGCTGCGGGCGCCAGGCATAGTCATTGCGGAATCCATCTGTCGGTATCCATGGGCAGGCGGGGCCGCCTGGGCGGCCCCGTCGGATGATCAGGCGTGGCGACGCGGCTCGCCTTGGCCATCCAGGTTGTCGACGCAACGGCCGCAGACGGCGCCGTGCCCGGCGTGGCTGCCCACGTCGGCGCGGTAATGCCAGCAGCGGTCGCACTTGTCGTGCGCGGACGGCGTGACCCGGATCGCCAGTTCGCCCGCTTCGCGCACATTCGCCTTGGACACGATCAATACGAACTTGAGTTCCTCGCCCAGGCTGGCCAAATGGCGGGCCAGCTCTGCCGGCGCGTCGATTTCCACTTCAGCCTGCAGCGAGGAGCCCAGCTTGTCGGCGCTGCGCAGCGCCTCGATCTCCTTGTTGACCACCGCGCGCAGCTCGCGGATGGACTGCCACTTGGCGGACAGCGCGGCCTCGCGCTCTGCCGCCTGGGCCGGGAACTCGTGCCAGATATGGTACAGCGTGGATTCTTCCTCGCTGTCCACCAACACGTTCCAAGCCTCGTCGGCGGTGAAGCACAGAATCGGCGCCACCATCAGCAGCAGGCTGCGGGTGATGTGGTACAAGGCGGTCTGCGCGCTGCGGCGGGCGTGGCTGTCGGCCTGAGTGGTGTACAAGCGGTCCTTGATCACGTCCAGGTAGAACGCGCCCAGATCTTCCGAACAGTAGCCAACCACTTCCTGCACCACGTGGTGGAAGGCATAACGCGAGTACAGCTCGCCCACCACTTTTTCCTGCACCTCGCGCGCGCGCAGCAGCGCGTACTGATCCATTTCCACCATGGCGCCCAGCGGCATGGCGTTTTCCAACGGATCGAAGTCCGACAGGTTGGACAGCAGGAAGCGAATGGTGTTGCGCAGGCGGCGGTAGCTTTCCGTGGTGCGCTTCAGAATCTCCTGCGACAGCGACATGTCGCCGGAGTAGTCGGCGCTGGCCACCCACAGCCGCAGGATGTCAGCGCCCAGGGTGCCGCAGATCTCTTCCGGCGCGATGCCGTTGCCCTTGGACTTGGACATCTTGTAACCCTTGTCGTCCACGGTGAAGCCGTGGGTCAAGAGCTGCTTGTACGGCGCGCGGCCGATGGTGGCGCAGCCGGTCTTCAGCGACGACTGGAACCAGCCGCGGTGCTGGTCGGAGCCTTCCAGGTACAGGTCGGCCGGCCAGGCCAGCTCCGGGCGCTGCTTCAGCACCGCGAAATGGGTGGCGCCGGAGTCGAACCACACATCCAGCGTGTCGGTCAGCTTGCGGTATTGCTCGGCCTCGTCGCCCAGCAATTCCTTGGCGTCCAGGCTGAACCAGGCTTCGATGCCCTGCTGCTCGATGCGCAGCGCCACTTCCTCCAACAGCTGGGCGGAACGCGGATGCAGCTCGCCCGACTCCTTGTGGATGAAGAAGGTCATCGGCACGCCCCAGTTGCGCTGGCGCGACACGCACCAGTCGGGGCTGTTCTTGATCATCGCGTCCAGACGCGCGCGGCCCCAGGCAGGGAAGAACTCGGTGGCGTCGACGGCGCGCTGGCTGATCTCGCGCAGCGTCTCGCCGCCATTAGCCTGGCGGTCCATGCTGATGAACCATTGCGGCGTGGCGCGGAAGATGATCGGCGTCTTGTGGCGCCAGCAGTGCGGGTAGCTATGCTCCAGCTTGGCCTTGTGCACCAGCGCGCCATGCGCTTCCAACGTCTCGATCACGCGCGGATTGGCGTCCCATACCAGCATGCCGGCGAACAGCTCGGTGGTGCTCTTGTAGCGGCCGTCGTCGGCAACCGGATTGGCGATGGGCAGCTTGTACTGCAGGCCGGCCTGGAAGTCTTCCAGGCCATGGGCCGGCGCGGTATGCACCAAGCCGGTGCCGGCATCGGTGGTGACGTGGTCGCCCAGAATCACCGGCACCTGGCGGTCATAGAAAGGGTGTTGCAGCAGGATCAGGTCCAGCGCCTCGCCCTTGGACTCGCCCAGCACGCGATATTCTTCCACGCCGTAGCGCTTCATCGCCGACTCGACCAGATCCTTGCCCAGAATCAGCTTGCCCTTGGGGGTATCGATCAGCTGGTAATCCAGATTGGGGCCGGCGGCGACGGCCTGGTTGGCCGGCAGCGTCCACGGCGTGGTGGTCCAGATCACGGCCATGGCGCCGGAGGCGTCGGCGTCGAAGACGGCGGAGGCCTTGTCGGCGTCGACCACCTTGAAGCCGACGTCGATCGCCGGCGACACCTTGTCTTCGTATTCCACTTCGGCTTCGGCCAGCGACGAGCCGCACTCGATGCACCAGTGCACCGGCTTCTCGCCCTTGGTCAGGTAGCCGTTTTCATGGATCTTGCCGAGCGTGCGGACGATGTCGGCCTCGGTCTTGAAATCCATGGTCAGATAGGGATTGTCCCAATCGCCCAGCACGCCCAGGCGGATGAAGCCCTTTTTCTGGCGCGCCACCTGCTCCTTGGCGTATTCGCGGCACAGCTCTCGGAACTTGGCGGCGGGAATGTCCTTGCCGTGCAGCTTTTCCACCATCAGCTCGATAGGCAGGCCGTGGCAGTCCCAGCCCGGAACATAGGGCGCGTCGAAGCCGGCCAGGGTCTTGGAGCGGACGATGATGTCCTTCAGCACCTTGTTGACCGCGTGGCCCAGGTGAATGTCGTTGTTGGCGTACGGCGGGCCGTCATGCAGGATGAACTTGGGACGGCCGGCCGCCAGCTTGCGCAGCTTGTCGTAGCGCCTCTCTTCTTGCCAGCGCTTGACCCAGGCCGGTTCACGTTTCGCCAGATCCCCGCGCATGGCGAAGGGTGTATCCAGCAGGTTTACGGTTTTACGATAATCGATGCTCATGCCTGCTCTCGCTGCAAACTTGTCAAATAGGTCTTGGCGCTGGCCGCGTCGCGCTCGATCTGGGCCACCAAAGTCGCCAGATCATCATAGCGCGCTTCGTCGCGCAGTTTCTTCAGGAAGCGTACCGTCAGCCGCTGGCCGTACAGATCGCCCGAGAAATCGAACAGATGCACTTCCAGCTTGTAATCCGGGGTGTCGCTGACCGTCGGGTTCAGGCCCAGGCTGGCCACCCCGCCCAAACGGCCATGCGGCGTATCCGCCTCGACCACGAACACGCCCTGCAAGGCCGGCTTCAGGTGCGGCAGATGAATGTTGGCGGTGGGAAAGCCTATCGTTCGCCCCAGCTTCTTGCCATGCATCACCTTGCCTGAAATCCGGTACACCTCGCCCAGCAGCGCGTTGGCCGAGTCCAGATCGCCGGCCCCAAGGCGCTCGCGCACCAACGTGCTGGATGCCCTCTCGCCCTTGATCAGCACCGACGGCATCGCCTCGGTGGCGAAATGCGGACAGGAGGCCAGCAATTCGAAATTGCCCTGGCGGCCGGAGCCGAACTGGAAATCGTCGCCTATCAACAGATAACGGGTCTTCAACTCGCTGACCAGCACCTGATCGACAAAGTCCTTGCCCGTCATGTTGGAAAAGCTGTGATTGAAACGGTAGACGAACACGTAATCGACCAGGCCGAGCTCTTCCAGCAAAGCAAACTTGTCCCTCAGCGTGGATAAACGGGCCGGCGGATTGGCGCGGGCGAAAAACTCGCGCGGATGCGGCTCGAAAGTCAGCAAAGCCGTAGGCAATTCGCGGGCGCGGGCTTCCGCGCGCAAACGTTCGAGCATGCGCCGATGCCCCTGGTGCACGCCATCGAAATTGCCGATGGTCAACGCGCATCCTGGCAGGGCGAAACGACGCGGATCCCCCAGAAATACCTGCATTCGCTGTCTTTACATACGTCCCGAAACCTTCGATTGTAGCCGCCAGTCATCGAAAGCGTCCAGCCATGATCCATTTCCGAGAAAAACAAAAAGCCCCGCATGCGGCGGGGCTTTTCGATTCTGGCGAGAGAATTACTTGCCAGTTTTTTCTACCACGGACTCTTTAACAGCGTCGATGGTCACTTCTACGCGGCGATCAGACTCGATGCAAGCCTTAATTTCAGCGTTTTGCTTCTTGTTCTTCGCGTATTTCGGGAACTTGGCCTTGCACTCTTCCGTCATTTTGGCTTCAGCCTTGCCCTTGCCTACGGCTGCAACCTTCTCGGCCGGCACGCCGGCGTTCACGAAGTAAGCCTTGACTGCGTCGGCGCGATGCTGGGACAGAGCGTTGTTCAGCTTGTCGGAGCCCATGAAGTCGGTGTAACCATCGATTTCAACACCGTTCAGGTAACCCTTGCCAGCGTGAGCCTTCAGCTTGGCGACCAGCGGATCCAGTTCGTTCTTGGCGTCGGCGCGCAGGGTGGACTTGTTGAAGTCGAACAGCACCTTGGCGGACAGGGTCACTTTTTCCTTCATGGAAACCATGGTCGGCTTCGGAGCTTCAGCTACCGGCTTGGCGGCTTCGCGGTCGCCGCATTCAACCAGACCGTCCTTGGCCTTGTCGAAAGAGGAGGTGCGCCAGCATTCGCCGTAGCTGTTGCGAGTCACAGAGTCGGTAGCCTGGTCAACGGCGTAACCCGGTTTAGCGGCGAAAGCGCTAGCAGAAACCAACAGGGCGGCAACCAGTGCGCTCAGTTTCAGCTGTTTAGTCATGTTATTCCCTCTTTAATCTATAAAATGGGTAGCAATGCGGGCTGACGCAAAGACCACGCGAACTAAGTTGACTGCAAACATCAGGGATGGCTACATGCTGTGTTGATGCAGTTAACCCGCACTATAGGAATGCTGCAACCCCATGTCAACACAGCGCCGGGCGCATATTCGCGGCAGCGTTGCATAAATGCATCACTTTTGACTGATTATACCCCAACCTGTCGCCGCCATGCGACACATTACTGTCTTGTGACGCGTCGGCGAAACAGTGGCAGCGGTTGCCTGTAATTCACTTGATAGCTATCGCTGAAAGTATTGTAATAGTCAACATCATCCAACACCTTGCCGTCCTTGATCAGGAAGGCATCGAAGCCCACTTGCCACAGCGGCCGGATCAAATCCGCCCACACGTCGCCAATCGCCCGCAACTCACCGGCATAATCATAGCGCTCGCGCAGCAGCCTGGCGAGGCTGTAACCCCGCCCGTCGGTGAAGGCGGGGAAATCCACCGCCACAAGGGCCAGTTCGGCAAGATATGGCTGCAACAGCGACGGGTCATCGTCCGGCGACAGATAGACTCCGACAGCGCCGGAACGCATGCGCCACCCCTCCACGCCGGCAAGCCAGCTCGCCAGAGGCACGATCACGCTCTGGCCTTCCGCCACGCCGGGCAGGGGCAAAGCACCGCTTTCATCCGGACGCAGCAGCAGCCAGCTATCGGCCTGCAGCCGGCCATCCTTAATGAACTGGGGCATACACCCTCTCCTTGAACGGTTCCGCGCCGATGCGGCGCAGGGTTTCGATGAAGCGCTCGCCGTCCTGCCGTTTTTCCACATAAACCTGCATGATTTTGGCGAAGGCGGTCGGCACGTCGGCCTGGGCGAACGATGGCCCTATCACCTTGCCGATGGCGGTATCGCTGCCCTGGCTGCCGCCCAACGTGATCTGGTACCACTCCTCGCCGTTCTTGTCGACGCCGAGTATGCCGATGTTGCCGATATGGTGGTGGCCGCAGGCGTTCATGCAGCCGGAGAAATTACAGGCGATCTCGCCTAGGTCGTACAAGTAGTCCAGATCGTCGAAGGTCTGCTGGATCGCCTTGGCCACCGGGATGGAACGGGCATTGGCCAGCGAGCAGAAATCGCCGCCCGGGCAACTGATGATGTCGGTCAGCAGGCCGATGTTCGGCGTCGCCATCCGCAGTTGCCGCGCCTCGAGCCATAGCGTGTACAGATCCTTCTGTTCGACGTCCGGCAACACCAGATTCTGCTCGTGGGCGACGCGCAGCTCGCCGAAGCCGAAACGCTCGGCCCAATCGGCGGCAGCCTCCATCTGCTCAGCCGTGATGTCTCCCGGCGGCGCGCCGGTTTCCTTCAACGACAGCACCACCGAGCGGTAACCGGACAAGCGGTGGCCACGCGTGTTGCGCTCATACCAGCGGGCGAAGGCCTTGTCCTCGGCCAGCGGTCCGGCAAGCTCGGCCGGGTTGTCTGCCAACATCTTATACGCCGGATCGCCGAAGAAGCTGGCGTAATGGACGACATCCTCATCGCGCAGGGTGGCCGGGCCATCCTTCAGGTGGCGCCATTCGTCTTCCACCTTGGCGGCGAAGCCGTCCCGTGTCAGCGCCTTGACCAAGATCTTGATGCGGGCCTTGTACTTGTTGTCGCGGCGGCCAAAACGGTTGTACACCCGCAGCACCGCGTCCAGATACGTCAACAAATGCTGGCGCGGCAGAAACTCGCGCACCACCTCGCCCACCATCGGCGTGCGCCCCAGGCCGCCGCCGACTATCACCTTGAACCCCGCCTCGCCGGCCTCGTTGCGGCTGACATGCAAGCCGATGTCGTGGACCATGGTCGCGGCTCGATCCTCCACGCTGCCGGAAACGGCGATCTTGAACTTGCGCGGCAGAAAGCTGAACTCCGGGTGCATCGTGCTCCACTGCCGGATGATCTCGCAGTAAGGCCGCGGGTCGAACAACTCGTCGTCGGCCACGCCGGCGAAGGCGTCGGTGGTGGTGTTGCGCACGCAGTTGCCTGAAGTCTGGATCGCATGCATTTCCACAGTGGACAGCTCTTCCAGAATGTCGGGCACGCTCTCCAGCGCCGGCCAGTTGAACTGGATGTTTTGCCGGGTGGTGAAGTGGCCGTAGCCCTTGTCGTAGCGGCGGGCGATGTCGGCCAGCTTGCGCATTTGCTCGCTGCGAAGATGGCCATAGGGAATGGCGACCCGAAGCATCGGCGCATGGCGCTGGACATAGAGCCCGTTCATCAGGCGCAAGGGCCGGAATTCGTCCTCGGACAGCTCGCCAGCCAAGAAGCGGCGGGTCTGGTCGCGGAACTGTGCCACTCGCTCTCGCACCAGGCGATGATCTACTTCATCGTATCGATACATGTTTGGATTCCAGCGGGAAATGCCGATGCCTGCAGGCCGGCGGTGTCAGACGGGGCGCTTCAGCGGGCTGGCTTTCGCGTGCAGCCCGCACTCCTTGGTTTCCGGGTTTTCCCACCACCATCGGCCGGCGCGGATATCTTCGCCCACGCTGATGGCGCGGGTACAGGGCGCGCAGCCTATCGACGGATAGTGCCTGTCGTGCAGCGCGTTGTAGGGCACCTGGTTTTCCTTCAGATACTGCCAGACCTCGGCCTCGGTCCAATCCAGCAGCGGGCTGAACTTCAACAAGCCGTTGTCGGCGTCGAACGCCTTGTCGACCAGATCCTGCCGCGTCGGCGACTGCTGTCGGCGCAGGCCGGTGATCCAGGCTGAACGGCCGTCCAGCGCGCGCCGGAGAGGCTCTAGCTTGCGGACCGCGCAACAGGATTTGCGCAGTTCCACGCTTTGGTAAAAGCCATTGACGCCATGGAGATTCACGTATTGCTCGGTGGCGGCGGTGTCGGGGAAGTACACCTTGACCGGATGGCCAGGATAGCGCTCCGCCACCTGCTGCATCAGTTCATAAGTCTCTGCGGGCAAACGTCCGGTATCCAGGCTGAAGCTGGCGAGCGGCAGGCCGAGCCGGGCGATCAGATCGGTCAGCACCATGTCTTCGGCGCCGTAGCTATTGGCCAGCACCGCGTCCGGGTGCTCGGCGGCAATCGTTTGCAACAGGGCCGAGGTGGCGGCCAGTTTGGACTCCAGGCTCATCTAGCGCTCCGAGAATGGTTCGAGGCTATCCTAACCAAAGCGCTTATAAACCTAAAAGAATATTGTGTTAGTATTTAATGACTACAGGTTGTATAGAGGATAGACTGACCCAATGAAACTACAACAATTGCGCTATCTGGTAGAAGTGGCGAAACAGGGCCTTAACGTTTCCGAGGCCGCGGAGAAGCTGCATACCTCGCAACCGGGCATTTCCAAACAGATCCGGCTGCTGGAGGACGAACTGGGCATCCAGGTGTTCATCCGCAATGGCAAGCGCGTAGTATCGGTGTCCGAGCCGGGCAAGGAAGTGCTGCGCATCTCCGAGCGCATCCTGCGCGAAGCGCAGAACCTGAAACGCGTCGGCGACGAATTCTCCCGCGAATCGGAAGGCGCGCTGACCATCGCCACCACCCACACCCAGGCCCGTTACGCGCTGCCGCAGGCCATCGCCGAATTCGTCCGCCGCTACCCCAAGGTGCGGCTGTCGCTGAAGCAGGGCAGCCCGACGCAGATCTGCGACATGGTGGTGTCCGGCGAAGCCGACCTCGCCGTCGCCACCGAAGGCATCGCGCTGTACAAGGAGCTGGCCACGCTGCCCTGTTACGAATGGAACCGCTCGCTGGTGGTGCCAAAGGACCACCCGCTGGCCGCGCTGGAGCGCGCGATCACGCTGGCCGACATCGCCCAGCATCCCATCGTCACTTACGATTTCGCCTTCGCCGGGCGCTCCAAGATCAACAAGTCTTTCGCCGACCAAGGCCTGACGCCCAACGTGGTG
The DNA here is from genome assembly GCF_003325475.1 of Chromobacterium phragmitis. Lineage (NCBI taxonomy): Bacteria > Pseudomonadati > Pseudomonadota > Betaproteobacteria > Neisseriales > Chromobacteriaceae > Chromobacterium > Chromobacterium phragmitis. Next base: position 596,375 of record NZ_CP029495.1, read on the forward strand.
CTGACCGCGATCGACACCGACGTGATCAAGACCTACGTCTCGCTGGGCCTGGGCATCGGCATCATCGCCACCATGGCCTACGAGCCGGAGCGCGACGCCAACCTGGTGGCGATAGACGCCAGCCACCTGTTCGAACCGTCCACCACCAAGATAGGCATCCGCAAGGACGCCTACCTGCGCGGCTTCGCCTACACCTTCATCGAGCTGTTCGCGCCGCACCTGCACCGCCGCGAAGTGGATTCGGCGTTGCTGGCGCACGACGTCGACCATGACGACGAATGAGCTCCTCTAACGACAACGCCCCGGTCCTGCCGGGGCGTTTTCTTTGGGGAGAGGGGCTCGCGCTTACAGCGTCAGGCCGCCGGTCACCTCGATGGCTGCGCCATTGATGTAGCTGGCCTCGTCCGACGCCAGGAAGGCGTAGACGTTGGCGATCTCGGCCGGATCGGCCATGCGGCGCATCGGCACTTTCTCTTCCATCGCCTGCAACACCTTTTCCGGCATCGCCTTCAGAATCGGCGTGGCGACGAAGCCCGGACATACGGCGTTGGCGCGGATGCCCTTCTTGCCCAGCTCCTTGGCCCAGGTCTTGACGAATCCGATCACGCCGAACTTGGCCGCCGCGTAGTTGGTCTGGCCGAAGTTGCCGTACACGCCGACCACCGACGATGCGTTCAGGATCACGCCGCCGCCCTGCTCCACCATGGTGTCCACCACGGCGCGGGCGCAGTTGTAGACGCCCTTCAGGTTGATGTCGATGACACGGTCGAACTGTTCTTCCGTCATCTTGATCAGCTGCGCGTCCTGCACGATGCCGGCGTTGTTCACCAGCACGTCGATGCGGCCGCACCGGTTTTTCAGATCGGCGACCATCTCGGCGATCTGCCCCTTGTTGGTCACATCCACCTTGTAGCCGTAGGCCTCGCCGCCCAACGCCTTCAGTTCGTCGACGACGGCATTGACCGCCTCCAGGTTCAGATCGCACACCGCGACGATGGCGCCCTCCTTGACGAACTTCTCTGCGGTAGCCTTGCCGATGCCGCTGGCGGAACCGGTGATGATGGATACTTTCCCTTTCAAACGCATGATATTTCCTTCTATTTCTCTGGCTTGCAGATATCATCGGGCCGCCAGGACGGAAAGCCCCCGGATGTCTCCTGCACCGGCCCTCCAGGCCTCGTCCCCGATTATTGTTGTCGCGCCGCGAGCGGCGGATATGAAAAACGGGAGTTTGTGCGCTGCAATATAGCGCACGCCCTCCCGTCGGTAAAGCTACGGCCTGTGACAGGCCGTAACCGTATTATTCCAGGCCCTTGCTGGCCAGGTAATCCTCGTAGTTGCCTGCGTAGTAGTCGTAGCCGCCCTTGCCGTCCAGCTCCAGCACGTGGGTAGCCAGCGAGCTGACGAACTGGCGGTCGTGCGACACGAAGATCAGCGTGCCCTTGTACTTCTCCAGCGCCATGTTCAGCGACTCGATCGACTCCATGTCCATGTGGTTGGTCGGCTCGTCCATGATCATCACGTTCGGCTTTTGCAGGATCAGCTTGCCGTACAGCATCCGGCCCTTCTCGCCGCCGGACAACACGCGCACCGGCTTGCCCACTTCGTCGCCGCCGAACAAGAGGCGGCCCAGCGTGCCGCGGATCACCTGCTCGTCGTCGCCTTCCTGGCCCCACTCGCGCATCCACTCGGTCAGGGTCCAATCGCTGTCGAAGTCGGCTTCATGATCCTGGGCGAAGTAGCCGATCTGGGCTTTCTCAGCCCACTTGATCGAACCGCGGTCGGCGGTCAGGCCTTCGGCGTAAGCGCTCTGGAACGCGCCGGCCAGCAATTTGACCAGCGAGGTCTTGCCCGCGCCGTTGGGACCGATGATGGCCAGACGGGCGCCGGCTTCCAGAATCAGGTTCAGATCCTTGAACAGCACCTTGTTGTCGTAGGCTTTGTTCAGGCCTTCCACTTCCACCGCCTGGCGGTGCAGCTTGAACTTGTCGTCCATTTCGAAGCGGATGAACGGGTTCTGGCGGCTGGACGGCTTCACTTCCACCATCTCGGACTTCAGCTTGTCCACCTGCTTCAGGCGGGAAGTCGCCTGACGGGCCTTGGACTTGTTGGCGGAGAAGCGGGCCACGAACTCCTGCAGTTCCTGGATGCGCTCCTTGGCCTTGCTGTTCGACGACAGCTGGCGTTCGCGAGCCTGGGCCGACGCGATCATGTAATCGTCGTAGTTGCCCGGGTAGATGCGGATGGTGTTGTAGTCCAGATCTGCCATGTGGGTGCAGACCGAGTTCAGGAAGTGGCGGTCGTGCGAGATGATGATCATGGTGGCGTTGCGCTCGTTCAGCACATGCTCCAGCCAGCGGATGGTGTTGATGTCCAGGTTGTTGGTCGGTTCGTCTAGCAGCAGGATGTCCGGGTTGGAGAACAGCGCCTGCGCCAGCAGCACCCGCAGCTTCCAGCCCGGGGCCACTTCGCTCATCGGGCCGAAGTGCTGTTCGACCGGAATGCCCACGCCCATCAGCAGCTCGCCGGCGCGCGCCTCGGCGGTGTAGCCGTCGTACTCGGCGAACTTGGCTTCCAGATCGGCCGCGCGCATGTAATCGTCTTCGGTGGCTTCCAGATTGGCGTAGATGGCGTCGCGTTCGCTCATCGCCGCCCACATCTCGGTGTGGCCCATCATCACCACGTCGATCACGCGCTGGTCTTCATAGCCGAACTGGTCCTGACGCAGCTTGCCCAGACGCAGGCCGTTCTCGATGGCGACCTCGCCCGCGGTCTGCTCCAGATCGCCGCCCAGGATTTTCATGAAGGTGGACTTGCCGGAGCCGTTGGCGCCGATCAGGCCGTAACGGTTGCCTTCGCCGAATTTGACGGTAACCTTCTCGAACAGAGGTTTCACGCCAAACTGCATCGTAATATTGCTTGTGGTAATCACGCTTGAAGATCCTTCAGCCAGAGCCGTAAGTATCGGAAAAACGTAGGATTCTATCACAGCGCAGACCATTCACCGAAACCTCGCGCGCGCCGGTTTCATGAACTTTTGCCAGCCAGACGAATTCCGATACAATCGTAAACCTTGTAAATCCTTATTCCAGATAGGCAAAACTATGCTTACCGGCAGCTTGGTAGCGCTCGTAACACCGATGTCGAACGATGGGGCGGTGGACTTTGCGGCGTTGCAACGATTGGTTGAGTTCCACATCGAAAACGGCACCGCCGGCATCGTCGCCGTCGGCACCACCGGAGAATCGGCCACCCTGTCGGTGGAAGAGCACATCGCGGTGGTGAAAGCGGTCGTCGAGTACGCCAAGGGCCGGGTCAAAGTGATAGCGGGCGCCGGCGGCAACGCCACCAGCGAGGCGATCGAACTGGGCAGCCTGTCGGCCAAAGTCGGCGCCGACATGGTGCTGTCGGTGGTCCCCTACTATAACAAGCCCACCCAGGAAGGCATCTATCAGCACTTCAAGGCCATCGCCGACGCCAGCCCGCTGCCTGTCATCCTCTACAACGTTCCCGGCCGCACCGTGGCCGACATGAGCAACGATACCGCGCTGCGCCTGGCTTCCCATCCGAATATCGTCGGCCTGAAAGACGCCACCGGCGACATCGGCCGCGCCTGCGACCTGGCGCTGCGCGCGCCGGAAGGCTTCGCGCTGTACTCCGGCGACGACGCCACCGGCATGGCATTCATGCTCTGCGGCGGCCACGGCGTGATCTCGGTCACCGCCAACATCGCGCCACGGCAGATGAGCGAACTGTGCAAGGCCGCCATCGCCGGCGACGCCCGCCGGGCCCGCTCGCTCAACGACAAACTGCAAGGCCTGCACAAGCAGCTGTTCATCGAACCCAACCCTATCCCGGCCAAGTGGGCGCTGGAGAGGATGCAACGCATCCCCGCCGGCATCCGCCTGCCGCTGACGCCGCTGAGCGCTTCCGCCCAGCCGGCCGTCGAGGCGGCGCTGCAACAGGCCGAGGTCATTTGATTCACCCCCGAAAGATGGGAGTAAGCATGAAACGAAGCGCGACCGTCGCGATTCTGCTGGCAAGCGGCGTTCTGGCAGCCTGCAGCACTCAGCAACCGCTCAGCAAGCCGCTGGACTACAAGTCCGACGCCCCCAAGACCAGCAACAGCCTGGAAGTGCCGCCGGACTTGACCACGCCGCAAGTCCAGAACAAATACAATCTGCCCGGCGGCGCCACCGCTGCCAATGTCGACGCCGGCGAGCCGACGGTAGGCTCCCCGGTCGCCGTCAACCAGCTGGACAACATCAAGATGGAACGCGCCGGCACCCAACGCTGGCTGCTGGTCGGCAACAAGAAGGCCGCCGAGCTGTGGCCGGTGCTGAAGGCGTTCTGGCAGGAAAACGGCTTCGTGATCAAGTCCGAAGATCCGAGCCTGGGCATCATGGAGACCGACTGGGCCGAGAACCGCGCCAAACTGCCGAACGATGGCCTGCGCAAACTGCTGGAAACCGTCGGTCTGGGCAGCGTGTACTCCACCGGCGAGCGCGACAAGTTCCGCATCCGCCTGGAAAACACGCCGCAGGGCACCGAGGTATATTTCTCGCACCGCGGCATGGAAGAGGTCTACGCCGACAATAGCAAGACCAATACCGTGTGGCAGCCCCGCGCCACCGATCCCAACCTGGAGGCGGAACTGCTGGGCCGCTTCATGATGCGACTGGGCATGAATGAGGATAAGGCGCGGGATCAGGTCAAACAGACGCTGGCCAAGCCGGCCAAGCCGCAGGACCCCATCGTAGACGGCCAGCTCCAGCTGTCCGACGGCTTCGACCGCTCCTGGCGCCGTGTCGGCCTGGCTCTGGACCGCGTCGGCCTGGTGGTCACCGACCGCGACCGCTCCCAAGGCCTGTACTATGTGAAGCCAGCCAAGAGCGATACCGACAGCAAAGATGGCTCCGGCGGCTTCTGGTCCAGCCTGGCATTCTGGAAGAGCAAGGATGGACAGGCGCTCAAGCCGAGCGAGCCCGAGTATCGGATCAAACTCCTCGAGCAGAACGGCACCACCACCACCTTGCAGATTCAGGACAAACAGGGCAAGCCGCTGTCCGACGATTTCGTCAAGGCGGCGCTGGGCAAGCTGCAAACCGAGCTGCAATAAAGCGACAGACTCCACCAGAAACACAACAGCCCGCGAAAGCGGGCTTTTTTCATGTCATATTCATTTAATTGCCAAAGGCTCCGACTGTAAATCTTAGGAAAACCCTTTAAACGATAATCGCCGCAATATGTAACGCTTTGTATTCAACAGCAATAACTGTGGTTTTTCCACCAAACATTTACAAATTACGCTAGCAACCGCCAAACCGCGGGCACAAAAAAACCGGCCGAAGCCGGTTTTCTTGGTGTTGCTCGCCGCTGAATTACTTGGCAGCGGAAGCAGCCGGAGCGGAAGCTTCAGCAGCCGGAGCGGAAGCGGCCGGAGCGGAAGCCTCAGCAGCCGGAGCGGAAGCGGCCGGAGCGGAAGCCTCAACTGCCGGAGCGGAGGTTTCAGCGGTGGCTTCTTTCTTACCGCAAGCGGACAGGGCTACGGCCAGCAGGGCAGCAACGAGGAGCGACTGTTTCATTTTTTCTTTACCTTTGAGGATAAGTTGAACAAGACGTCAGTTATCGCACGGTCTCAACAATAAGCCGGGCGACTGAAAATCCATCAGTGAGCAAATTGTATCACGAAAAAAATAGCTGTATAGAGGGCAAAAATCTAAAAAAACAACGGGAGCCGGCGTAACTCGGCATGCCTGCTCTCTGGCACTAAAACGGGCGTTTGCCCTCAAAACTCCCCCATCCATCGCGTTGTTTTCACGATACAAGCAAGAAAACTGTTGTTATTCTGCGACATCCATCGAAAAATGCCAATAACCTGACAGATAACCTTCGTACAGCGCGTCCATCATATCGGCCGAATACTCGCCCGCCGCGAGCTTGCGCTGGTTGCCGAAACCGCGCCAATCGGCAAAATCACCATCCGCGGCCGCCAGTTTTTCCCCATTGCAGTAGACGCAAGCGTCGCAAAACAATATCTGGCTCTTGCGGTCCAGCTCCAACGAGCAGGATGACAGGGCCTCGGCGAACTCATCCTCGTCCAGCTCGTTCTCGGGCGCGTCGTAGAACACGTGCGCCTTGGGCTCGGTCAGGTAGTGGCCGAGGAAGTCGCACACCGTGCTCTTGTCCCAATGGATGCCGGACAGCAGCCGGGACACCTGCTCCACCATCTCGCCGCCAATCCGCGCCGGATCGGCTTGCAGTTTCAGGTCGGGGTCGGCGTACACGCCCTCCAGGCAGACGCGGTCCTGCAGATACACCAGGAATTGCGTGGCCAGCTCCTGGGCCGGCGGCGCGCGGAAACCGATCGAGTAGGTCATGCCCGGCTCCAGCGCCACGCCGTAATGCGCGCAATGCGGCGGCAGGTAGAGCATGTCGCCGTGCTCCAGCACGAACTCCTGCTCCATGCGGAAATCCTTCAGCACCCGGATGGGAGCATCCTCGATGAAATCGTCATCGCGTTGCGACGAAATCTGCCAACGCTTCCTGCCGCCCACTTGCAGCAGGAACACATCGTAGGCGTCGAAGTGCGGCCCCACCGTGCCGCCAGGGGGAGCATAGCTGATCATCAGATCGTCCAGCCTGGCATAAGGGATGAAATTGAAGCGCCACAGGATGTCGTCGATATGCGGCAAGTGGTGATTGACGCCTTGCACCAGCAAGGTCCAGTCGGCGTCCGCCAGCCGGCGGAAGCGCGAGGCGCGGAACGGGCCGCGCTCCAGATGCCATTTGCCCTTTTTGTATTCGATCAGCCGCGACTCGGCCTCTTCGCGCTGCGCCAGCTCCGACAGCACGGCAAAATCGACATGCGGACCGACATCAGTCAGCGCGCCTTTGATCAGCAGCGGCTTCTTGTGCCAGTACTCGGCCAGGAATTGTTCGGGCGGCATGCCGCCCAGCAAGTTTTTGGTATTCATCGGTTTTTCGCGGGCCGGAACGCCCGTCTATGGTTTACAATACGCGCCAGACGCTGGAGCGTCCTATCTTGCGGTGGAAGGAACACCCTCGGGACCGTCCCTGTCAAGTTTTTTCACCATCCATCCACGGATATCCAACTCATGCAAATCGCCAAAAACACCATCGTCACCATCCACTACGAAATGTTCGATGTCGACAACAATCTGCTCGACAAGACTGAAGAGCCGATCAGCTACCTGCACGGTGGCTACGACGGCATCTTCCCGTTGGTGGAAGAGGCTCTGGAAGGCAAGAACGTGGGCGATTCCGTCGACGTCAAGCTGACCGCCGACGACGCTTTCGGCGATCCGGAAGAAGAGCTGGTCCGCGTGGAAGATCTGGAAGTCTTCCCGGCCGACGTGGAAGTCGGCATGGTCTTCGAGGCCGACGATCCGGAAACCGGCGAACTGCTGCTGTTCCGCGTCACCGACATCGCTGACGGCAAAGCCGTGGTCGACGCCAACCACCCGCTGGCCGGCATGAGCCTGCGCTTCTCCGCCAAGGTGGTGGAAGTGCGCGAAGCCAGCGCCGACGAGATCAGCCACGGCCACGCCCACGGCGAGCACGGCCACCACCACTGATCCGGCGACGGCGGCGACGGCCGCCCCTGCCAGCGAAGGGCGGCTCCTGGAGCCGCCCTTTTGCTTTGTCCTCAGCGCCCGCTGCGGGCGACGCGCCAAAATCCCGTCGCCAGCACGGCGGAGGCGATCGCGACGCGCAGCCAGTATTCGGCGAATAGTCCATTGCGGCCCAGCAGCCAGGCCAGGGAACCGGCCAGCCCTACTAGCAGAATCAGCTCGGCGGTGCGGGCGACGTCTCGCGGCCAGCCATCCGGCCAGGCCCATGCCAACGCCAGCCTCATCGTCCCCCAGCCCAGCAGAGAGCCCGCGGCCAGATCCAAGGGCCAATGCACGCCAATGGCGATCCGGGACAGCATCACCAGTCCGACCAGCGGCAGCCACGCGCCCGCCTTGCCCCAGCCTATGCCGCGCCAGGCGAACGTCGCCAGCGCGGCCGAAGCCATCGCGTGCCCGGATGGAAAGGAGCCGTTGCCCGGCAAGCGGTCCAGCAAATCCACCACGCCATGCGGCAACACCAGCGGCGGCCTGGGCACGGCGAAGCCCGCTTTCAACAGCACCGCCAGCGCGATGGCGGCCGCGCCGCCGACGATCAGCGCCGGCAAACGCCGCGGCTCGCGCCAGCACAGCGCCAGCATCAGGGCGAGAACCGTCGGCCAATCGCCGAACACGCTGAAAAAGCGCCACCATGGCGCCGGCAGATGATGCAGCAGCGGGTGCAGGAACACAAACAACTGGCGGTTCGCCTGCGGCCAGGCGATCAGCGCCGCGCCCAGCGCCGCCAGCAGGACGGCCGGCCAGAATCGTCGAAGCCAGGCCATCGCTCAGCCCGCCTTGCGCCCGACTGTGACGCGGTCCTGGCCAGCCAGGTCGCGGATGGTTTCCACCTGGCCCAAGCCGGCGACGGAAAACAGCCCTCTCACCGCCTCGCCCTGATCATAGCCATGCTCGACCATCAGCCAGCCGCCGGCGGCCAGCCTCGCCGGCGCGCCGGCGGCGATTTCTCGCAGACAAGCCAGGCCATCCGCCTCGTCGGTCAATGCGCCGCGCGGCTCGAAGCGCAGATCGCCTTCGGACAAGTGGCGATCGCCGCGCTCGATGTACGGCGGGTTGGACGCGATCAACTGATAACGGGCCACCTCGTCCAGCGGATCGAACCAGCTGCCCTGGCGGAAATCCACCGTCGCGCCCAGACGCCGGGCATTGTCGGCGGCCACCGCCAGCGCGGCGGCGGACACGTCCACCGCGGCGACGCGCCATTGCGGAGCCTCCAGCGCCAGGGTAACGGCGATGATGCCGCTGCCAGTGCCCAAATCCACAATATCCGCCGGCGCCAGGCGATCGACGCGCGACAGCGCCAGCTCCACCAGATGCTCGGTTTCGGGCCGCGGGATCAGCACCGCCGGGCTGACCCGGAAATCTCGGCCATAGAACTCGCGCTCACCCAGCAGATAGGCGATCGGCTCGCCGGCCAGCCGCCGCGCGGCCAGCGCGCCGAAAGCTGCAGCGGCGTCGTCGGGCAGCTCGCGCTCAGGATGGCCGATGATGGCGGCGTGGGTCAGGCCGGGCCAGGCCTGCATCAGCAGCATTCTGGCTTCCAGGCGGGGCAGTTCGTGGCGGCGCAGCGCCTGTTCAATGGTGAGCATGATTCTTTACAGCAGAAACAGGGTGGCCAGCCCCAGAAAAATGAAAAAACCGCCGGAATCGGTGCAGGCGGTGATCAACACGCTGGAACCCAGCGCTGGGTCCTTGCCCAGCTTCTGCATCAGCGTCGGGATCATCACTCCCATGGTGGCGGCCAGCATCAGGTTCAGCGTCATCGCCGCCAGCATCACCAGGCCCAGCGACATGCTGCCGTACAGCAGCCAGGCGATGGAGCCGATCACCCCGCCCCAGACCATGCCGTTGATGATGCTGACGCCTAGCTCCTTGCGCCACAGCCGGCCGGCCTGGCCAAGCTGCATCTGGCCCATGGCCAGCGCGCGGACAATCATGGTGATGGTCTGATTGCCTGAGTTGCCGCCGATGCCGGCGACGATGGGCATCAGCGTGGCCAGCGCCACCAGTTGGGCGATGGAGTGCTCGAAAGCGCCGATCACGCGGGAGGCGAAAAAAGCGGTGCACAGATTGATGGCCAGCCAGGACCAGCGGTTCTTCACCGAGTCGATCACCGGCGCGAACAGGTCTTCCTCTTCCTTCAGGCCGGCCAGGTTCAGCACCTCGCTGTCCGACTCCTCCCGGATCACGTCCACCATCGCGTCCACCGTCAGCCTGCCCAGCAGCGCGCCGCGCTCGTCCACCACCGGCGCGCTGACCAGGTCATAGCGCTCGAAGGCCTGGGCGGCGTCCAGCGCCGGCTCGTCCGGATGGAAACTGACCACTTCGGTGGCCATCACGTCGACCACCTCCGCCTCCGGATCGGACACCAGCAGCTTGCGCACCGACAGCACGCCCTTGAGCAGGCCGGCTTCGTCGGTGACGAAAATCTTGTCGGTCTGGCTGGGCAGCTCGTCAAAGCGGCGCAAATAGCGCAATACCACCTCGCAGCTGACGTCGGCGCGGATTTTCACCAGTTCGAAATCCATCAGCGCGCCGACGCGGTCGTCGTCGTAAGACAGCACCGACTGCAGTTGGCCGCGCTCTTCCTCGTCCAGCCGGCCCATCGCCTCGTACACCACCTGCCGCGGCAGATCCGGCGCGAGTTCGGCCAGCTCGTCCGCGTCCAGCTCGTCCAGCGACGCCAGCAGCTCGTCGTGGCCCATCACTTCGATCAGCGATTCGCGGACCGCGTCGGACACCTCCAGCAGCACCGCGCCGTCGCGCGTGGGGTCGGTCAGGTCCCAGGCCAGCAGCCGGTCTTCCAGCGGCAGCGCCTCCAGCACATGGGCGATGTCGGCCGGGTGAAGCTGGCCCAATTTCTGGCCCAGCTCCTGCAAATTGTGCTGCGCCGCCAGCGGATCGGCGGCGGCATCGCTCGCCTCCGGGCGGGTAGCAAGATGTTCGAGCTGGCGCTGGCGCTCTATCAGGCGCTGCACCAGGCCCAGGCTTTCCTGCAGACGATCGGCGGATTGTTGCTTGAAGGCAACCGTCATGCACGTCTCCTTCCGCCCACAGGGCGCGCGCGAAGGGCCGACGGTGTGAGGCGGGACTTTATAGAATGATACGGGATTGGATTAAGGGGTAACTGGGTAAGTCCATTGCGTGGGCCGCGGCTTGCCCGCGGCGCGCGAAAAGAAAGTCGCGATTGTAACATACCGTCACAAGCGGCTTCCAGCCGGCGACGCGCATCGCCGCCGGCAAAGGGACGCGCTCAGGGCAACTCGACGTAGCCCATCCGGCGCTGGATGATGCGGGTCTTGCGCGCCAGGCCCGGCGCGTTGCGGTGCTCGTCGTAATAGCGAGGATTGGGCACCATCGCGGCCAGCTTGGCGGCCTGGAACGACGACAGGCGCGCCGCGCCGGTGCGGAAGTAATAACGGGAGGCGGCCTCGGCGCCGAATACGCCGTTGCCCCACTCGATCACGTTGAGATAGATCTCGTAGATGCGGCGCTTGTCCAGCACCGCCTCCAGCATCACCGTGATCAGCGCCTCCTCCAGCTTGCGCCACGGCGTCTTGCCGCTGGACAGGAACAGATTCTTGGCCAATTGCTGGCTGATGGTGGAGCCGCCGGCGACGATCTTGCCCTTCTGCAGGTTTTTTTCGAACGCCGCCTCGATGCCGTCCCAGTCGAAGCCCTCGTGGTCGACGAACTTGGCGTCCTCGGACGCGATCAGCGCCCGCTTCAGATTGGGCGAGATCTTGTCATACGACACCCATTTGTGGCGCAACTCGGCCTCGGGGTCATCCTGCTGCAGCTTGGCCAGTTGTTCGTTCATGAACGAGCTGGCCCCTGGGTCGTGGTCGCGCCAGTAGACGATATGGCCGAGCACCCACAGGTTATACAGCAGAAAGGCGGCCACCAGGGCCGCCAGAATCTTGAAGAGTATGCGAGACATGCTCAGGCCAGCACTTCCCTCAGCATATTGGTCACCTTGCGCGTTTCCGGCTGCACTCCGCGCCAAATGGAGAACGACTCCGCCGCCTGCTCCACCAGCATGCCCAGGCCGTCTGCCAGCATGCCGGCGTTTTCGCCCTGGGCGCGTTGCAGGAACGGCGTCAGGCCGGCGCTGTACACCATGTCGTAGGCCAGCGTGCGCGGCGTGAACACGCCGCGCGGCAGCGGCGGCATCTCGTTGTTCAGGCTGGTGGACGTCGCGTTGATGATGATGTCGAAGCTGCGGCCCTCCAGCGCGTCGTAGCCTACCGCCTCCACCTTGCCGTAAGCCGCGAAATGGTGGGCCAGCGCCTCGGCCTTGATCACGGTGCGATTGACGATGGTCAGGCTGGCCGGCTTTTGCTCCAGAATGGGCTCCAGCACGCCGCGCACCGCGCCGCCGGCGCCCAGAATCAGCACGCGTTGGCCTTGAATCGGATAGTCCAGGTTCTCGACGATGTCGCGCACCAGGCCGACGCCGTCGGTGTTGTCGCCATACACCTTGCCGTCGCGGAAGGTCAGCGTATTGACCGCCTCTGCCGCGCGGGCGCGCTCGGTCAGCTCGGAGGCGTAGCGGAAGGCGTCGCCTTTGAACGGCAGCGTGATGTTCAGGCCCTTGCCGCCGGCGGCGACGAACTCGCCCACCACCTCGTTGAAGCGGCCGATATCGGCGAACAGGCGCTCGTAGCCGATGTCTTGCCCGGTGGCGCGGGCAAATTCCTCGTGGATGAACGGCGACTGGCTGTGGGAGATCGGGTTGCCGATGACGGCGTAACGGTCGGTCATGTCCGGTTTTCCAAAATGCGATATGTTTTCTGCGTTCCTTGGCCGCCGGCGAAGACCATGGCTTTCCGGCGGATTCGGGCAACGGGTTCATCCCCCACTTTGCCGCGTAACGCCGCAAACATCAACCACCGCGGCGATCCGCTAGCCCTGCACCCACGGCAGGCCGCGCCAGCGCCAGCCGCCGACCGAGTTGCGATGGCCGTCGGCGTCGCGGTCGCCCTCGAAGCCTTCCAGCACGTTGTAGACCTCGCTGTAGCCGTGGGCCGCGGCCAGCCGCGCCACCTGGTCGGAGCGGGCGCCGGAGCGGCAGATCACCAGCAGCACGGCCTCCGGGTCCACCTGATGGGTCAGCTGGGCCAGGAAATGGGGATTCGGCTCCATGCCCGGATAGCTGCGCCATTCGATGTTGACCGCCTCCGGCACCGTGCCGACGAACTGCCATTCGGCGTGGCTGCGCACATCCAGCAGCACCGCCTTGGGCAGGCCCTGCATCAGTTCGTAGGCCTCATCGGGCAGCACCGCCCCGCTATAGGGCAGGCTCAATTGCTCGGCGCGCTGGTGCGCGGCCTGCAGAATCTGGCTGACTTTGCTCATGATGTTTTTCTCCTGCAACACGCTTGGCTTATGTTGCCGATTATCGACCCGCCCGGCATGGCTGGCAAATAGCACCATCATGGTGCATGCCATGGATCAAGGCACCAGATTGGTTCAAACCCAATCATTCCAGCCGGCTGGATATGCCAAAGCGCCTATGACACAATGCAGCAGCAGCGATTTTGGAGCTGGCACGCTTCCTGCTTACCGGGGACGTACCAAAATTTTCACGCACTTGCCCTTGGGTGCACGTTGCCTTTCAGGAGATAAAACATGGCAGTAGCCGACGTAGTCAAACTGATCCAAGAAAACGACGTCAAATTTGTCGATCTGCGCTTCACCGACACCCGCGGCAAAGAGCAGCACGTCTCCATCCCGGCCCACGTGCTGCTGGAAGACGCCGACGAATGGTTCGAGCGCGGCCACGCCTTCGACGGCTCCTCCATCGCCGGCTGGAAAGGCATCCAGGCTTCCGACATGCTGCTGATGGCCGACCCGGCCACCGCCCGCATCGACCCGTTCTTCGACGAGCCGACCGTGTTCATGCACTGCGACGTGATCGATCCGGCCGACGGCAAGGGCTACGACCGCGACCCGCGCTCCATCGCCAAGCGCGCCGAAGCCTACCTGAAGGCGTCCGGCCTGGGCGACACCGCCTACTTCGGCCCGGAGCCGGAATTCTTCATCTTCGACGGCGTGACATGGGGCACCGACATGTCCGGCTGCTTCGTCAAGATCAAGGCCGAAGAAGCGGCCTGGGCGTCGGCCGAAGAGTTCGAAGGCGGCAATATGGGCCACCGTCCAGGCATCAAGGGCGGCTATTTCCCGGTGCCGCCGGTAGATTCCTCGCAGGACATCCGCTCCGCGATGGTGCTGCTGCTGGAAGAGCTGGGCGTGCCGGTTGAGGTGCACCACCATGAAGTGGCCACCGCCGGCCAGAACGAGATCGGCACCAAGTTCAGCACGCTGACCCAGCGCGCCGACTGGACCCAGATCCTGAAGTACGTGGTGCACAACGTGGCCCACAGCTACGGCAAGACCGCCACCTTCATGCCTAAGCCCATCGTCGGCGACAACGGCTCCGGCATGCACGTCCACCAGTCCATCTGGAAAGACGGCAAGAACCTGTTCGCGGGCGAAGGCTACGCCGGCCTGTCCGACACCGCGTTGTACTACATCGGCGGCATCATCAAGCACGCCAAGGCGCTGAACGCGATCACCAACCCGGGCACCAACTCCTACAAGCGCCTGGTGCCGCACTACGAAGCGCCGGTGAAGCTGGCCTACTCCGCCAAGAACCGCTCGGCCTCCATCCGCATTCCGCACGTGGCCAGCCAGAAGGGCCGCCGCATCGAAGCCCGCTTCCCGGATCCGCTGGCCAACCCGTACCTGTGCTTCTCCGCGCTGCTGATGGCCGGCCTGGACGGCATCCAGAACAAGATCCACCCGGGCGACGCCGCGGACAAGAACCTGTACGACCTGCCGCCGGAAGAAGACAAGCTGATCCCGACCGTATGCGCCAGCCTGGATGAAGCCCTGGCCGCGCTGGACAAGGACCGCGAGTTCCTGACCCGCGGCGGCGTGTTCTCCAACGAGTGGATCGACGCCTACATCGAGCTGAAGATGCAGGAAGTGAACCTGACCCGCATGACCACCCACCCGGTGGAATTCGCGATGTACTACTCGCTGTGATCGCCGGAAACGGTTGAACAGCGCCGTCCCCGCTCCGGCGGGGATGGTTTTTGCCCGATGAGAAAAGCGGCCCTGCGGCCGCTTTTCTCATGCCTGCGCGCCAGGGCCTCCGAATCAGGCCGCCTCTCGCTTGCGCATCATGATCTGCAGAATCTGGACATCCGTCTGCGCCATGCCCTGGGTGGCCAGCCGGCCCAGGTTGGCGATGGAGGCGTCCACGCCGCGCTCGACGATGCCCTCGTCGCCGCTGACGCAGGCGCCGTCCAGCGCCATCAGCACCGCCTTGTACGCGGCCGCTGCCGAGGTCGACACTTTCATCGCGCAGCTGTTGGAGGCGCCGTCGCAGATCATCCCCGCCACGTCGCCTATCATGCTGGAGATCGCCATGCCGGCGGCCTTGTAGCCGCCGCCCAGCAGCAACGCCATCCCCGCCGCCGCGCCCATCGACGCGGTGGTCACCGCGCACAGCGCGGACAGCTTGGGCAGCCGGGAGTGGATGTACACCGCCATCAGATGCGACAACATCAGCGCCCGCGTCAATTGCTCGCGGCTGGCGTGGACGTGGCCGGCCACCACCACGACCGGCATGGTGGCGGCGATGCCCTGGTTGCCGGAGCCGGAGTTGCTCATCGCCGGCAGCGTCGCGCCGCCCATCCGGGCGTCGGACGCGGCGGCGGTGCGGGTGAGGATGCGGGTGAGCAGACCGTCGGACAATAGCCCGGCGCGCATTTGCCGCTCAAGCGTCGCGCCGATGTGCAAGCCGTACTCGCCGCGCATTCCCTCCCGCGACAGCGCCTCGTTGAGCGTGGCGGCCTCGTGGATGAAGTCCAGCTTCTCCAGCGGCGCCTGGGTGGCGAAGTCGTAGATGTCGCGCGCCGAGGCGTCGGCGAAATCGTAATCGCCGCCCTCCTCGCCCGCCGACGGGCTGCCGGCGTGGAAAACAGTTTCGCCGTTGCGTTCGATCAGGACCACGTTGGCGTGCGCGTCGGCGATGCAGACTCGGGCCTGCTCGCCGCCGGCAAAAACCCGCGCTTCCGAGTACAGGATGTTGGGCACGTCGGCGATGGCCAGCGCCACCCGCCGCTCGGCGACCATGCGCTTGCCGGCCGCCACCGCCTCGCCGCTCAAGCCTTTGAGCACTTCCAGCTTGCCATCCGGATCGCCGCCCAGCGCGCCGACAGCGGCGGCGATCCGCAATCCTACGGCGCCGGTGCCGGGCACGGTGACGCCCATGCCGTTCTTCATCAGGTTGGCCGATACCCGCGCCTCGATGCGTTCCGGCGCGCGGCCCAGCTCGCGGACAGCGATGGCTGCCGCCAGCGCCAGCGAGATGGGCTCGGTACAGCCCAGCGCCGGCACGACTTCCTTGCGCGCCGCCTTGACGAAACCGGGCCACAGGCCGATTTTAGGATGGGATTGAGTCATGGGATTCCACACTTTCATTCACGCCCGCCGGCAAGCGGCGCGGCTGGGTACCGGTTTCTCGCCGGCGACGGTCAGGAAAAGGCCAGGAACGGCGATACGCACAGCAATGCGCCTGTGGCGATGATGATCTTCAGCGCCGCTCCCTTGTACTGGTGCAGGAAAGGAACGCGGTAGACCAGGTAGGCCGGGATCAGACACCCCACCAGGCCGAACACCGGGCTGCAGATGGAGGTGAAGCTCAGCACCGGCGCATTCAGCACGATGGCGCCCCAGGACAGCAGCACGGTGAACAGCATGATGCCCTTGCCCACCCAGTCCGGCCGGATGCGCTCCTCCGGCAGCACCCGGCGCAACAGGTTCATCGCCAGCCCCTGACAGGCCTCTCTGAACCCCAGGTACACGCCGAAATAGGCTGTCATCACCGCGAAGATATTGAGGATCAGGCTGAACAGCTTCACCATGTCGCCCGGCATGCTGCTGGCCACCATCGCCAGCGCCGAGATGTTTTCCCGCGAAGCCCGCACCGCCTGTTCATGCCCCATCGCCAGCGTGAACGACACCGCGTAGAAGAAAACCGTGACGAATAGGATGCCGAAGGCGATGTTCATCGCCCGCATCGCCTTGAAGCGCGCCACCTCGCGCGATTGCTCCCGCGCCCGGTAGGAAATCACCATCGGGCTCAGACTCTGGATGAACAGGATGGAGGTCAGCGTGAACGGCAGCATGATCACCGCGTCCCGCAGCAGATGGCCCAGCGATGGAAACGCGCCCACATTCACCAGATTCCACTCCGACACCATGGACAGGCCCAGCACCGCCACGACGCCCAGCTTGGTCAGCACCATGCCGGTGGAGATGCGGAACAGCACTCTCTCCCCGCGCGAGGCCAGCGCCACCAGCAAGCACATCAGCGCCAGCCCGTAAAACGGATTGGCCGACAGCAAGCCTTGGGTCACGCCGAAGCTGTGCAGGAAGGAGGCGCTGTCGTTGGTGATGGCCGTGGAATAGACGAAGACCCAGATCACCAGCATGACGAAGTACAGCGCGCCCAGCAAAATGCCCCAGTTCCGGCCCAGATAGCCGCTGATCACGCTGGGGTAGTCCTTGCATTCCGGCGATGCGGCCAAGGTGTTGATGAACAGCCGCTGAAACAGATACATCGCCGGATAGCCGATGATGGACGACAGCAGAAACACCCACAGCCCCATCAGCCCCACCTGCACCGGCAGGAAGACGATGCCGGCGCCGATGGCCATGCCTATGCTCATGATGACCCAACCGCGGTCCGTGCTGTCGAAACGTATGGCCTGCCGCCATTCCTCTTCGCTCATTCCCGCGCGCTGGGCTGCGCTCTCTCTGGGCTGGACGCCCGCCAGGCTGATGCTCATACCGAGTTCCCCTCTAATGATTTCACATGTCGAATCATGATTCCCGCCCCCAGCCGGGGGCGCGGCTTCTCCGCCCGCGCCGTGCTTGCGGCCCGCGCTTTGTTTCCTGGCGTCCTCAGTCCGCCCTCATTCCCGGCACTGCTTCAGGTAGCGGTAAAGCGTGGGCTCCGAGATATCCAGCGCCAGCGCCGCCTTGCCGATGAAGCCCTTGATCGAGAACAACCCCCGCTTGTCCAGTTCGCGCACCGCCAGCATCTTCTCCTCGCCCGACAAGCGCGCCGGGTCCAGCGGGTACTGGCCCAGCACGCTGCGCATGATTTCCTCGCCGACCTCGTCCACGCCCGCCGACAACACCTCCTGGTGTTGCTCGTCGGACAAATCCGCGGGCAGCAGGGACAGGAACGCCTCCTTGGCTCGCTGATAGCGGCTGTCGTCCGAATTGACGCAGAACATCGCCACCGCACGGCCCTCATCGTCCTTCAGCACCAGCGTGGACGAGCGCAGCAAAGCACCGTTCCGCGTCTTGCTGCGGTAGTTGAGACGGAAGTTTTCCCGGTTCTTGCCCGAGCATTCCTGCGCCATGCGCAGGGCCAGGTCCGTCGCCGGCGCGCCGACGCTGCGGCCGGACAGATGCCCGTTGCGGATGACCTTGAGGGAAGCGTTCAGATCGGACAGGTCGTGCACGGCCACCTCGCTGTCCGGCCCCAGCAGGGCCGCCACGAAGTCGGCGAGGATGTCGGCGTCGATATGCAGTTTCATAGGCGTGATAAAAAATTATTTTTCGGAGAGTCTATCTATCACGCTTCGGCCATGTCACTTGCAACCACGGCGGCGATTGATGCATGTCAATACCATTCTTATCGTCCGCCCATCGCGCGCCAGCCCGAAAAAGCCCCGCCGGCATCCGGCTGTGACGGCGGCAACAGATTTGCTTATCATTCACGAGCCTCCTCTGAATTCCATCGGCCATGAAAACACTCGCGTTCAGTCTTTTATTCGCCTGCGGCCTCGCCCAGGCGGCCACGATCTACAAATACGTGGACCCGCAAGGCAACGTCACCTACACCAACGTGCCCATCCGCGGCGCGCAACCCATCAAGCTGAACCCGCTATCGTCCTATCCCGGCCAAAAAGCCAAGCCGCGCGGCGGCTCCGCCTCCGCCGACAAGCCGGCCGCGTCCGGCGGCTACCCCAGCGTGGACGCCGATACCCAGAAGCAGCGCGATGGCGGCCGCAAGAAAATCCTGGAGCAGGAGCTGGCCAACGAGGCCAAGGCTCTGGACGCCGCGAAGAAGGCGCTGGCCGACGGCAAGGCGGTGCGGCTGGGAGACGAGGCCCGCAACTACCAGAAATACCTGGACCGGGTGCAGAAGCTGCAGAACGAAGTCACTGACCGCGAGAAGAATGTCGCCGCGCTGAAGAAGGAATTGGGTCTGCCATAGCCATTTGCACCAGATTGGTGCAAACTGATATCGATACTCGCGTCCCGCCCCCGGCCGAACGGCCCGGCGGCTGGCGCGTTTATTGCTGAGACCTGCCCGACGCCACCACCAAGCCCCTACCCATGACGATACCCAGCTTTGCCGGCCTGGAGCTGCTGGACACCCCGGTGCTGATCTGCGACGCCGACGCGGCGCTGCGCTTCGTCAATCCCGCCTGCGAAAATCTGCTGGCCCTGGGCAGCCGCGAGCTGCTGCGCCACGCGCTGCCGGATCTGTTCCAGCCCTGCCCGGCGCTGAGCCAGGCGCTCGCCACCGCGCTCGGCCAGGGCGCCAGCTACATCGAGCACGACCTGGAGCTGAAGCCGCTGCACAACGACGCCGCGCTGCACGTGATGCTGTCGATCACGCCGATAGACGCGGAGGGCTGCCAGGCGCTGATCGAGCTCAGGCCGCTGGACCAGCAGCTGAAGATCGCCAACGAGGAGCGCTCGCTGCTGCAGCACCAGGCCAACCGCGAGCTGATCCGCAACCTGGCGCACGAGATCAAGAACCCGCTGGGCGGCATCCGCGGCGCGGCGCAGTTGCTGGAGCACGAACTGGCCGACCGGCCGGAGCTGAAGGAATACACCGAGGTCATCACCGAAGAGGCCTTGCGGCTGCAGACGCTGGTGGACCGGCTGCTGGCCCCGCACCGCAGCCACAATCGCAGCCAGGTCAACATCCACGAGGTGCTGGAGCGGGTGCGCAGCATCGCGCTGGCCCAATATCCGCAGGGCCTCGCCATCGTCCGCGACTACGACACCAGCCTGCCGCTGCTGACCGCGGACAAGGAGCAGTTGATCCAGGTGGCGCTCAACATCGTCAACAACGCGGTGCAGGCGCTGCGCGGCCAAGGCCGGGTCAC
Source organism: Chromobacterium phragmitis (assembly GCF_003325475.1). Lineage (NCBI taxonomy): Bacteria > Pseudomonadati > Pseudomonadota > Betaproteobacteria > Neisseriales > Chromobacteriaceae > Chromobacterium > Chromobacterium phragmitis. Next base: position 616,236 of record NZ_CP029495.1, read on the forward strand.
GCTGCGCACCAGGGTGGCCCGGCAGATCACGCTGGCGCGCAAACGCCACCAGCTGGCATTGAAATTGCAAATCGTCGACGACGGTCCCGGCATACCCGACGACATCCGCGACCATATTTTCTACCCGCTGGTCACCGGCCGCGCCGAAGGCACCGGCCTGGGGCTGACGCTGGCCCAGGCCTTCGTCCACCAGCACGGCGGCAGCATAGAATTCGAGTCGCGCCCCGGCCAGACCTGCTTCACCGTGCTGCTGCCCTTCGGCAACGACGCGGGATAACGACAAAAGAACACGAGGAGAACGCCATGGCCAAGCCGGTCTGGATCATTGACGACGACAAGGCGATACGCTGGGTGCTGGAAAAGGCGCTGACCCGCGCCGGCATCGCCTACGACAGCTTCGCCAGCGCCGACGACGCGCTCAACGCGCTGTACGACGACAGGCCGCAAGCCATCATTTCCGACATCCGCATGCCCGGCACCGACGGCCTGAAGTTCCTGGCCAAAGTGAAGAGCGACCACCCACAGCTGCCGGTGATCATCATGACCGCGCACTCGGATCTGGATTCGGCGGTGTCGGCTTTCCAGGGCGGCGCCTTCGAATACCTGCCCAAGCCCTTCGACATCGACCAGGCGGTGCTGCTGATCGAGCGCGCGCTGGCGGAAAGCCAGGCCCAAGGCGTGGGCGCCGACAGTCCGGAAGCGATGCCGGTGCTGCTGGGCCAGGCGCCGGCGATGCAGGACGTGTTCCGCGCCATCGGCCGTCTGGCCCAATCCCACGTCACCGTGCTGATCACCGGCGAATCCGGCACCGGCAAGGAGCGGGTGGCGGAAGCGCTGCACCGCCACTCCATCCGCGCCGGCAAGCCCTTCATCGCGCTCAACACCGCGGCGATACCGAAAGACCTGCTGGAGTCCGAGCTGTTTGGCCATGAAAAAGGCGCCTTCACCGGCGCGCTGGCCACCCGCCGCGGCCGTTTCGAAGAGGCCGAGGGCGGCACGCTGTTCCTGGACGAGATCGGCGACATGCCGACCGAGCTGCAAACCCGCCTGCTGCGGGTGCTGTCCGACGGCCATTTCTACCGCGTCGGCGGCCACACGCCGATCAAGGCCAATGTGCGGGTGATCGCCGCCACCCACCAGAACCTGGAGCAGCGCGTGCGCGACGGCCTGTTCCGCGAAGACCTTTACCACCGTCTCAACGTGATCCGGCTGCGGCTGCCCCCGCTGCGGGAACGGCGCGAGGACATCCCGCTCTTGGCCCGCCATTTCCTCGCCAAGAGCGCGTCCCAGCTGGGCGTGGAGCCCAAGCGGCTGTCCGAGGCGGCGATGGCCTTGATCCAGCGCAGCGCCTTCAGCGGCAACGTTCGGGAGCTGGAAAACCTGTGCCAGTGGATTTGCGTGATGGCGCCGGGCCAGACCGTGGAGATCGCCGATCTGCCGCCGGAACTGCGCGAGCCGCCGACCGAGGGCGGCGGGACCGCCAGCGGCGAATGGGACCGGATGCTGGAAGAAGAGATCCGCCGCCGCCTGCGCGCCGGCGACGTCGGCATCGTCGACGAGCTGACCCGCCGCTTCGAAACCACCTGCATCCGCGCCAGCCTGGGCCATACCGGCGGCCGGCGGGTGGAGGCGGCCCATCTGCTGGGCTGGGGCCGCAATACGCTGACCCGCAAGATCCAGGAACTAGGGCTAGAACAGGATAGTCACCATCAATGACTATTAAATAAATAACAAAAATTACCGGCTTATTTTCAATAATATTTGATAGGATAGGCAAACTTTTCCCCGCCCGAATATCCGATGTCCCGTCTGCCCATCCTGCTGGCCTGCCTGTGTCCGCTGCCCTCGCTGGCAGCGGAACCTCTGCGGATAGGCGTCAGCGACGCGCTGACCCGCCCCTATGTGATAGAAGACCCATCCACCGGCAATCCGCCGCGCGGCCGCGCGATAGCGCTGGCCCAGTCCGCGCTGCGCGCCTGCGGCCTGCACGGCCATTTTCAGCGCTTGCCCGGCAAGCGCCTGGTGCAGAATCTGGCGCTGGACCGGCTGGACGGCGCGCTGCTGCTTTCCTATCAGCATTCGCGCCGCGACAAGATGGCCTATCCCGTGCGCGACGGCCTGGCCGACGCATCGCGCCGCATGGCCACCTTTCAATACGTTTTCTACGTGCGCGACGACAGCGCGCTGCGCTGGGACGGCTCGCGGTTGCTCGGGCTGAACGGCGCGGTCGGCGTCAACCGCGGCTGGTCGATAGGACACGACTTAATGGCGCATGGCATCTCGGTGGAGAACGGCGGCAACATCGCCGACAACTTCTCCAAGCTGACCGCCGGCCGTATCGAGGCCTACGCCTTGCATCGCCAGGCCGGCGACCTATACCTTCTCAGCCACCCCGACCTGAAAGTCCGCCGGCTTTCGCCGCCCTTTCTCAGCAAGACTTACCACTGGGTTTTCAGCCGCGGCTACGCGCGCCGCCACGCGCGCGAAACGGCCTGCGTATGGCGTCAGTTGCCGTCTCTGCGGGCGCGCTATCTGCCGGACAGCCGCTAGGCCTCAGCCGAAACGCGCCAGTTCCTTGTCCCAATCCAGCCTGCCGTCGCCGGATGCGTCCGCGTTTCCCGCCGGCGGAAACCAGCACACCTCGAACAGCAGCCCGTCTGGATCGTGGCCGTAGACGCTCTTGTGCGCGCCATGGTCCTCTTCCATGCCCAGCTTGCCGATCTCGGCCAGTTGGTCGCGTATCCGCTTCAGTTCGTGGATGGTGTCCACCTCCCAAGCCAAATGGTAAAGCCCGGCGGCCGGCTGGCGCGGGTCCGGGGTCTCGCCGCGCGGGCTGAACGGGCCCGAGCGCTGCTGGCCCAGATTGCGCTGGAACAGCGCCAGATCGTGGTCGTTGTCTGAGTGCGCGGCCTGCGCGAACACCGCGCGTTCCGATACGGCGCCGCCCTTGGGGCGGAAGCCCAGCACGTCGCGGTAGAAAGCGGCGCTGCCGGCCACATCGCTGACGTAGAGCACGGCATGATTGAGTCGTTTGATGCCCATCGAGATTCCTGTTTTAACGAAAACGGCGCCGGTCTCCGCCCGGCGCCATCGCAGCCTGCCATTCTTTCGTCATTTTTCCAAGCATCTCGATCAGGGCAAGACCTCGCGGACTTCGGCCAGCAAACGGCCATCCTCTCCCAGCATCCGGTGCCCGCGGCCGTAATGGTCGCCGCAACAGCGTCGATAGGCGAGCATCCCCGACCATGGAAACAGCCTCGGCAACCGGAAGTAGCGGCGGTCGGCGAAGGCGGGCCGGATTCCTGCCTGCTCGAGGATGGCGCCGAAAGGCAAGTCCGACTCCACCAGCCGCCGCTTCCATCTGGGCTCGAACGCCAACAACTCTATCCGTATCCAGGCGGCGACATGGGAACGCTGCCCTTCATCGAGCAGCAGGATCAGCCTCTCCAGCCGGCGGGCGTCATGGCGCTGCCACAGCCGGCGTATCCGCAAGCGGCAATGACGGCTGCGCTGCAGCGCGCCAGTCATATAACCCTGATGAACCAGCGCGTCCCGGCTGCAAACGCAAATGGCCTCAGGCGCCACCGGCTCCGCCTCCCGCCAGGGGATGTCGATCGCCCCGGCCTGGGGATCATCCGCCAGCCACTGCGGCGGGAAAACCCGCCGCGCGGCGCCGCTGTCCAGCCTCACAGGCTGGTGACCATATGGGAGGAGCAGACCGCGACGATGTCGCCGGCCACGCCCCGCGCGCGCAACATCCTCGCGGCGGCGATGGCGGCGCCGGACGATGGCCCGACCGGCTCGCCGCAGACAGCCAGCGCTTCGCGCGCCGTGGTCCAGGCCAGCTCCGACGCCACCGGCACGATGCCGGCCACCGCCTCGCGCCGGAACAGCCTCGTCGGCGCCGGCGGCGCCAGGCCGGGAATATTGTGCGGCCGCCATGGCTCGCCCGACAGCACCGCCGCCTCCGCCGGCTCCGCCGCGTAGACCGCCACCCCCGCCGGCGCCAGCGCCTCGGCGATGCCCATCAGCGACGCGCAGGTGCCGGCGGCCACCGTCACCGCCGCCGCGCCCGGCGCCTGGCGCAGCAGTTCTTCGCCCACCGCCCGGTAATGGACGATCAGTTCCGGATCGCTCAGCTGTTCCACCACATGGCTGCCCGGCATGGCGCGATGGGCGTCCAGCAATTCCTGCAATTGCGGATGCGGCCGGCGCTCCACATCCGCGCCCAGCCAGCGGGCATAGTTGACCACGCTGTCCGGCGCGCCTTCAGGCATCAGCAGCAGCGCCTTGCAGCCTATCTGGCTCGCCGCCCAGGCGACGCTGACGCCGGCGCTGCCGGCGGTCATGATCACCAGCGTCGTGTCACGGCCTATCCGACCGGCCTCCGCGCGGGCCAGGAGCGTCATCGGCAGCGACCGGTGCTTGATCGACAGCGAAGGGTTCTGGTATTCGAGCTTCAGGCTCAGGCCGGGCAGCAGCGCCGGCGCATTCAGCAATGGCGTCATCGCGGTTCCTTACAGATAGGCATGGACAGGCAGCGGCAACTCGATGAAGCGCGGCACCTTGACGCCGTTGCCGCTGGCCATCTTGTCGCGCTTCAGCTTCTGGATCAGCTCGGCCGGAACCAGGCGCAACGGCGGCGCCACCGCCAGCCGCTGCAACATCTGCTCTCCGGCCCGGCGGACGATGTCCGCGCCGTCGCCGGATGCCGCCGCCAGCCATACTTCCACCTTCTGGCCCCCGTGTTCGTCCGGGTAGCGGACCACCAGTTCGTCCGCCATCCCTCCCACTCGCCCCAATACGTCGAAAATCAAATCCGGATATACCGTCTGGCCCTGGATTTTCAGCTGGTGGTCCACCCGGCCGATGATGGCGCCTAGCCGCGGGCTGCGCCGGCCGCAATCGCACGGGCCGTCGTCCAGCCAACTGGCGATGTCTCCGGTGGCGTAGCGCACGGCGATGAAGCCCCGCGGCAGGGTCAGCGAGGTGACAACCACCTCGCCCGGCCGCCCCGGCGCGGCCGGCAGCCCGGTCTCGGGATCGATCAGCTCGACATGGACCGCGTCGTCATTGATGTGGAAGCCGCGGTGCTGCAGACATTCGTGGCCGACCGAGCCCAGCTCGCTGCAGCCGTATTCGTTGAGCGCGTCCTTCAACCCCCACAGCTCCACCACCTTCTGCGCCACCGGCGTCGGCCGGCAGTCGGCGTCGAATGAGCCGCACGCGCCGAAATAGGCGTAATCCGGCAAGCATTCCGGCGCGGGAAAATCCGCGCCCATGGTCTGCGCCAATTCCAGCATCACCACCGGATTGCCCACCACGAAGGCCGGCTGATGGTAATGCACCACATCCAGGATGCGCCGGGTCCGCTGCGGCGAACAGCGAAGCGGACCCAGGCCTACTTTTTTGGCCGCCTGCAACACCAGCGGTCCCAAGGTGAACATGTCGTTGTTGCTCAACAGATGCAACATGCGGTCGCCCGGCTTGGCGCCCAGCTCCGTCAACACCCGAGCCACGCAATCCACCCACACCATTTCCTGCAGCCGATGCACCGGCAGCTCCACCGGGCGCCCGGTGGTGCCGGAAGAACTGACCACGTCGGTGAAATCGCCGTACTCCATCAGCTCGTCCCAATAGTTGGACAGCTCCTGCTTGCGGATCGCCGGCAGCCGGTGATACTCGCCGTCTTTCAGCCACTGCATGATTTGCGACGGCTCCACGCCCCAATGGCGCGGATAAAACGGACGCAGCGAAGCCTGCTCGACGACGCGAGCAATCCTTGCGACAGGCAACATGCTTGTTTTCCTCGTTAAACGATGATGAAGCGCCGGCGGAACGCCGGCCGCGGAACCGCGTCGGCCGCTACGTCATGGCGGGCCCCAGGCGGCTGTTCAGATAGCGCTCGCTGGCGCGGCGCAACGGTCCGGGCACGCAGCCCAGCCACTGGTTGAAATGGATGCCCAACAAGGTATTGTTGCCGGCTCGGCTGGCCACCGCCGCCGCCAGCGTGGGGAATTGCGGATTGTCAGCGCGGAGGTCCCCAGGCTCAGCCTGTGAGAAAGCGTCCGAACGGCCTGCCCACTCGCAGCCCGCGCCTCTTCCCAGCCCATAGCCCCGCTCCAGCCCGGATGCGCGCAGGCGCCGCTGCTGCTGTCGGAAGCCAGGACGATCGAAAATATAGCTGTCGATATGAAAACAACGGCCATCGAGCTGGACCCGAGTCACGGCGTGAAACAGCCTGGACGGCAGGCATAACAGCACCGGTGCCGGCACCGCGTGCCGCAGGATGCGCTTGTCCAGCGCCACGAAGCGCAAGCCGGCGTCGAAGCCGGCGCCTCGCAACAAGGCGCACAGCAAATCGGCCTGGGCGTTGCAATGGCCTCGCGCCATGGCCAGGGTCTGTTCCGGCGTCACCCCTTCGAAGCCGGTGGTGAAGCCGAACCTCACGCGGTCCCGCACATAGTCGTGCAGGGCCACGACATATTCGCGGTCGTCCGCCGGCAGCGATTGGCGCCGCACCGTTTCCAGCACGTTTCCGATCGTTTCCGCTTTCATGCCCATGCCCTCCCAGGCTGCGCGACAGCGCGGCGCTTGAGCAACAACGCCGCCGCTGCCAGCAGCGCCGGCAGCGACAACAAGGCGAAGAACCAGGGCAGACTCAATTGCTGCTTCAGCAAAACCGCGCCCAGCATCGCCCCTGCGATGCCGCCGAAACGGCCTATGCCCATCATCCAGGCGACGCCGCTGGCCCGGCCGGCCGTAGGATAGTATCCGGCCGCCAGCGAAGGCATCGACGCCTGCGCCCCGTTCATCGCGATGCCGGCGAGGCAGATGGCCAACGCCAGCCATCCATGGCTGGCCAGCGACTGGCCGATGGCGAACACCAGCAGGCCGGTCAGCAGATACGCCGCCGCCAGCACGCGGTGGCCGTCATAGCGATCCATCAGCCAACCGGTCAAGGTGCTGCCCAGCAAACCGCCGAACGGGAACAATGCGGTCAGCAGCGCGGCGCGGCTAAGATCCATGCCGCTGTCGCTGATCAGAATCGGCAGCCAGCTGGTCAACAGATAGAAAATCAGCAGGCCCATGAAATAAGCCGCGGCCAACAGCAGCGTGCCCGTTCGGTAGCTGGCGGACCAGACCAGGCGCAGTCCCCGCGACTTGTCGCCTTCCCGCAGCACCAGGCTGTCGCCGTCGCGCAGGGAAACGCCAGGCAGCAACCGCAGCAGAATGCGGCGAGCCGCCGCCTCGCCGCCCTCGCGCAACAACAGGAAGCGCAACGATTCCGGCAGCAGCAGCCACATCGCCGGCAACAGCAGCAGCGGCGCGACGCCGCCCACCAGCAGCACGCTGCGCCAGCCGGCATGCGGCACCAGCCAGGAAGCCAGCAAGCCTCCGCAAGCCGCGCCCAGCGGGAAGCCGCAGAACATCGCGCTGACAATGAAAGCCCGCCGCGGCTCAGGCGAATACTCGGACATCAGCGTCACCGCGTTGGCCATCGCCGCGCCCAGCCCCAAGCCCGTGGCGAAGCGCAGCCAGGCCAGCGCCGAGAGGTCCGGCGCCCGGCTCGCGGCCAGGCTCATCGCGCCGAACAGCAACACAGCGCCCATCAACACCCGCTTGCGGCCGACGCGGTCGGCCAGCGGGCCGGCCAGCATCGCCCCCGCCGCCAGCCCCCATAGCGCGGCGCTCATCACCGGCCCCAGTTGGGAACGCGCCACGCCCCAATCGCGGATCACGGCCGGCGCGATATAGCCGATGGCGGCGGTATCGAAGCCATCGCACAACACGATCAGGAAGCAGAGGATCAGGATGCGCCACTGCGGGGCGGAAAAACGCTGACGATTGATCAGATCGCCGACATCCAGTTGCCTTCCCGGCATCGACATCTCCCAAATAGAATTTGAATTTATAAAAATATATTGATTTCGAATATATGGTGCGCAACAATGCCGGCCAAAGTCAAATAAAATATTCGTTTTGGAAATATTTAATTCAAATAAATTGGCATATCATTTTGAGCGGTCTGGATATTCAACCTGCCGCGTGCGTTCGCCATGACTTTGCCATGTCGCGGTCATGAAACAGACCATTTGAGAACCACCCTGACGACATGACGCTTCTCACATCCCGGCGCGGCGAACTGAGGCCCGTCATCCTGATCCGGGACGGAGAATGGCTGGCGCGCAGCCTGGACCATGCCCGCCACCCGCTGTTCTCCTGGATCGCCGGCCAACGGCAATGCGGCTGGCTGCTGGAGTCGCAACTGCCTGAAATCCGTCTGCTGGCGACGCTGCTGGCCGCCCGCCGCCATCAGCCCAGCCCGACGCCCTCCCGCCTGAGCGACGAGGCCGACTGGCTCGCCGCGCGCATCTACCTGCTGCGGCTGGAACAGGTGGAAATGGCGGAGACGGAAAACGGCACGCTGGCGCAAGCCAACGCCCGCCTGCGCGAGCTGTGCGGCCCTTCCGCCCCGCTCGCCGCCGCCATTGCGCCCGCCTCCGCGCAACCCGCATGGCTGCAGACCGGCTGGGCCCCGATCCTGCAGCCGGTGCGCGACGTCGGCGGCGCGGCCGCGATGGCCGCCAACAGCCGCAGGATGCGCCCGCAATGCCAGTCGCGGCTGGCGTCCCTCATATCCTCGCTGCGCTCAGGCATCCAGGCGCGATAGGCCCGGCAGCGTCGCGAAGCTGGAATCGCGCACCGTCTGCGCGAAGTCCTGGATATAAGCCCGCTCTGCGTCCGACTCCCGCAGCGCCGCGTACAACTGGCTGTACAAGCCCTCTTGCCCCACTCGCCTCGCCACCACGTAGCCGCGCTCCAGATAGGGCTGCACCGCCCAATAGGGCAAGGCCGCCACGCCGCGGCGGCTGGCCACCAGCTGGATGATGGCGATGGTCAGCTCGGCGGTGCGGCGCGCCGGATTCACGCCGGCCGGGGCCAGCACCTTGCGCAACAGGTCCAGCATCTCGTCGGCCACCGGGTAGTGGATCAACGTCTCGCCGGCGAAGTCCCCGGCCTGCCATGCCGGCTTGCTCGCCAGCGCATGCTCGCGCGCGGCGATGCCCACCATTTCATAGGCGAACAGAGGCAGATGAATCACGCCGGCCTGCGGCTCGGCCTCGGACACGATGGCGAGATCGGCCCGGTCGCTCAACAGCAGGCCGACCGGGTCGGCATGAAAGCCGGACACGATGTCCAGCTCCACCGCCGGCCAGTGCTGGCGGAATTGATCCATCGCCGGCATCAGCCAGTCGAAGCAGGTATGGCACTCCACCGCCACCCGGATCTCACCCGCCTCGCCCTGGCGGATGCGCGCCAGATCGCGCTCGGCCGCCGCCACCTTGGCCGTCAGCTCGCGCGCCAGCGCCAGCAGCCGCTCTCCCCCGGGCGTGAAGCGCAAGGGCTGCGTCTTGCGCTCGAACAGCGTCAGTCCATATGCCGCCTCCAGCTGCTTCAACTGGTGCGACAAGGCCGACTGCGTCAGATACACCCGTTGCGCCGCCTGCGACACGCTGCCGGTTTCCGCCAGCGCCAGCAGGCTTTTCAGATGCCTCAGCTCCAGCACGCTCATCAGTAATTCCATTCATGTTGAACAGCAAAATAATGAGTTTGAATCATACACCGCAATGACAGATGCTTGTTCCATCCCGACAAGAAACAGAAAGCAAGCCATGAGCCACATCACGCACCTGCTAGGTTTTCCGCGCATCGGCGCCAAGCGAGAACTGAAAATCCTGCTGGAAAGCCATTGGAAAAACGAGCTGGACGAGGCCGCCTTGCAGCAGGGCGCGAAAGAGCTGCGCCAGAAACACTGGCTATTGCAAAAAGGGGCCGGCGTGGCGCTGAGCCCGGTGGGCGACTTCTCGCTGTACGATCACGTGCTGGACGCTCAGCTGCTGGTGGGCGCCATCCCTCCGCGCTTCGGTTTCGACGCCGCGGCGCTGACCACCGCTCAATACTTCGAACTGGCGCGCGGCAACCGCGAGCAGCCGGCGCTGGAAATGACCAAGTGGTTCGATACCAACTACCACTATCTGGTGCCGGAGTGGCAGGCCGACACCGCCTTCACCGCCCAGCCGCAGCGGCTGCTGGCGCAAGTGCGCGAGGCGCGCGCGCTGGGCGTGGCCGCCAAACCCGTGCTGCTGGGGCCGCTCAGCCTCTTGTGGCTGGGCAAGGCCAAAGGCGAGGCTTTCGACAAGCTAACGCTGCTGCCCGGCCTGGTCGCCGCCTACCGCGAATTGCTGGCCGCGCTGCGCGCCGAGGGCGCGGAGTGGACTCAGCTGGACGAACCCATCCTGGCGCTGGACCTGGAGCCGGCATGGCGGGACGCCTTCGCCCCGGCTTATGCCGAACTGAGTCCGCACGCGCCCAAGCTGCTGCTGGCGACTTACTTCGGCGGCGTGGCCGAACACGCGGCCTGGCTGAAGGCGCTGCCGGTGGCCGGCCTGCACCTGGATCTGGTGCGCGCGCCGGAGCAAATAGACGCCTTCGCCGCCGACTATCCGGCCGACAAGGTTCTGTCCGCCGGCATCATCGACGGCCGCAACATCTGGCGCGCCGATCTGTCCGCGCTACAGGACCAACTGGCGCCGCTTGCCGAACGCCTGGGCGAACGGCTGTGGCTGGCGCCCAGCTGCTCGCTGCTGCACAGCCCCTTCGACGCCGCCGCCGAGACCGCGCTCGACCCTGAGCTGAAAAGCTGGCTGGCCTTCGCCGTGCAGAAGCTGAACGAGTTGAAGACGCTGCGGCGAGGCCTGGAACAGGGACGCGCCGCCATCGCCGACGAACTGGCCGGCAGCGACTTCGCCCGCGAGCAGCGCCGCGCCAGCCCCCGCATCCACAACCCCGCCGTCGCCCGGCGGCTGGCCGGGCTGCCGGAGAACGCCGACCGCCGCGCCAGCGCCTATCCGGTCCGCGCCGAAAAGCAGCAGAGCTGGCTGAAGCTGCCGCCGCTGCCCGCCACCACCATAGGCTCCTTCCCGCAGACGCCGGCCATCCGCGCCAGCCGCGCCGCGTTCAAGAAGGGCGAACTGGCCGCCGCCGACTACCAGGCGGCGATGGAGAAGGAAATCGAACTGGCCATCCGCCGCCAGGAGGCCCTGGGGCTGGATGTGCTGGTGCACGGCGAGGCCGAGCGCAACGACATGGTGGAATACTTCGGCGAGCAGCTGGCCGGTTTCGCCTTCACCCAAGGCGGCTGGGTGCAAAGCTATGGCAGCCGCTGCGTCAAGCCGCCGGTCATCTACGGCGACGTCAGCCGGCCCGCAGCCATGACCGTGGACTGGGCGCGCTACGCGCAGAGCCTGTCCGCCAAACCGGTGAAGGGCATGCTGACCGGTCCGGTCACCATCCTGCAGTGGAGCTTCGTCCGCGATGACCTGCCCAGAGGCGAGGTGTGCCGCCAGATCGCGCTGGCGCTGAACGACGAGGTGCGGGACCTGGAGGCCGCCGGCATCCGCGTGATCCAGATCGATGAGCCCGCCATCCGCGAAGGCCTGCCGTTGAAGCGGCATCAGCGCGACGGCTACCTGGCCTGGGCCGGCGAGGCCTTCCGCCTGTCCAGCCATGGCGTGGACGACGCCACGCAGATCCACACCCATATGTGCTACTCGGAATTCGGCGACATCCTGCCGGCCATCGCCGCGCTGGACGCCGACGTGATCACCATCGAAACCTCTCGTTCGGACATGGAGCTGCTGGCGGATTTCGGCCGCTTCCATTACCCCAACGCCATCGGCCCCGGCGTCTACGACATCCACAGCCCGCGCGTGCCCACTGTCGCCGAAATCCGCGCGTTGCTGAAGAAGGCGCTGCAGGTGATCCCCGCCGAGCGGCTGTGGATCAACCCGGACTGCGGACTGAAGACGCGCGGCTGGCCGGAGGTGGAGGCCGCGCTGGCGGCGATGGTGGCCGTTGGCCGCGAGTTGCGCGCGGAGCTGGCGCACACCGCCTGAGCCGGAAACGGCGACGCCCCGGAAAACCGGGGCGTCGAACAGGGACTGGGGGAAGGTTCCGGGCTCACGGCGCCAGCATCCCCGGCGTCAGCATCAGCTTCAGCCTGACCTGCTCGTAGCCGTGGCGCTCGCGGCGGTTCAACCACCACACCGAGCCCTTCTTCACGCTCCACATCTGCTGCTGCTCGGACATCAGCCTGGCCGCCAGCCAACCCAGGTAAGGCTGATGGCCGACCAGCACCACCGGCCGTTCCGCCTCGGGCCAAGCAACCGCGCCCAACACCTCGTCCACCCCCGCGCCGGGATTCAATTCCGGCAACACTTCATAGCTCTTGGCCAGGTAGGCGGCGGTCTGCTGGGAGCGGCGGGCCTCGGAGGCCAGCAGCAAATAATCGTCCGGCAGCCGCTGCCGCAGCCAGGACGCCATCAGGCTGGCATGCTGCTGCCCGCGCCGAGTCAGCGCGCGCGCCAGGTCGTCGATGCCATCCTCGGCCTCGGCGTGGCGCCACAAAATCAGATCCATATCGTTCTCCTTATGCGATGGCGCGGCGGCGTGCCTTGACCCCGAAACCGCCGCTCCCCCGCATGCTAACCGAGCGCGAGCCAGCGCACCAGCCAGGGCAGCGCCAACGCGGTGAACACGCCGTTCAGCCCCATCGCCAGCCCGGCGAAAGCCCCGGCCGTCTCCGACAACTGAAACAGCCGCGCGGTGCCGATGCCGTGCGCGGTTACCCCGGTGGCCACGCCCAGCAGCATGTCGTCGCTCCAGCCCAGCAAGCGGAACAGCGGCGGCGCCATTACCGCCCCGACGATGCCGGACACGATGACGAACATCGCCGCCAGCTCGGGCGAGCCGCCCAGGCCGCCGGCCAGGCTCATCGCGATCGGCGTGGTCACCGCCCGGGTGGACAGCGCCACCAGCACCGGCTGGTCGAAGCCCAGCCACCAGCCCAGTCCCGCCGCGCTGGCCATGCCCACCAGGCCGCCGGCGGCGATGCTGGCCAGCAGCGGAATCGCCGCCTTCTTCAGCCGCGCCAGATTGCCGTACAAAGGCACCGCCAGCGCCACCGTCGCCGGTCCCAGCAGCAACTGGATGAAGCGGGCGCCGTTCATGTATTGCTGATACGTGCTGCCGCTCAGCCACAACCAGGCCAACACCATCAATACGCCCAGCAGCACCGGATTGGCCAGCGGATGGCCATGGCAGCGCTTGTGCCCGGCCAGCGCCAGCCGGTAGGCCAGCAAGGTGACGAAAACGCCGGTCAGCGGCGAATCCAGCCAGGCCGCCGTCAATGCCGCCTCCCGCGCAGCAGCAGCTTCAGGACCAACCCGGACGCCAACAGCGTGGCCAGCGTGGAGCCCAGCAGGATCAGCGCCAGCTGCCAGCCATTCGAGCGCAACAAAGGCGAGTAGGCCATCAGCGCGCCGCCGGCCGGAATGAACAACAAGGACATGTGGCCGAGAAATCGCGGCGTCTCGCGCTGCAGCGCGGCCGGCGCCGACCGCCGCAGCCATAGCGTGGCGAACAGCAGCAGCAAGCCCAGCACCGGCCCAGGCATCGGCCAGCCCAGCCAGCGCACCAGCGCCTCGCCCGCCAATTGATAGCCCAGCAGCCACAACAACAAGTCCAGCATACGCCCCCCGTCTCCCAATGCTCATCGCATGATAACGTCAAGCCACCGTTCCGGGTACCGCCGCAGGCGACAAGCGTCGCCGGCTTTTGGCATAATGCGCGCCATGGTGAATGAAGTTTTGTGGCGCGAAGCGCCTCCCGTCCTGCCCGCCTCCATTCTGGATTGCCTGACCGAACCCGCCTCGCTGAGCTTGCGGCTGCAAGCCGGCGGCCGCCGTTTCGCGGTGACCGTGCTCAGCCAGGGCGAAGACCGCGTCCAGGCCGACGAAGCCGAAGCGCTGGATCTGGCCGAGGGCGAGCCGGTGCACGCGCGCCATGTCTTGCTGACTCTGGATGGCACGCCGGTGGTCTACGCTCGCAGCGCAGTGGCGCCGTCCTGTCCCTCTTGGCTGCCGGTGCTGGCGCGCGGCAGCCGCTCGCTGGGGCTGACGTTGTTCGGCGAGCTGCCGGCGCTGCGGCGCGAACCGCTGCGCTACGGCCTGCTGGCCAACGGCCACCCGCTGGCCGCCGCCGCCGCCCGCGTCGAACCGGCCGCGTCTTATCCGGCGCGCCGCTGCCGCTTTCTGTTGGACGGCTCGCCGTTGCTGTTGACCGAGCTGTTCCTGCCTGCCTTGAAGGATTTGCTGTGATTCCACTCGCCACCGTCCGCGACCGTTACGAGAACTACCGCCAGCTGATGCGCTGGGACAAGCCCATCGGCACCCTGCTGCTGCTGTGGCCGACGCTGTGGGCGCTGTGGATAGCCACCCATGGCGCGCCGCATCTGCCGATCATCGCCATCTTCTGCCTGGGCACCTTCCTGATGCGCTCGGCCGGCTGCGTGATCAACGACTACGCCGACCGCGACTTCGACGCCCACGTCGCCCGCACCAGCCAGCGCCCGTTCGCGCGCGGCGCGGTCAGCAAGAAGGAGGCGCTGCTGCTGGCGGCCGCTCTGGCCCTGCTGTCCTTCCTGCTGGTGCTGCCGCTGAACAATCTGACCAAGCTTCTGTGCGTGCCGGCGGTGCTGATCGCCGCCAGCTACCCGTTCACCAAGCGCTTCTTCCCGATGCCGCAGGCCTATCTGGGCGTCGCGTTTTCCTTCGGCATCCCGATGGGCTTCGCCGCCGAAACCGGCGAAGTGCCGCTGCTCGCCTGGCTGCTGCTGCTGGCCAACCTGTTCTGGGTGGTGGCCTACGACACCGCCTACGCGATGGCGGACAAGCCGGACGATCTGAAAATCGGCATCAAGACCTCGGCCATCACCATGGGCGACTACGACGTCGCTGGGGTGATGCTGTGCCATGCGGCCTTCCTGGCGCTGATGTGCGGCATCGGCGTCCATCTGGAGCTGGCCTGGCCCTACTATCTGGGACTGGCGATCGCCGTCGCGCTGATGGGACTGCAATATCTGGACATCCGCCATCGCGACCGCGCCAAATGCTTCAAGGCCTTCCTCGACAACAACCGGGTCGGCGCGGCGATATTCGCCGGCGTGGTGTTCAGCTACTGGCAGGGCTGAGACTGGCCGATATGCCATTTACAACGAAATCAGCATTGGGCAGCATGCCCGGATGAACTTCGCCAGCCGGCGCGGCTCATAGCAAGGCCGGGCATGGGCCCGGCATGGCAAGCTTGGCTTTCCAATACCAATAAGCGTCTTTCTGGAAGGTAAATCTCATGAAAAAACTGCTGACCGCCCTGATCGCTGCCGCTTTCGCCACCTCCGCCTTCGCCGCTCCGGCCGCCTCGGCTCCGGCCGGCGAGAAGAAGATGGAACACAAGGCCGAGCACAAGAAGCATCACAAGAAGAAAGCGCACAAGAAACACGCCTCCGGCGCCGCGCATCAGAAGCACAAAATGGCCTCTGCCGCCAAGTAAGCGCCTGACGCAGAAAAAGCTCCCGCCAGGGAGCTTTTTTCATGGCCGGCCGCGCGCGCCGCTCAGCGCACGCTGAACCGCAGCCGATACGCTTCCTTGCCCAGCCTGAGCTCCACCTGCCAGTCGCGGCTGCCGCTGACGCACATCGGCAGAATCACCCGAGCCTTCCAACCATCGCCATCGCGGATGAAGGTATAGCGGTTGAATCCCATGTCCATGCCCGGCATCGTGAAGTCGGCGGTCGGGGCAGCATCCGCCGCCACGCCGTCCAGCCGGATCTCGAAAGGCTGGCCGTGGGACGGCCGGGCGGAAAAGCGCAGCGCGCCGCCGCCAGGCAAAGCGCAAGCGCCGCCAGCCACATCGCAGGACAGCGTCCGCGCAGCAGGCTCGGCCGGCTTGTTGTGCAGATACCAGAAAATCAACCCGGCCTTCAGCGCGGCGAACAGCAACAGCGCCACGCCCAGCAGCAGCAGCTTGCGCTGCTTGCCGGTCATCGCCATGCTCCCCGCATCAGCGCCACGCCATGCGCGCCATGCCGGCGGGCGACGTCCAGATCGTCCGCCTTCAGCCCGCCCAGCGCGTACACGGGCAACGGAACGCCATCCTTGAGGCA
Organism: Chromobacterium phragmitis; assembly: GCF_003325475.1. NCBI lineage: Bacteria > Pseudomonadati > Pseudomonadota > Betaproteobacteria > Neisseriales > Chromobacteriaceae > Chromobacterium > Chromobacterium phragmitis. Next base: position 632,302 of record NZ_CP029495.1, read on the forward strand.
GCCGGCGAAGCCATCCCAGCCCAGCAGCGCCGCGCCGGGATGGGTGGCGGTGGGTGCCACCGGGCTCAACAGCGCATAATCCAGCCCCAGTTGACCTGCGCGCGCCAACTCATGCGCATTGTGCACCGACGCGCCCACCCACTCGAAGTCCGGCCTCGCCTCCAGCGCCGCCAGCCGCGCGCCGTTCAGGTGCACGCCGTCCACCGGCCAGCCTTCCAGCCAGGCCGGATCGGCGTTGACCACCAGCCTGCCGCCGCGCGGACGGACGATGGCGGCGGCGCGGGCGACGAAATCGGCCAGCTCCGCTCGGCCCATCCCCCGCTCGCGCACCTGCACCATGCCCCATTCCCGCTCGGTCAGCCGCGCCAGTTGCGCCTCCACGCCGATCTCCTCGGCGCAGGTGATCGCGTAATGGGAAGGCAGCCGCAACGATTTCAATATCGGTCCGTTGGCCGGCAGCATCGGCTCCACTGTCAATTGGCCCGGCCGCTGCCAGGCGAAGTCCTGGCCCTCGCGCGGCTGCGGCTCGCCTTGCCAGTCCCAGATGCGGAAGAAGCGCAGATGCACCGAGGCATGCTCGTAATGATGGACCTTGGTCAGCCACGGCGTGGCGGCGGTGACGACGATGCCCATTTCCTCGTGGAACTCGCGCTTCAACGCCTCCAGCGGCGTCTCGCCCGCCTCCACCTTGCCGCCGGGAAACTCCCAGTAACCGGCGTAGGGCTTGCCCTCCGGGCGGCTGCCCAGCATGAAACTGCCGTCCGGCCGCATCAGCGCGCCGGCTACCACGTCTATGATCTTGTCGCTCGTCATGTCTTCAATCTGTGTATGGGCGCATGCCGCCCGGGTCATTTCCTGCCGGTCTTCTTGGCCAGTTTCTGGCTGCCCGCCCAGTGGCAGGCGAACTGCCAGGCCACCCGGCCGGAGCGGCTGCCGCGCGACAGGCTCCACTGCAGCGCCGCGCGCTCGGCCTTGTCGCCGCACTTCAGGCCGAAATGGCCCAGCCATGCCTTGACCGCCGCCAGGTAGGCGTCCTGGTCGAACGGATAGAACGACAGCCACAGGCCGAAGCGGTCGGACAACGACACCTTCTCCTCCACCGCCTCGCCGGGATGGATTTCGCCGTCATGCAGCCAGCCCTCGCGGTTCTCGCTCATCTGCTCCGGCAGCAAGTGGCGGCGGTTGGATGTCGCATACACCAGCAGATTGTCGCAGCGGCGCGAGAGGCCGCCGTCCAGCGCGCTCTTCAGCGCCTTGTAGCCGGCGTCGCCGTGCTCGAACGACAAATCGTCGCAGAACAGGATGAAACGCTCCCGCCGTCCGACCAGCAGCTCCACCAGTTGCGGCAGATCGGCCAGATGCTCGCGGTCGATTTCGATCAGCCTCAAGCCATCGCGGCCGAACTGGGGCAGCAGCGCTTTCACCAGCGACGACTTGCCGGTGCCGCGGGCGCCGGTCAACAGCGCGTTGTTGGCCGGCAGGCCTTCGACGAACTGGCGGGTGTTGGCCAGCAGCCGCTCGCGCTGCTCGTCAATGCAGGCCAGCCGGCCCATTTCCACCGAGTGCGGCTCATGCACCGCCTCCAGCCAGCCGGCCAGGCCCTGGCGCCGCCAGCGGAGGGCCCAGACGCTCCAGTCCGGCTCTCGCCGCGGCGGCGGCAGCAGGGGCTCCAGCCGGGACAGCGCAGCCTCGGCGCGGCGCAGGAAATCCTGCAGGGCTTCCATGATGCGTTCCTTTCAGATAGCAAAACAGCCTGCTGCAAAGCACAGGCTGCGGGAACCGACTCAGCGTTCAAGCGGCGGACAAGGCGCGCCGCCCGCAGGCAGTGCGCATCGTTCGGCAAAGCGGCGCAACGCGGCATCCGGCGTCTAGTTCGACGCGGTCAGTCCCTTAAAGAGATAACCGGCCAGCCATGCGCCTCGGCATAGGTCCGCAGCTTGTCGTCCGCGTCCACCGCCACCGGATTGTCCACCCGCTTCATCAGCGGCAGGTCGTTGTGCGAATCGCTGTAGAAGAAACTCTCGCCGTAGCTGTCCCAGCTTTCGCCGCGCTCCGCCAGCCACTGCTCGATGCGGGTGATCTTGCCTTCCTTGAAGCTCAACACGCCGGTCGGGCGGCCTGTGAAATTGCCGTCGCCATCCTCTTCAAGCTCGATGGCGATCAGATGCTCCACGCCCAACTCTCGGGCGATCGGCCCGGTGATGAAGCGGTTGGTCGCGGTGATGATCACGATCTCGTCGCCCTCGGCGCGGTGGGCGGCCAACCGCTCGCGCGCCTTGCTCGGAATCAGCGGCTTGATGTGGTTTTCCAGATAATCGGCATGCAGTTGGTCCAACTCGTGGCGCGAAAAACGGGTCAACGGCGCCAGGATGAAGGCCAGATATTCGTGCATGTCCAGCGTGCCGCTCTGGTACTGGCGGTAAAAGTAGCTGTTGCGCTCGTCGTACTGGGCGGCATCCAGAATGCCGCGCTTGATCAGGAAGCGCGGCCATTCGAAATCCGAATCGCCGGCGATCAGGGTGTGGTCGAGGTCGAACAGGGCGAGCCTGCGTTTGGCGGGAGTGGCTGTCGTCATGATTCCGGTGTGGCGGTTTGCAAAACGTTTTTCACCAGCGGCACGGTGATGGGCCGGCGCAGCGCCAGCGAATAGCGGTCCAGCATGTCTATCATCGAGATCAGGCTGCTCAGATCGCGCCGCCAGTGGGTAAGCAGGTAGCGGTACACATCGTCGGGTATCGACAGCTGGCGGCTGGCGGCGTGGCTGCGCAAGGCGGCCAGCTTGTCGTCATCGGACAGCGCCTTCACCTCCAGCACCAGTCCCCAGCCCAGCCGCGTGCGCAGGTCGTCGCGCACGGCCAGCGCCACCGGCGGCTGGCGGCCGGCCATCAGCAAGCGGCCCTCGCCGCCCTCCTTCAAGGAGTTGTAGAAGGAGAACAGCATGATCTGGTCGTCCGGCGCCAGGTCGTCGACATGGTCCACCGCGATGAAGCTGGCCTCGCGCGCGAAATCCGGCAGGTGGTCCCCCTTGCCGTCCAGATAGATGGCGGCGCGGCCCAGCCGCTCGGCGTGGGCGATCCAGGCCTGCAATAGATGGGTTTTGCCGCAACCGGGCTCGCCCCATAGATAGATGAAGCGTTCGCCTTCGGTGGCGGTCAGTGCGGTGATCACTTCGCGATTGCGCTCGGCCAGGAAATTATCGAAGGCCGGCAGCGGCGTAGGCGTGAGATCGAGTACGAGCTGGTCCAAGAGTGCTAGATTTTGGCTGTGTTTAAGGCGTCAGTTGCCCATTTTACGCTGATAAAAGCGCGTGTTGAAATATCGGCGCGCCGCGAAGCGCCCCAATACCAGCGCCATCGCCGCCAGCGGCAGCGCCAGCAGCACGCCGACGAAGCCCATCAGCTCGCCGAAGGCCATCAGCGCGAAGATCACCGCCATCGGCGAAAGGCCGATGCGCTCCCCCACCAGATAAGGCGTCACCAGGAAGCTTTCAAGGGTCTGGCCGACCGCGAAAACGCCCCACACCAGCAACAGGCCGCTCAGCCCGTCGTACTGCAGCAGCGCCGCCAGCGTGGCCAGCAACAGGCCGGTGAAGGCGCCGAGATACGGGATGAACACCAGAAGCCCGGCCACCATGCCGATGGCGAATCCCGAGTCCAGCCCCACCAGCGCCAGGCCGCCCCCGTAAACCAGAGCCATGATCAGCATCACCGACAGCTGCCCGCGCAGAAACTCGCCCAGCACCCGGTCCAGTTCCAGCGCCACTTCGCTGACCGCGCCTATCCAGCGGCGCGGCACCGCCGTCGCCAGCGACCGCGTCATCTTGTTCCAGTCCAGCAGGAAGTAGTACTGCAGCAAGGGCAGCAGCGCCAAAACCGTCAGGAAGTGCGCCAGCAGCACGCCGCCCTGGCTCAGCCGCGGCAACAGGCTGGCCAGCGTCTTCTTCAACGCGCCGGCGTTGGCCGTCAGCTCCTGCCGCCAGGCGGCGGCGTTCAGCTCCAGCTTGAGCCCGGCGTTCGCCTCCAGCCACGGCAGCGCCCGGCTGTGCAGGAAGTCGACGAACACCGGCAAGCGCTCGGCCAGCGCCTGCCCCTGGGAGATCAGCATCGGCGCGATGATCAGGATCAGCGCGAAGATCAGCGAAATGCCCGCGACGGTGACCACGCCGGCGGCCAGCGCGCGCGGCAGGCCCCAGCGCTCCAGCCGGCACGCCAGCGGGTTCAGGACATAGGCCAGCACCGCCGCGGTGACAAACGGCGCCAGCACATTGGAGAGCTGCGAAATCAGGCTGCCCAGCAGCCAAAGCAGCGCCGCGGCGAGGATCCAGGGCCACCAGTGGGAATGAGAGCGTTTCATTGAAAATTCAGTTAAAATACAGTGCTTTCGCACCGGCGAAAGCTTGATGTAAAAATATTTCAAGTTTGCAGAAAGCGAGTTTATCTTGAATACCACGTCCCTCAGTTACCGCGATGCCGGCGTAGACATTGACGCCGGCGACGCGCTGGTCGAAAACATCAAGCCTTTTGCCAAGCGCACCATGCGCCCGGAAGTGCTCGGCGGCATCGGCGGTTTCGGCGCACTGGTGGAAATCTCCAAGAAATACCGGGAGCCGGTGCTGGTATCCGGCACCGACGGGGTCGGCACCAAGCTGAAACTGGCCTTCGACTGGAATCGCCACGATACAGTGGGGATAGACCTGGTGGCAATGAGCGTCAATGACATTCTGGTGCAAGGCGCCGAGCCGCTGTTCTTCCTCGACTATTTCGCCTGCGGCAAACTGGACGTGGCCCAGGCCACCGAAGTGATCAAAGGCATCGCCGCCGGCTGCGAGCAAGCGGGCTGCGCGCTGACCGGCGGCGAAACCGCCGAGATGCCGGGCATGTATGTGCCGGGCGAATACGACCTGGCGGGCTTCGCCGTCGGCGTGGTGGAGAAGAGCAAGGTCATCTCCGGCCGCGACATCGTCGCCGGCGACGTGGTGCTGGGCTTGGCCTCCAACGGCGCCCACTCCAACGGCTACAGCCTGGTGCGCAAGATCATCGACCGCGCCCAGCCGGACCTGGACGCGCCGTTCGACGGCGACAAGACGCTGCGCGAGGCGGTGATCGCGCCCACCCGCATCTACGTCAAGCCGCTGCTCAAGCTGATGGAAACGCTGCCGGTCAAGGGCATGGCCCACATCACCGGCGGCGGCATCACCGAGAACACGCCGCGGGTGCTGCCCGACAACGCCGTGGCCCAGCTCGACGCCGCCAGCTGGCAGTTGCCCAAGCTGTTCCAGTGGCTGCAGCGCGAAGGCAATGTGGACATCCAGGAGATGTACCGCACCTTCAACTGCGGCATCGGCATGGTCGTCGTCGTCGCGCCGGAGCACGCCGAATCGGCGATGGCCCTGCTGCGCGAGGCCGGCGAGACGGTCTATCGCCTGGGCCAGGTGCGCGAGCGCCGGGGCGACGAGCACCAGACCCAGATCGGCTAAGGCGAAACCCGCCGCCACACCGCGCCGCTGGCTCCGCCGGCGGCGCTTGTCTTTTATCGCCGGGCGGACGGAACCAAGCCGGCGCAATCGCAACGAACGGGAATGGCGCGCCATTCCAGACATGAGCCATGAAAAACATCGTCATCCTGATTTCCGGCCGCGGCTCCAATATGCAGGCCATCGTCGACGCCCGCATTCCCGGCGCCCGCGTCGCGGCGGTGATCTCCAACCGCCCGGACGCGGCCGGCCTCGCCTGGGCGGCGGAGCGCGGCATCGCCGCCCAGGCGCTGGACCACAAGGCCTACGCCAGCCGCGAAGCTTTCGACGCCGCGCTGGCCGAGGCGATTGACGCGCATCAGCCCGACCTGGTGGTGCTGGCAGGCTTCATGCGCATCCTGACCGAGGGCTTCACCCGCCGCTACGAAGGCCGGATGCTCAACATCCACCCGTCGCTGCTGCCGGCCTTCCCCGGCCTGCACACCCACGAGCGCGCGCTGGAAATGGGCTGCAAACTGGCCGGATGCACGGTACACTTCGTCACCGCCGAGCTCGATCACGGCCCTATCGTCGCCCAGGGAGCGGTCAACGTGCTGGACGGCGACACGCCGGACAGCCTGGCCGCCCGCGTATTGACACTGGAACACCAGCTGTACCCGGAAGCGGTGCGCCGCTTCGTCGCCGGCGACATCGCCGTGGTGGCCGGCAAGGTGGCGGCCGGCCCGGGAATCGCCGCCAGCCTGCTGTCCCCCACACCTCCAAGCAAGGCCTAAATGACCCGACGCCGTCTGCTGCTGATCGCACTCGTCCTGTCGCTGCTGCTGCATCTCGCGC